>NZ_VPBI01000003.1:0-141925 GCF_013418795.1 Acinetobacter sp. YH12120 | reverse complement strand
TTGTGCTGGCGACCATAGCAAGAGTGAACCACCTGATCCCTTCCCGAACTCAGAAGTGAAACCTCTTCGCGCTGATGGTAGTGTGGGGTTACCCATGTGAGAGTAAGTCATCGCCAGCTCATTATTCTAAACACCCTCAACTAGCGTTGGGGGTGTTTTTTATGCGGGAAAGAAAATATTAAGAAGAATAATCACATTTTATTGTGTTTAAAATAACAATAAACCCATAATTAATAAAATGTTTTAGACTAATGTTGAATTTTTATTTTTTGTGTTTTGTGTGAAAGTTACACAATCTACTTGAATAGCAAAAGTGGACATGGATGACTGATAAAAATGAAAGTCTTCACTGTAAAAATTGCTATTCAAGCTTACTGAAACACAAACTCACAGGAGGTGAGGAATGGCACATCAAGCAATTAACGTGAATGATGTCATCGATCACGCAAAATTCAAACCATTTCATTTCAATGTCGTGGCATGGTGTCTACTGATCATTTTATTTGATGGCTATGACTTGGCAATTAATGGGGTCGTTTTACCCTTATTGATGGATGAGTGGGGCTTGAGTGCTGTTCAGGCGGGGATGCTCGCGAGTACTGCATTGGCAGGTATGATGTTTGGCGCGATGATTTTTGGTTCTTTGGCCGATAAAATTGGTCGTAAGAAAGTCATCATGATCTGTATCGTTCTGTTTAGTGGTTTAACCTTTGCAGGTGGCTTCGCCTCTAATCCAACTGAGTTTGCGATTTTACGTTTCTTGGCGGGTTTAGGCATTGGTGGTGTAATGCCAAACCTTGTGGCCTTAACTTCTGAATATGCACCTAAAACCATGCGTAGCACCTTAGTGACTACTATGTTTAGTGGTTATGCTGTAGGTGGTGTAATGGCAGCCTTACTTGGCTCATGGTTTACCCCAAGTTTTGGCTGGGAAATCATGTTCTTTATTGCAGGTATCCCATTGTTTTTATTGCCTGTGATTTGGAAATTCTTGCCAGAATCTTTAACCTTTATTGTCAAAGAAAATAAGCAAGATCAAGCCCGTCCAATCGTAGCGCGTTTAGCACCAGATTTAAAAATTACCGAAGACACCACTTTTGAATTGTATCAGGTTGGTGTGCCTGAAGCTGCTAACGTGGTGAGCTTGTTCAAACGCGGTCGTGCAGTGAATACTTTATTGTTCTGGTTAGCGTTCTTTACTTGTCTATTAACCATGTATGCACTCAGCAGCTGGTTGCCAAAACTGATGATGGCGGCAGGCTATTCTATGGACAACAGCTTAATGTTCATGATGGTGATGAACGTAGGTGCAGTCGTTGGTATCGTGGGTGGTGGTATTTTAGCAGACCGTTTCCACTTAAAACCTGTATTGATGTTCTTGGGAATCATGGGTGCATTGGTGATGAGCCTCATGGGCTTCCAATCTAATCAATTCTTGCTTTACATCTTAGTATTCTTGGCGGGTGCAGCATCTATTGGTTCACAAATGTTGTTGTATAGCTATGTGGCACAATATTACCCACTTGCGGTACGCTCAACAGGTATTGGCTGGTCATCTGCCATTGGTCGTATGGGTGCGATTGTGGGTCCAATTTTAATTGGCGGCTTATTGGGTATGAATTTACCTGCACACTTCAACTTTATGGCAGTAGGTTTGCCAGTGTTGATCACTGCAATTGCGGTTGCCTTGATTATGAGTGAAGATGAAGCTGAGCAAATTAAAGCAGGCAAAGCAGTTGCTGCCAAAGCTTAAACTTGTAATGTGCTAAGTTCAAAAGTCCTCAACCTTGTTTGGGGACTTTTTGATTATGGGGCGTGTAAATAGAAAGTGATGATAGATAAAGTTATATACTCAAGACACAGATAAAAAGAAACCCCATCATCCTGACGGGGTTTCTTTGTATTTCGTGTTTAGGTATAACTCCTGTCGTACCTCACGATCCTGGTGCTCAAACCTATTATTGTTGTTTTCTGTTTGGGAAACATCCTGTCTCCTTATGCTTTAAAGAATACCGTAAGCTCAAAATACTGCCTAGCCTCATTTTGCTTCAGTGCATGTAAGCAAAAACTGACAAAGTGATGAATGATACTGACGCTGATTTTGAGCAAACGATAAAATACCGAGCTTATTTTTGTCCATAAACAGGCGTATACTGATTGCGTGATTGGAGTAAATATGTCTGATTTAGCTGCAGCATCTCATGTTCAGTATGGTACTAAGCTGTTTAAAGCCATTCTTTTTTCGTTGTTTCTAGCGGGTTTCGCTTCTTTTTCGACCTTGTACTGTGTGCAACCGATGATGCCTATTTTGGCCGATTTTTTTACGGTTACACCAACCCAAAGTAGTTTCCCGCTGTCATTTTCTACTGTGGCTTTGGCGATAGGTTTGCTTTTCACAGGCTTTATTTCAGATCGTTTTGGGCGTAAACCTATTATGGTTTTGGCTTTATTTTTAGCTGCCATTTTATTAATTCTGAGTGCCTTACTTCCAATCTGGTCATTCTTTTTAACCACACGAATTTTTATTGGCATTGCTGTGAGCGGTGTTGCTGCGGTCGCCATGACCTATATTGGTGAAGAAATTCGACAGCAAGACATTGGTTTTGCCATGGGGCTGTATATTTCGGGTACGGCCATTGGTGGCATGGGTGGACGTTTAATTGCTGGGGTCTTGGTCGATTTTATATCTTGGCAAGCGGCAACCCTAATTATTGGTGGTTTGAATTTACTAATTGCAATCACCTTTTATATGTTACTTCCTGCATCGAAAAATTTTACAGCGTATCCGATTCGCTTCTCGCGGTTTAGAGATGCTTTTGTTGCCAATTTGGCAGACCGTAAATTAAGAATCCTGTTTTTACAGGGCTTTTTGCTGATGGGCTGTTTCGTTAGTATTTTCAATTACATTAGCTATTATTTATTGGCTAAACCATTTGAGCTTTCTCAAGTTTGGATTGGGGTAATTTCAATTGCCTATTTGGCGGGTATTTACAGTTCACCACGCGCAGCAAGCTGGGGCAATCGTATTGGACGTGAACGTGTGTTGCCTATGGTGATTGTCCTCATGTTGATTGCATTGTGGTTGATGTCGATTGCACATTTAGCTGTTGTATTGGCTGCCTTAGTGTTATTTACCTTTGCCTTTTTTGCTGCACATTCTACTGCCAGTAGTTGGGTGTCGATTCAAGCCCTGCAGTATCGTGCAGTGGGATCATCATTATATTTATTTAGCTACTACATGGGTTCAAGTTTGCTCGGCAGTGGTAGCGGATTGATTTGGGAACAATGGGGATGGTCTGGTCTGACATGGGTGATGACTGCAGTCTTGGGTGTGGCGCTTTATGGTGCGTGGCGTTTAAAGATTAAACCAACAGCGCTGCGATAAGCATTCAGGATTATTGCTTTAGGCTTATCCCTTTATGCTTTTCTTATTCAGATACCAACTTAGGATATAAAAATAGTTTGCTGATTTTGTGTGTTTTTTAATCAAGCAAGATGAATGGAATTCATGCTAAAATAGTCGGCTTTCATCTTTGATCGACTTTTGATCTTCCACTTCCCAGCCGAGAATTGCAAGCCATGTCTACTGCTTATACTGCTCAGACCGCACCCAAAGCGTTGTTTGATTATGACAAATATTGGGCGTCATGTTTTGAGCCTGCGCCATTTTTGCCGATGTCACGCGAAGAAATGGATCAGCTCGGTTGGGATGCCTGTGATTTTATTCTAGTTTGTGGTGATGCTTATATTGATCATCCCTCTTTTGTATCGGGCGTGATTGGTCGTGTGCTTGAGGCGCAGGGCTTTCGTGTCGGGATCATCGCCCAGCCAGACTGGACCAATGTGGAATCTTTTCGGGTTTTAGGGAGGCCGACCATCGCTTGGGGCGTCACCGCAGGCAATATGGACTCGATGATCAACCGCTATACCGCAGACCGTAAAATCCGTTCTGATGATGCTTATTCGCCAGACAATCAGCCGAATAAACGTCCTGACCGTGCAGCTACGGTGTACTGTCAGCGTTGTCGTGAAGCCTTTCCAGATGTGCCTGTTTTACTTGGCGGGATTGAAGGCTCGTTGCGTCGTATTGCACATTATGATTATTGGTCGGATAAAGTTCGTCGCTCGATTTTAATGGATTCTAAAGCCGACTTATTGATGTACGGCAATGGCGAGCGTTCGATTATTGAAGTGATGCACCGTTTGGCCAAAGGTGAAAAAATCCACGAAATTACAGATGTACGTGGTACAGCATTTATTATCAATAAACATAACCGTGCGTCTAAATCCAAATTTGTTGAAATTGCATCTAATGATGTAGATAGCGTGGGCCGTGTCGATCCAATCATCAACCCTTATGTGATGACCGAAGATTTAGACGGTTGTGAGATTGAAAAAGATAAGGGCAACAACCTCGCGCAATATCAAAATTTCCAGAAAGATGTAGTCAGCAATCCAATTGTTCGTGAAGGTGATCAGCTAGATGCAGATACCCAGATTGTGCAATTGCAGCCTGCTTCAAAAGCAATTAAACACAAATTACCCCCACGTGAATTGGCAGTGATTCGTTTGCCTTCTTTTGAGGAAGTGGCGAATGATCCTGTGCTGTATGCGCATGCTAACCGTATTTTGCATTTAGAAACTAACCCGGGCAATGCGCGTGCTTTGGTGCAAAAGCATGGTGAACGTGATGTGTGGTTGAATGCACCGCCTATTCCGTTGACTACGGAAGAAATGGACTATGTATTCGATTTACCGTATGCACGTTTGCCGCATCCATCTTATGGCAATGCACGTTTCCCTGCTTTTGATATGATCAAGTTTTCGGTCAATATCATGCGTGGTTGTTTTGGTGGCTGTACTTTCTGTTCGATTACCGAACACGAAGGACGAATTATCCAAAACCGTTCTGAAGAATCCATTTTGCGTGAAGTGGAAAAAATTCGGGATACTGCGCCTGGCTTTACTGGCATTATTTCAGACTTGGGTGGCCCGACTGCAAATATGTACCGTTTGCATTGTAAAGACCCTGAAATTGAAAAGAATTGTCGTAAACCCTCTTGTGTATTCCCGGGCGTATGTCAAAACTTACATACCGATCATGCACCTTTAACCCAGTTATATCGTAAAGCGCGTGAACTGAAAGGTATTAAAAAAATTCTGATTGGTTCAGGTTTACGTTATGACTTGGCAGTGTTGAACCCTGAATATGTACGTGAATTGGTGACGCATCATGTGGGCGGTTATTTAAAAATTGCACCTGAGCATACCGAAAAAGGCCCATTATCTAAGATGATGAAACCAGGTATTGGTACGTATGACCGTTTTAAACAAATGTTTGATCGTTTCAGTAAAGAGGCGGGCAAAGAGCAATATTTAATTCCGTACTTTATTGCCGCGCACCCAGGAACGACCGATTACGACATGATGAATTTGGCGTTGTGGCTGAAAAAGAATGGTTTCCGTGCCGATCAGGTACAGACTTTCTATCCATCGCCAATGGCGACCGCTTCGACCATGTATTACACAGGTAAAAACCCACTGGCCAAAGTGGCGCGTTATACCGAAAATGTGGATATTGTCAAAGGCGAAAAACGTCGTCGTTTGCATAAAGCTTTCTTACGTTACCATGATCCAAACAACTGGCCGTTGTTGCGTGAAGCCTTAAAAGAAATGGGACGTGCAGATTTAATCGGGAACTCTAAACAGCACCTGATTCCAACCTATCAGCCGCAAGGCACAGATGGACAGTATCAAACGGCACGTAAGAAAAACTCGACTGTCGCGGGTGATTCACAAAAACGTACGGGGCAAAGTGGTAATCGTGCTCAGAACAGTAATCGTCCGAAGAAAGGGCAAATATTGACTCAGCACACAGGTTTGCCGCCACGTGAAACAGGTGAAAAACGTCCATTTTCACACAAAAAATCTAAGCCAAAATCGAAAGCTTAGTACTTGAAGTTAAGATCCATCAAAAGGCGCTGCAGCGCCTTTTTTGTTTGCTTTTCATTTCATCGGAATTGTCCGACAATCGAATCTGTTAAGCATTGCTTTGTTATTTTTTTGCATGCTATACAGTATTCGTATCTAATGATAAAAACACGCTTAGATGCTACAGCACTTAGACAAAAGGCGGGCTTGTGAAACAAAATTTCTGTTTCTATGATGGTTTTGTCAATGTTTCATGTAGTTTCTTAAATGGAACGTTTAAATATAAAAGCGTGTTATATACTGATTTGATGAAAAAATCGGCATGAAGCCGAAACAACTATAAAAAATGATTTTAAGGATTGAATGATGACCATTTATATTTTGATTGGGGTTTTGATACTGATTTTCTTTCTCTTGATGGCGGTTAAGGGCTTGGAAAATAGAGAAAAACCTCAGGACAGTGCACTAAAGCAACGTGCAATTTTTAACTTAAATGAACAGCTGACGTATACACGTTTGCAGGAAATTTTACCTCAACATATCATCTTGGCGCATGTGTCTTTTGATGCCTTGCTGACCACGAAATTTTCACGTACTCGACATAAATACCGCAATATGATGGCCGATTTTGTGGTGTTGGATGCCAATCATCAAGTTGTTGCAATTGTGGCTTTAGATGATTTGTTGATGTTGAAACGTAGCCGCAATGCACAATACCAAGATGAATTGCTGCGTTTGGCGGGTTATAAAGTGCTGCGTTATGAAGATGTGCCTGAATATCACGAATTACGCGAAGCTTTTGGGCAGTCATCGTCATCTTATGCAGATTTAGAAGATTTGGATACTGCCTTAAAAAAGTATGATTTTTTAGCGCATTCTGTACGCCATAAAGTGAAGGTATTGGGCTAAACGCTTGCCGCTAAAGTCACTAGATAGACAATATGAATCAGCATGTCGCCATGACATGCTGATTTTTTTGGGCATGTTCCTGATCCAATCACATCTGTTATACGTTGGGTTGCTCTTCAGGTTTGACTGCAACCACAGTCATCTCAACTAAAACGTCAGGACGATATAACTTGGCTTCTACGCAGGTACGCGGTAAAGCTTGTATATCTGCCACCCAAGCATCCCAAACTTGATTCATTGCGGCATAATCGCGCTCAATGTCTTTTAGAAAAATCATCACCGACATGATGTGGCTTTTATCTGTACCCGCATCTGCCAATAAACGATCAATCAGGGCAAGTGTTTGTTGGGTTTGCCCCTCAATATCTTGTTGTGTGTCTTCTGCCAGTTGCCCTGCCAAATGGACTAAATTTCCCGAAATTGCAATTTCAGAATAACGTTTTTGGATATGTAGACGTTGAACAGCCATTGGGTGTGATCCTCGCGCCAAGCGATTGGGTATAAAAAGCGTGAGGTATTATAGAGGCAGGCAAGCACGTGGAAAATATGCAGGCAGCAGTCTGCTTAAAATAAAAAGTAGTTGAATGGAAAATACGAGGAAAAGAGAGATGCGGTATTAAAGCGGCGAAGTGCCAAGCGCAGAGTTGTCCTGTAATCTTCGGATTTGATCGTCACGCCAATCACAGGACAAGTATGCCAAAAGTAATGGTGATTTTTGACATCTCAGCGTATGTACGGATAAATACATCGCGCGCATAGATTACTCTAAAAAGCACAACTGTGAAGGGTAAATTGTCTTATTTTTATTCTTTTGGCTGAAATTTATACAAAAGTTGGCTTTAGTATTCATCGGCAAGTATTGGCTAGGTATGTTTTATGTAGAGCGGGAAGTTTACCGCTTTAAAATCCGTGATATTTATGAGTTGTGATATTTACAGCAAAGATAGTTGTGCTTGCTCATCGGCAGGGCTGAGTTGATACAGACCGACCCCAATTAAACGGAATTGATCCTGTGCGGGAATATGCATTTCGTGAAGCAAAAGCTGCAGGACTTTTTCAAGATCATTTTTAGTTTCAAGAGGCTGTTTAAAACTTTTGCTATGTTGTAAGACCTGAAAATTTTTGAGTTTCAATTTGGCCGATACGCCACGTGCAACATATTGTTTTTTCACTAAACTGTGCCAAACCTGATCAATCAAGCTAGACCAGTAAGCTGCACATTCGGCTAAGTTTAAGTCATCATCAAAGGTGATTTCTTTGGAAATTTGCTGGCGCTCACGTTCTGCCTGCACAGGACGTTCATCAATCCCTTGGGCAAATAAAAACAGGCGTTTTCCATATTTGCCAAAATGATGAATCAACAGGTTTTCTTCAATGTGTTGCAAATCGCTCAAGGTATTTAAATTCAAGCTTTTTAATTTTTCCTGCGTGACTTTACCTACGCCTGGAATTTTCTTTAAGGGTAAGTCCTGAATAAACTGCTGCACTTGACTGGGTTTAATCACGCAAATGCCATTGGGTTTATGCCAGTCCGAAGCAATTTTGGCTAAAAATTTATTCGGTGCGACACCTGCCGAGGCCGTTAAACCTGTACTTTGAAAAATATCTGCCCGAATCCGCATTGCGACTTCAGTTGCGCTTGGAATACCTTGTAAATTTTCGGTGACATCTAAATAAGCTTCATCTAAAGACAAGGGTTCAATAAGTGGTGTATAACGCTGAAAAATCTGATGAATTTGTGTGGAAACCTCACGATAGACTGCAAAATTGGGTTCGAGTACCACCACCTGCGGGCAGCGTTTGCGGGCTTGTGCCATCGACATGGCAGAACGTAAACCAAACTCACGCGCAGGATAGGATGCCGCGGCAATCACAGCACGAGGATGATGCGAAGCAATCACCACAGGTAAATGCTGCAATTCAGGACGACTGCGCAGCTCAACAGAGGCATAAAAGGCATCCATATCAATATGAATGATTTTCCGCATGGCACAAACTAGATGAAGCGTTTAGATTTCAACAGTATCGCATGTTTAGGAAGTCGGTTGTAGCATCGGAGCAAGCGGATAAGGCGTGTTGCTATTCAGCAAAATCACCTGTGTCGATTGCTGTTCTGCATAGTCGATCAAACGCTGTAAACTCCGTGGGCTATGGTCGGCAATGCGGGGCAAAAACTCTAAAGGGCGCGCTAAAGGCTGGAAAAAATTATCCCAATGAATTGGAATCACGACACGAGGGCGCAACGTTTCCACAGTTTCATCTAAATAATGCTGTTGAAAAGCAACCGATTGTTTAGAGAGCTGTGCAATCCCTAAAAATAAAGTATCTACCTGCAAGTGTTGTAATTGTTTAGAAATCGCGCCTGTACTGGCTTTGACTAAAATGTTCTGTTCAGGATGCTGAATGTAATAATCAAAACTGCCGCCTTCTTTAAATTCATAAAAACGGGCAGGTAAGGACAATGGTTGTTGAATTTGTTCACCTAAATCATTATTCACAGCGGTGGCAGGGGTATGCTGTGATGGAATAGCCGTAATCTTAAACTTTCCAATCTGTATTGGTTGGGCAGGATTGACAAGGCTTAATCGAGATTCAGGAATTGCGGCACCACGGGCAATGTTCAAACTACTTTCTGAACCGATGATTTGACTGTGTTTGAGTTGCTGCGCCAAAAATGGCAAATCTAGCGTGTGATCATAATGCGAATGGGTGATCAAAATCGCACGTGTGCGTTGTAATTGATGCTGTTGAATCAACTTGTGCAATAAGGCTGGTTGGCTGTCTAACTTGTTCCACATGACTTGTGCAAGAGAGGGGCGACTAAAAAATCCATCAATCAGAATTTGGTTTTCACCATCATCAAACAATAGGGTAGATACGCCAAAATAATGTACTTTTAAGTTGGCATTTGTGGTTTTTGTTGAATATTGCCATGCGGAAAATTGTTCTAGTTTGCCTGCGGGTTGTAATAGGTAAAGCAGTGCGAATCCTGCACAAATGCTGAGCGTAAGAGCAGCCCAAAGCAGCCCTTTCATAATTTTCATGACGGTACTTTTTTATTGTGATGCAGCTATCTTGTTATTTTTTCTGGTTCGGTTCAAGTCTTGTGGGTTGAATTGCGTTGTCTGTTAAAAAATGCTGCCATTGTTTGGTATTGCCATAAAAAACATTTAGGTCGACTGGGGTGTGAATACCTTTTATTTGACCCTGATTGGTATGTTGCCAAAATAACCATTTTGGCTGACCTGCCAGTTGTGGTTTACCCTGATATTCTCTGACCCAAAGTGGTGTTTGCTTAAAGCTTTCAGTTAATACCATATTGTAAAAGGCTTTAGATACATAAAAAATCGGTTGTTTTTCATAATGTTGATATAGCGCATCATGCATGATTTGAATTTCGCGCAGTAACTGTTCTTTGGTATAGGTATTGATGCAGTTGCTGTCATACTCCAAGTCAATTACAGGTGGCAAACTGTCGGATTTTTTTGGAACAGTCGCAATAAAGTTTTCTGCCTGAATTGCTCCATCACGGCATAAGCGATAAAAATGATAGGCGCCGACCAAAAAGCCATGTTCACGGGCTTTGAGCCAGTTATCCTGAAATTTACGGTCTTTAAAATCGCCCCCTTCGGTGGCTTTTAAATAGACAAAGGCATATTTTTGTGGGGAAATTTTATGCCACTGAACATCGCCTTGATGATGTGACACGTCAAATCCTTGAATCGGATATTCTTCGGTTGCCGCAGGTTGTTGGCGCAACACACCCAAATACAATAAAACCGCCAAAACAGCACTGCCAAGCATCGCAATGGTCATACGATAGTGCGGTGTAAAAGCTGAGTTTTTAGCTTGATTGGACGGTTTGCGCATGTTGAAAAAGCTTCGCGGAGCAAAGTCATATCATAACGTGCAGTGCGGTGTAGCACCATGCGCTTTCGGTAATGGCGTTTTAAACAGCCGTGTGTTTGGGGATATTCCAAAACACTAAAAATGCCAAAATATTTAATACACCCAAACAAATTAAAGTGGCATGAAAGGCACTGACTAACTGTCCTGCGCCGTAATAGGCACTAAACATATTCACCAAAGTACCTGCCAATGCCACGCCAATACTCATCGACAGCATCATAATCATGGATAAAAAACTATTGCCGCTGCTGGCATCTTGTTGAGGTAAATCTTTGAGTGTAAAGGTATTCATACCCACAAACTGCAATGAATTAAGCACCCCAAATATAAAAAAATGCAAGGCACGTAACCAAGTCGCAGTTTCAGCAGTGGTCAGCGCAAAACTAGCAATACACGCCCCGACCAATAACGTATTGGTCAGTAAAAACTGCCGATAGCCAAAACGTTGAATTAAAGGCCGAATAATTGGTTTAGATACCAAAGAACCAAGCACAGTTGGAATCATCATCAAACCTGTGATAAATGGTTCAAAACCAAAAGCCACCTGCAGCATGATTGGCATGATAAAAGGCATGGCATTGCCCCCGAAGCGGGCAAAAAAGTTACCTAAAATACCAATCGCATATAAGCGATTTTTAAATAAATCACTGCGAAATAAGGCATTTTGATGGGTGTGAGCATGGCGAGCATAGCATGCTGCAGCAATACCACCAGCCAAGATTAACGCAAAATTCCAAAGCAGGTTATATTGTGGATTGGCAAAATTTTCGATGCCTAAAGATAAGCCCGCCATCGCCACAACTAATAGGATAAACCCGAGAAAATCAAAGTTTTTAACTTCAGTTTCAGTCACATTCGGCATGGCTTTAATACAAATCCAACAGCCCAAGATGCCCATAGGAATGTTGATCAGGAAAATCCAGTGCCACGTGGCGACTTCGACCAACCAGCCACCCAGCGTTGGGCCAATTAAGGGGCCAATCAACCCTGCCAGACTCATCAGGCTCATGGCAGATAAAAACTGGGTACGTGGAATGATTTTTAACATCGCCAAGCGCCCGACAGGCAAGAGCAATGCGCCACCAATACCTTGAATCACCCGATAAAACAGTAATTCATTCAGACTCGCTGCTGCAGCACAACCCAAAGAGGCAAGGGTAAAAATGATAATCGCTGCAAAATAGGTATTGCGTACCCCAAAACGATCTGCCAACCATCCACTTAATGGAATACACGCTGCCACCGAGAGCACATACGCCACCACAACACTGTGCATCCGCAGCGGGTCTTCCTGCAGGCTATTCGCCATTGCAGGGATTGCTGTATTCACAATGGTGGTGTCGAGCGCCTGCATAAAAAAGCCAATTGAAACCAGAAATACCAAAAGACGGTATTCAGGATGCAGGGCTTGATGGGTCGGTGTTTGGTTCATAACTCGGCAAAATGGACATTTGGTCTAGTTTAAACCATTTTGCAATCTAGCGGACTGCATCTATAAAAACATGAAAAGTGTTTGAAAATTCAAGGAAATGCAATGAAATTGTCATCTATTTGTCACCGATTATTCACTTTGAGTTTGTAAGTTGGGTGCATTTAGAAAAATGATGAGTAATTTATGAAAACGCAAATTTCTGCATTAATGTTGGCTTTATTGTCTGTGGGGATGGTGGGATGTAATGATAATAATGATCCTATTCCTGTAAAAGAAGAAGTTGTTGAAGCAACACCTACAACAATTAGTTTGGAGCGTTTAGGGGAATACGATGCACAAGTTTTTGGTGCGAGTGCTGCGGAAATTTCTGCTTATGATGCTGAAAGTAAACGTTTATTTGTAGTCAATGCGAAAAATGGCGTGGTCGATGTACTGGATTTAAGCAACCCAAGTGCACCTGTTAAGCTGAACAGCTTGGATGCCAAGACTCATTTGGCGAATTCTGAAGTCAATAGTGTTGCGGTACATCAAGGTATTGTCGCTTTAGCTGTTCAGGCAACACCTAAAACTGATAAAGGCATCGTGGCATTTTTTAAAGCCAAAGACCTGAGCTTTATCAGCAAAGTTGAAGTCGGTGCATTGCCTGATATGTTGACTTTTACTCCAGATGGCAAAAAAGTCTTGGTTGCCAATGAAGGTGAGCCAAATGAAGGTTATAAGATTGATCCAGAAGGTTCAATCAGTATTATTAATCTAACTGACATCAACAAGCCTACTGTAAAAACTGCAGATTTTCAGGCATGGAATACACGTAAGCAGGAATTATTAGATGCGGGCGTGCGTATCTTTGGTCCAAATGCGACTGTTGCGCAAGATTTAGAACCTGAATATATCGCTGTGAGTGATGATGGTAAAACTGCTTGGGCAAGCTTACAAGAAAATAATGCGATTGCTGTGATTGATTTGGTTCAAGACCAAGTGGTCGATATTTTCCCATTGGGTTATAAAAACTTTGGCTTAGCTGCGAATGCTTTAGATGCAGGTGATCGTGATTGTGTTGTTGGTAAGCAAGACTATAACGGTAAAACGATTACAGCCTGTGCTAAAAATGAGGGGATGATTAATATTCAAGCTTGGCCAGGCTTATATGGCATGTATATGCCAGATGCAATTGCGCAATATCAAGCCAATGGACAAAGCTACTTGGTCACTGCCAATGAAGGTGATGCGCGTGAATGGTTGGTTGATGAAGACTTATATTTTGGTACGGATGAAATAACTCAGGGTTATGCAGAAGAAATTCGTGTTAAACACTTATTCAATAATAAAGGCTTCAGTACCAATGGCGATTATGCAGCGCATTTACGTCTATTAAAGTCAGGGGTTAAAGGCGCAAAGCTTGATTCAAACGTATTTAAAGCATGTACCACTACAGATGCCAATGAAGTTTGTGCAGATAATTTAATTAAAGATTCACAATTGGGTCGTTTGACGATTACTTGGACGCAAGGTTACAAGAAAGATACAAATGGTGAGCCTGTGCTAGACAGCGATGGTTTCATGACCTATGACAAACTATATGCTTATGGTGGCCGCTCGTTCAGTATTGTAGATCCTAAAACCAAAAAAATTGTTTGGGACTCAAAAAATGACTTTGAACGTAAAGCTGCTGAATTATTTCCAGAATACTTTAATACCAATCATGAAAAATTAAGTATAGATGATCGTAGTGACAATAAAGGCCCTGAGCCTGAAGGCATTGCTTTAGGTAAAATTGGTCAAAAAACTTTTGCCTTTATTGGGTTGGAGCGTATGGGTGGCATTATGGTGTACGACATTACCCAACCGACACAAGCATCTTTTGTTGAGTATTTTAATGATCGTAAGTTTGGTGAAACCCGTACATCTTTCGATGCAGAAGGTAATGAGGTTACCGTTGAAAATTCAAATCTCGGTCCCGAAGGTTTGATCTTTATTGCAGCCAAAGACTCGCCTAACGGCAAGCCACTGTTAGTTGTGGGTAATGAAGTCAGTGGAACTACTGCCGTCTACCAAATCAAGCTTAACTAACAGCATTGCAAAATTAGAAATCTATTAAAGAGGGCACTTTGGTGTTCTCTTTTTTGTGCTGTAAAAACCAATGAACAGTGAATTAAAAAAAGCGAGTCACCGACTCGCTTTCACTTTCATTTTTATTGCTATTTCATGTAGCTAAAAAAGTTCAACCCACAAAATGACGTGGAGAATCCAAATTCTTCAAGGCATTAATAATTTTATGGGAGTGGTTACACACGATCAGTTTAGCGCGGTGCTGTGGTGGTAAAAAACCTTCGTGCACCGCATGATCTAACTGCTGAATCAGCGCATCATAAAAGCCATTTACATTATATAAAATCATCGGTTTTTGGTGCTGATTCAATTGCCCCCAAGTGGCAATTTCCAAAATCTCTTCAAAAGTACCCAAGCCGCCTGGCAACGCCACAAAAGCACTGGCGCGATCTGCCATCATCGCTTTACGCTCATGCATGCTTTTGACTACGTGTAACTCGGTTAAATTACTGTGGGCAATTTCATAATCCAGCATAAATTCAGGAATTACTCCCACCGCTTGCCCACCATGTTGCACAACGGTGTCAGCAACCAAACCCATTAATCCAATACTCGCACCGCCGTAGACCATACCAAAGCCTTGCTCGGCCAGTTTTCTTGCCAGTTGTACTGCTTTTTCCTGATAAATCGGGTTATTGCCAGAGCGCGAACCACAGTACAGTGCCACCAAAGGTTGAGAGGTTTGAGGAGATGGATTATTGATATATTGGGTCATTCTTAATTCGCTATTCATTTATTTTCTTCACCATAGCATGTTCTTTTTGTTGGCTCTAGCTTAGTGCTCAAATATGACAAACCCGTCAGTATGCAGTGTTCAATTTGCAAAGATTTGTGAAAGTGCTGCATTGACGTGGATGATGTCGCAAAAAGGGGATGAATCTGAGCGCAAACTTTCCTATACTCAAAGCTTGTCTGACAACTATAGAATCGTCATGGACAGTGGCAGTAGTCGCACCGAACGAATATTTTTAAATTACATGCTGTGCCAACCAGAGCAAGCAAACTTATCTTTTCAGTGTCATCGCCGTGTGGCACGTTTGACCCATGATATTCAGGAGAAGAGCGCATGATCTTTGAATGGATGTCTGACCCCGCTGCGTGGGTTGGGTTATTGACCCTGATCGTACTCGAAATTGTATTAGGCATTGATAACTTGGTGTTCATTGCCATTTTGGCAGAAAAATTACCGCCAGAACAACGCAATACGGCACGGGTGGTGGGCTTGCTTCTCGCCTTGGGGATGCGCCTGATTTTACTCGCCTCTATCGCGTGGGTCGTCACTCTGACCCAACCACTGTTTCATATTTTTGAACATCCTTTCTCTGGACGTGACCTGATTTTACTGTTTGGTGGTGTGTTCCTGTTGTTTAAAGGCACCATGGAACTGCGCGAACGCATTGAAGGCAAACCAGCACTAAAAGAAGAAAACCCTGTGCACGCGACTTTCTGGATGGTGATTGTGCAGATTGTAGTGCTAGATGCAGTGTTCTCACTCGACAGCGTGATTACCGCTGTGGGCATGGTGCAGCATTTATCGGTCATGATGATTGCGGTGATCATTGCGATAGGCATTATGTTGTGGGCGTCTAAGGCGCTCATGGACTTTGTCAATAAGCATCCTACCGTGGTGATTCTATGCCTGTGCTTCCTGATGATGATTGGTTTCTCATTGGTGGTGGAAGGTTTTGGTTATCACATTCCAAAAGGCTATTTATATGCCGCCATCGGTTTCTCGGTGATGATTGAATTCCTGAACCAAACCATCCGCAGAAATCAGGAAAAAACCGTGACCACCACCGATTTGCGCTACCGTACTGCTTCGGCTGTGATGCGGATGTTAGGTGGCAAAAGTCAAAATACGGCAGAAAGCAGTCATATCAATGAAGATGTTTTAGCTACCCGCGCCTTTGCCGATGAAGTCTTTGATGCTGAAAATGGCGTCTATCACAGCGTGATGGTACAAGGAGTGTTGGGCTTATCTGAGCGTCCTGTAAAGTCGGTGATGACGCCACGCCCTGAATTGGAATGGATTGATTTAGACGAAGATGATGCTTCAATTCGCAGCCAATTATTAAGTATGACCCATTCACGAGTGATTGTGGCACGTGGTGAACTGGACAATATTTCAGGCATTGTCTTAACCCATAAAGTTATGAATCAATACATTGAAACAGGTGTACTGGACTTTGAAACACATTTGCGTGAACCCGTAATTGTGCATGAAAATGCCCAAGTTTTGATGGTGATGGAGCAATTGCGTCAAGCACCGCTGCAAATGGCGATTGTGCTGAATGAATACGGCTCGATTGAAGGCGTTGCCACACCCATTGATATTCTGGAAGCAATTGCAGGTGAATTCCCAGATGAAGATGCACTCGAAGCCAGTGCTGAAAGTTTGGAAGATGGCACATTATTGCTAGATGGTTCCATTGATATTCGCCACGTATCTTTATTATTAGGTCGTGATTTGGTGGATGAAAGCGAGCAATATTCAACTTTATCAGGCTATATTTTATTCCATTTGGGGCGTTTGCCTGAAAACGGTGAAAAGCTGCTTTCCGATGGTTATGTTTTTGAAATTGTGACCATGGATGGACATAAAATTGAAAAAGTGCATTTGATTCAGCAAGGAAGTTCTGACGAAGAATAGTTTGCAAATACCCCACCGAAAATAGCCCGTATATCGGGCTATTTTCCTATCTTTTATTTAAGATGATTGTCTATTTAAAATTGTTTTGGAATATTGATGAAGAATTTGGCATGTCCATGCGGGCAGGGCGATTATCAACACTGCTGCCAACCTTTACACGTAGGGCAGGCACATGCGGAAACTGCAAGCCAACTCATGCGTTCACGCTATAGTGCTTTTGCCTTACAACAAATTGATTATATTGTGCAAACCACTGCGCTAGGACAACAGGCAAGTCTGGATGTTGGCGCAATTGCAGATTGGAGCAAGTCGAATCAATGGTTAAAGCTCGAAGTGCTGAATAGCAATGAAAAGTTAGATAAAAGCCATGCCCAAGTTGAATTTAAAGCCCATTACCATGATGCTAAGCAGGCGCAAATTCACCATGAAATTTCCCATTTTGTGCAACATCAGGCACGCTGGTATTTTCTAGATCCGACCACAGGGCAACAGCCGACCATGAAACAGCCGTGTATTTGTGGTTCGGGTAAAAAATTTAAGCAATGTTGTGCGCAATTTTTATAACTTTATCTTGGTTTTTCGCTTATTATAACGCGCATCTATTGGCCTAGTGAAAGAAGGGCAAGTCCATGTTGTTGTTGGTCATTTACTTAATCGCGATTACCGCAGAAGCGATGACAGGCGCATTGTCTGCAGGGCGTCGCAGCATGGACTGGTTTGGTGTCACCTTAATTGCCTGTGTCACCGCATTGGGCGGTGGTTCGGTGCGAGATGTATTGTTGGGGCATTATCCGCTGACTTGGGTCAAACATCCTGAATATTTGGTGCTGACCTGTATTGCAGCTTTTATCACCATTTTAATTGCCAAATGGATGCGTCATTTACGTTCCATTTTCTTGGTGCTCGATGCTTTAGGCTTAATTGGCTTCACTATTATTGGTTGTCAAATTGCTTTGGAAATGGGGCATGGCTTTGTGGTGTCTGCCGTTGCAGGCGTCTTAACAGGTGTGTCAGGTGGGATTCTGCGTGATATTCTGTGTAACGATGTGCCTTTAGTGTTCCGCCGTGAGCTATATGCCAGTATTTCTTTTGTGTCCGTGATTTGCTATTGGTTGTGTATCGAAATCGGTTTGTCGCTTGAATTGACCGTGATCTCAACACTTGTTTTTGGTTTTACTTTGCGTTTGATTGCGATTTATTTTGGCTTAGAAATGCCTAAATTTATTTATCAGGACGATGATGAACATTCAGCATCCTCTAAAGATGAAACCTAATTGGTTATAAGAATTGTATTGAATATCTAAATAGAAGCGAACCGATCACCAGATCGGTTTTTTAATGCTATCCACATCCTGTCAATTCATAGTATAAAAATACAACAGCAGTTGTGTTTTAGCCCATATCCTTTTAGCCAACTTAAAGAGTGTGTTATGGATTTAGTTTCGCGTGTGCAACGTCTACCCATTGGAAAATTCCACTATAGCCTACTGGTGGTGATTGGTCTGGGCTGGATGTTTGATGCCATGGATACAGGACTGATCTCCTTTATTTTGGCAAAAATGGCAGAAGACTGGAGCATGACCCCTGCCGAAAAAGGCATGGTGGTGTCGATTGGTTTTGTCGGAATGGCCATTGGGGCAGTCTTTTCAGGTGGTCTGGCCGATAAAATTGGACGTAAAACTGTATTTGCCACCACCTTGGTGATTTACAGTCTAGCTACTGCCGCTTGTGCCTTTGCACCGAATTTAACTTGGTTACTGGTCTTTCGCTTTATTGTCGGTTTAGGTTTGGGCGGGCAGCTTCCCGTAGCGGTGACGTTGGTCAGTGAATACATTCCTGCGCATGTGCGTGGGCGCTTTATTGTATTGCTGGAAAGTTTTTGGGGCTTGGGGTGGTTATGTGCGGCATTGGTTTCTTATTTTGTGATTCCAAAATTTGATTGGCATACAGCATTTTTAATCGGTGGTTTGCCTGCCTTATATGCCTTGGTTATCTGGAAAAAAGTCCCTGAATCTATCCCATATCTGATCAATCGTGGTCGTATTGCCGAAGCACATGCACTGGTACAAAAGTTTGAGCGTCAATGTGGGGTAGAAGTCATTGAACAGATTGAAGTTCAGCCTGTTGCCGCTAAACAGCATATCTCTTTTACCCAACTGTGGTCGGGGCCATTTGCACGCCGTAGTTTAATGCTGTGGCTGATTTGGTTTGGCATTGTCTATTCCTATTATGGCATTTTCACTTGGTTGCCTAGTCTGTTGGTGCAGCAAGGCTACAGCATCGTACAGTCATTTGAATATGTGTTGGGCATGATTTTGGCGCAATTACCCGGTTATATTGCAGCTGCTTGGCTGGTCGAAAAATTAGGGCGCAAAGCCACACTAGCTGGTTTTATTGGCATGTGTGCCGTATCGGCTTATTTCTTTGGTCAGGCCGACAGTGTAGCGATGATCATGTTCTGGGGTTGTTTGATGTCGTTCTTCAACTTGGGCGCATGGGGTGTGCTATACACTTATACTCCTGAACAATATCCAACCAATATTCGTGCTTTTGGTTCAGGTTGGGCCTCGGCCATTGGACGCATGGGTGGTATTGTCGCTCCAATGGTGGTCACGCACATGATGGTTATGCAAAATGGCTTTAGTTATGTCTTTATGATGTTTACAGCGGTTTTATTGGCCGTTGCCTTGGTGATTGTGGTGTTGGGTGAAGAAACCAAAGGCAGAACTTTAGAGTCGATAGGTTTGTAAAATAACCACCAGCCATCGTATATTTTGCATTGCTGTTTTTTATAAAATGAATATTTTTACGGCATAAGACACAAATTGTCGCAGAGCATCCTTACTAGCCCTTGTGCAGGATGCTGCTGCGGCATAGCATAAGCCGATTGATACAAAAACAAATGATTTAGGACGACAGGTTTTATGACAAGCCTTGCGCATCATGCAACAGAAAACCGTTCCGTAGCAGAATTTACTGAACGTGCATACCTTAACTATGCCATGTACGTGATTATGGATCGTGCATTACCCCATATCAGCGATGGTTTGAAACCTGTACAACGCCGTATTGTGTACGCCATGAGTGAGCTTGGACTCAAGCACAGCGGCAAACCGAAAAAATCGGCCCGTACCGTAGGGGATGTATTGGGTAAATACCATCCACATGGTGATTCTGCTTGTTATGAAGCTATGGTGTTGATGGCGCAGCCGTTCAGTTATCGTTACCCATTTATTGAAGGGCAGGGCAACTGGGGGTCACCCGATGATCCTAAATCCTTTGCCGCCATGCGTTATACCGAAGCCAAACTATCGCAATATAGTGAAGTACTTTTGGCGGAATTGGGGCAAGGTACTTGTGATTGGCAAGATAACTTTGATGGCTCATTAAAAGAACCTGTCAATTTGCCTGCGCGTGTACCGAATATTTTGCTTAACGGCACCACAGGTATTGCCGTGGGAATGGCGACCGATATTCCACCGCATAACTTGCGTGAAGTGGTGAAAGGTACAATTGCCCTGATTCGTAACCCAAATTTAACCGACGAAAAAGTTGCAGAATATATTCCTGCACCAGATTTACCGACTAAAGCTGAAATTATTACCCCACCTGAAGAATTGCTGAAAATGCAAAGTACAGGTCGTGGTAGTTACCGTATGCGTGCGGTGTACAGCATCGAAAAAAATGAAATCGTGATTACCGAATTGCCGTATCAGGTTTCGGGTTCAAAAATCATTACCCAAATTGCCGATCAAATGCAGGCGAAAAAACTGCCGTTGGTGAGCGATGTGCGTGATGAATCTGACCATCAAAACCCAACCCGTTTGGTGATTGTACTCCGTTCTAACCGTATTGATGCCGAAGCGGTGATGAGTCACTTGTTTGCCACGACCGATTTAGAATCGAGCTATCGTGTCAATATGAACATGATTGGCGCAGATGGTCGTCCGCAGGTGAAATCAATTCGTCGTATTTTGCTGGAATGGATTGAGATTCGTAAAAATACCGTCACACGTCGTTTGCAATATCATCTCAATAAAATCGAAAAGCGACTGCACATTTTGGCAGGTTTGCTGATTGCCTATTTAGATATTGATACCGTGATTCGGATTATTCGTGAAGAAGATCATCCTAAAGCCGAGTTGATGGCGCATTTTGGTATTGATGAAATTCAGGCCGAAGCCATTTTGGAGTTAAAGCTACGCCATTTAGCCAAGCTTGAAGAAATGGAAATTCGCCGTGAACAAGAAGAATTAGAAGCACGTGCTGCCATTATTCGTGAACAATTGGCGAATCCTGAATCATTGAAAAACTTAATTATCAGTGAGTTGAAAGAAGACGCGAAAAAATTTGGTGATGATCGTCGTTCACCGATTGTATTGCGTGCCGAAGCGACTGCAATTAATGAACAAGATATGCTACCTGCCGACCCTGTGACGGTGGTGTTGTCTGAAGCAGGCTGGATTCGTTGTGCCAAAGGGCATGAGGTCGATGCGGAAAATCTAAACTTCCGTGCGGGTGATCAATATCTCAGTCATGCACAAGGCAAATCCAATCAGCGCGTTTATATTTTAGATGATACGGGACGCAGTTATGCGTTGCCAATTAATAGCTTGCCTTCGGCACGTGGCTTGGGAGAACCATTAAGTTCAAAACTCGCTCCTGCCAGTGGCGTTGGCTTTAAACAATTACTGATTGCCGATGATGAGACTGAAATTCTAGCAGCCAGCAGCAAAGGTTACGGCTTTAAAACGCAGGCCAAACAGCTAGATACCAATGCCAAAGCAGGTAAAGCATTCCTGTCTTTGCCTGAACAATCGACAGTGATGAACTTGCAAATGATTGAACACGCGAGTCATGTTGCACTGCTCAGTTCAGCAGGGCGTTTACTGGTGATTGAACTGTCAGAATTGCCAATTTTGAACAAAGGTAAAGGTAATAAATTGATACAACTTGAAGAAAAAGATCAGTTGGTGTCTATGTTACCTTTAAGTTTAGATGAAGCAATTCAAGTATTTGCAGGACAGCAACAACTCAAACTCAAAGGCGACGATTTGCTGAAGTATGTGGCGAAGCGCGGCACGAAAGGTCATCTCTTACCACGCGGTTACCAAAAAGCAAATAAACTGTTAATTCAAAGATAATACTAGCGTTTTTTAAGCAAAATACGTTATATATGGTTTGTATTCGTGAAAATGGATGCAATACGGGACATAAACAAGCAAAGAACGACGTCCTGTATTGAGAAAAACAGTTTAAAACTAAGGATTATTGATTGGAGAAATTGGCATTATGGAAAAGATTTGGTTTGCTGAATACCAAAAGACAGGGATTCCAGAAACTGTAGAACTGCCTGCAGAAAATACGTCACTCGTAGACATTTTTGAACGTAATTTCCAAAAATTTGGTTCACGTGATGCCTTTATCTTTATGGATAAGGTTTTAAGCTTTAGTGAACTAGAAGAAGCTAGCCGTAAATTTGCAACTTATTTACAAAGTTTAGGTTTGGCACCTGGCTCGCGTGTTGCGGTGATGATGCCGAACGTACTTCAATATCCTGTGGTTGCACTGGGGGTGTTCCGCGCAGGTTTAGTTTTGGTGAACGTGAACCCACTTTATACTTCACGTGAGTTAGAGCATCAATTAAATGACTCTGGTTCTGAAGTTTTAGTCATTATTGAAAACTTTGCATCCGTTTATCAGGCGATTATTGGTAAAACTCCTGTGAAGCATGTTGTTGTTGCTTCTGTGGGCGATATGCTAGGTGCATTAAAAGGCACGTTGGTGAATTTTGTTTTACGTTCAGTGCGTAAGCAAATTCCTGCATGGAACATTCCGGGTCACGTTAAATTTAACGCAGCAATGTCTAAAGTAAGCCCAAGCAACTACAAACGCCCAAGCTTAACTTTAAGTGATACGGCTGTGTTGCAATACACGGGTGGTACAACAGGTGTATCTAAGGGTGCAGAATTAACACACCGCAACCTTGTGGCAAACATGCTGCAATGTGATGGTATTTTCCAGAGTAAATTCGGTGCACAAGATGGTCAGCCAGATGACCGTATTTTCTGTGCATTGCCGCTGTATCACATCTTTGCATTCATGGTGTGTGCGCTTTACGGCATGTACAAAGGTCAGGCAAACGTCTTAATTCCAAACCCGCGTGACTTACCTGCGGTGATGAAAGAATTACGCAAATATCAACCAACTTTCTTCCCTGCGGTGAATACTTTATTCAATGCGCTTGTGAACAATGAAGAGTTTAAACAGCTTGATCACAGCAAATTGAAAATGGCGATGGGCGGTGGTATGGCCGTATTACCATCAACTGCTGAAGCATGGAAAAAAGTCACAGGCACTAACATTATTGAAGGTTATGGCTTGTCTGAAACTTCACCAGTTGCAACGGCAAACCCACCTGCATCTGAAGAATTTAGTGGCACAATCGGTATTCCATTACCATTAACTGAAGTGGCTATTTTGGATGATGATGGCAATGAAGTTGCACTGGGTGAGCAAGGTGAAATTTCAATCCGTGGTCCACAAGTCATGAAAGGCTATTGGAACCGTCCAGATGAAACCGATAAAGTGATGATTAATGGTTTCTTCCGTACAGGTGACATTGGTGTTATGGATTCACGGGGCTATGTGAAAATTGTAGACCGTAAAAAAGACATGATTTTGGTATCAGGCTTTAACGTTTATCCATCTGAAATTGAAGAAGTGATTGCGAAGCATCCGAAAGTATTGGAAGTGGCTGCAATTGGTGTACCAGATGAAAAATCAGGTGAAGTGCCAAAACTGTTTGTGGTGAAAAAAGATCCATCATTGACCACAGAAGAAGTATTAGCATTCGCTAAAGAGAACTTAACTGGCTATAAACGCCCACGTTATGTGGAGTTTATGGATGAATTGCCAAAATCAAACGTAGGTAAAATTTTGCGTAAAGATTTGCGTAAGACTGCGTAATTCATTCTGCTCTGAAATAAAAACGCCCCTGAAAACTCAGGGGCATTTTTTATATGCTATAGAAAATAGATTGTTTCTTGTTCGATAAAGGCAAAAGTATTACTCTTTCATCAGCCAACGGTCAAAGTAACGACGCCCAACACCCACAATACCCAAGAAAATAAACATCGCACCAAATTGGCGACTAAAACCTGATTGATTAAAACTGCCATAACTTAAAATATTATCCATCAAGCAGTACACCACAATCACGATAATCCAGTGCCATAACGGTAAACGCTTAATCCCCACCGCATAAAACGCCACCCAAAGCACAACAAAGCTAAAAATAGTTGACCATACGTTCATGTTGGCACAAATTACCGTCAATAAAAATGCCACAATAGGCAACACAATTTTTAAAACACGATCCACTCGCAGTTGATGTTGGCGCTGCTTTTCAAGTACATCTAACATTTCCTTTTGATCTGGGCTGACCATAATGGATCCTTTATACAATTGCTTAAAACATGCTATTTAACAAAATTTATTCAAGAAATGCCATGTTATGATAAGTTCTCAATACAGTTTATGAGAAAAAATTGATGCAAAGCATAAGTGGAATTGTTTATCTAATTATAATTGCTTGCTTATTGCCGTATGTCTTTGCTGTTGTCGCAAAAATGGCAGGCGGCTTTAAACGTGAAGATAACCAAAATCCACGTGAATTTTTAGCCAAAACCACAGGTTTTGCTGCACGTGCTAACGCCGTACAGCAAAACAGTTTTGAAAGCCTGCCTTTATTTATTGCTGCAGTGCTCATGGCGGAATATATGGTCATCCCACAAGTGGTGGTGATGATGTTTGGTATTGCTTATATTGTGCTGCGCATTATTTATGGAATTTGTTATTTAGCCAATTGGGCGACGCTGCGTTCAATTGTTTGGATGCTGTCTTTACTTTGTCCAATTTGTATTTTGCTGATGGTGATTAAACTGACCTGATCAAGTCATGTCTGAAAATATGTATTTTTGCCTTGCAGATGTATAATCGCGCAGTAATTCAGGACAGAAAACCGTTATAATTGACGCGGTTTTAAAAAGATTTAACTTGTTTAAGAGTGATGCTATGAGCTACAGCAATATCCCTGCGGGTAAAGATGCACCAAATGACATCTATGTGATCATTGAAATTCCTGCCAATGCAGCGCCAATCAAATACGAAATTGACAAAGATTCTGATGCATTATTTGTAGACCGTTTCATGGGTACAGCAATGTTCTATCCAGCGAACTACGGTTATGTGCCAAATACACTTTCATTGGATGGTGATCCGCTAGACGTATTGGTTGTGACCCCACACCCAGTAGAGCCAGGTTCTGTGATTCGTTGCCGCCCAGTGGGTAAATTGAACATGGAAGATGATGGTGGTATTGATGCGAAATTGGTTGCCGTTCCGCACGAAAAATTAACCCCAATTTATAAAGATGTTCAAGAATATACGGATCTTCCACCATTATTGATCAGCCAAATTGAACACTTCTTCCAGCACTATAAAGACTTAGAGCCAGGCAAATGGGTGAAGTTAAGTGGTTGGGAAGGTGCTGATGTTGCGAAACAAGAAGTATTGAACTCAATTGAAGGCTACAAAGCTGCAAATCCATAATTTGCGCGCAGTCTATTTAGCTTTCACATGAAAGCTAAAATATAAAAAACCTGCACAGAATATGTGCAGGTTTTTTATTGGGTTGGCTATTCCGAGAAATTAGAATAATTTCACAGGAATATCTAACCAGATACGCCATTCATTAGTTGAGCCAATACCTTCGCTGTTATTCACTTTTTGGTTATTGTAGCTACTACTTGAACGCAAGTAAGAGTAGCGTAAGCGTAAGCTCGCATCTTTAAATGCACCAGATTGAACGGTGTATTTCACTTGGTTGAAAAATTCATGTTCTTCAGCTTGATCAATAATTTCAGTTCGATTGTTGCGATCCGCAACATCAATATCCCAACCGTAAACAAATGCACTTGTCCAGTTCAAGCCAGGTAAACCGTGGTTTTTAAAGTTGTAGTTATATTGCAAGCCAACTGATTTTTCATCATTGCCGTTGAAATCAGATAAGTATGAATTTGGTACATAAATACTTTGTAGACCATTTGCATTGTATGCATAGTCGTAACCTGTATTGCCAGCATTATCTTGATAAGCCAGCATTACATTGTGAGCATCTTTATTATAGGTTGCCGAAACTCCCCAAATAGTGTTTTCACGGTCTGCAAGGTTATCTGTAGTATGTGAACCTGTGGCTGCACCAGCTTCCCACTGTGTGTTATAAGCCACAGCATCTAAGGTTACATTTGCATCGTTAGGTACAGCAAAGTTGTAATTTGCATTGGCATAGTGGCGTTCTAATTTATCTTTAACATCTACCCCATAATAAGAGGCATTAACTTGGTCGTTAAATTTGTATTTTGCACCCCAGAAAATAGCACTATCCAAACCTTGTTGGTCTGAGCTGATGTCATTTGACCATTGGTTTTTAGTAAATTTACCACCAATTAACGTCAAGTCTTTAATTTCGTTACTTTCAATATAAAGACCAGTGTAGTATTCAGGTGTTAAGCGTGCTGTATTGCTTGCAATTACTGGTATTTCAGATACTTGCGTACCATATTTAGCTGTTGTATTTGATACGCGTGCTTTTACATAAGCACCACCACGTGCCCAGTGGTCATAAGCAGAACCATCGTTGTGGACTGGAATCATTTGGTTGCCAGTATTTTTGTTTTCACCTAGTTTAAATGAAGCATCACCTATGATACCTGCACCAAAACCAACTACACCTTTGGTAAAGCCAGAATCTAATTTTACGATTGCAGTTTGCGCAAATGAACTTGTATCGTCACCAGGTTCTACACCTTTATAGTCACGAGTTAAATAACCTGTACGGAATAAAACCGAACCGTTTGCGTCTTCTACAAAGCCTTTAGATTCACTTTGTTCGCTAGCAAATGCAGTTGAAACAAGCGCTGCGTTGATCAGCAACGCAAGTGTTAATTTTTTAGATTGCAGCATTGGGAGATGGCCTCATGCAGTAAATGTGTAGTTGAAACGTAGGCGAATTGTATCGCTATTTATGCGCGAAAATATCACTTTTAAAGCACTTATGACACTAAAGTTAAGCATTTTTTCGATAAACTGTGGGGTCATTAAAAATATCGACTTTTCAAAAGTTGAATAAATATTTTATTTTTTAGTAAAAACATAAACATATTTAAAACTTACTGAGTCACTGAAACATAGCCAAATACAGCGCATCTGCAACTTGTACATTAAAAATACAGTTTATTCAATTTTTCAACAGCTTGGTGTGTGATCAAAGCGCATAAGGCACAGCATAAATTTTAAAATAGGGTGAAGTTTTTCCTGTGAAATGGTTATCTATGAAGTCGAATTTTGGGCAAGAGATAAGTGGGGAAATAAATTTATGAATCTTTATTTGAATTAAGAGTATAAAAATTACATTTTATTTAAGCTTTGAGTAATAGCTTTTGGCTATTACGGATTTCATGTGAAACATCGGTGTTTAGTTTTGGCATTACGATGAAAACAGAACTGTTTAAGCAGATATTTTATACATAACTTTTATATGGTCGTTGGCTTGCGAAAATTAAAATTGATCTATCGTTTTGGTCATTGAATTATTTTTGATGTGAAGATTGAAGTGTCGCGTCGTATATTGATGTCAAATTTTGGTGCAGAAATCTAGTGCAGTTTAGGACAGGATTTCTGTCTGTTCACTGAGTTTTGATAGTTGATGGCGTAAGGATGAACAGAGGATAGGCATGACTTTCTATTTTTTGATCAGGATAGGCTTGTGATTCTTGACTGCACTTTTTTAGGTATGTGATTTAGCTTTATTGCTATGCAAGGATGCAAAAAATAATCATAGCACTGTGTAAATTCATGTTTAAAGTGCAGTGGTTATAAGACGAGTATTGATGCAAATCAAAATTCATTCCAATCAAAAAAAACACACTAAAAATAATTGATGTATAACAATAGTTTAAATTTATATCTATTGCTTTTAAACGTAAAATTGCTGTTCTGAATTTCATCGTTGGCATAGAGTTTGCAATTCCTTCATTGAGTCAAAAAAAATAGACAAAGGCATCTCATCCGATGCAGGGGGAATCTAAAATGAAATTCGTACTTCAAACACTTTCTTTGGCGATGTTCGCAGCCACATCAAGTCTCAGCTTTGCTGCAGAAAATGCGACAGGCATGTCGTTTAGCGGGACAGCAGCCTTAACCAGTGATTATCGCTATCGTGGTTTAACTCAAACCTTTAATGATCCCGCAGTGCAAGCAGGTTTTGCTCTCAGCCATGATTCTGGCGTGTATGCAGGCGTGTGGGGTTCCAATGTCGATTTTGGTGGTACGGCACATTTAGAGCTTGACCCTTATATGGGCTATACCACAAGCCTAGATTATTTTGCCAGCAAACCCATTTTGGATGTGGGTTTTTGGTATTACGCCTACCCAAGTGAGAGCGATTTAAACTGGCTCGAAGCTTATGCAAAATTAGGTTTTAGTGATGTTTTGTTTAAAGATGCCAGCTTATTAACAGCCATTAACTACAGTAATGATTTCTTAGGTGGTGACACCGATGCTTGGTATTTCAATGCCACTTATACCGCACCCATTGGAAGTACCGGCTTTTCTGGGGTTGCTGGATTAGGTTACACCCAAGCAGATGACTTTGATTTTGGCGGTGGAAAAGACAGCTATGTAGATTGGAAAGTCGGTGTAAGCTATAACTTTGCTTCAGTTGAAGGTTTATCTGCTGAATTGGCTGCTGTAGGAACTGATATTGATACCGATGGTTTTTCGCATGCGGCAAAGCGTGGCGTTGAAACAGGAGCTGTATTTACTTTAACTAAAGCCTTCTAAAGATACGGCTACGACGATAAATAAAAGCTCCAGTTAGGAGTGAAACTTAAAACAATAAAAACAACTCGCCCATTGTACAGGCATGGCAATGGGCTATTTTCATCTCTTAGACTTTTAATCAGATTCTTAATCGAACTCTTAATTAGACTTTCAATCAGGCTTCATGGGCACGATAAGACAGTGCTTCACTCAAATGTGGACTTTGAATCTGTTCACTTTGGGCTAAATCTGCAATGGTGCGTGCCACTCGTAACACCCGATGATACGCACGTGCCGATAAGTTCAAACGCTGCTGCGCAATGGCTAAAATATTTTGCGCAGTATCATCTAAATGTGCAAATTGCTCTAATTGTTTGGGACTGAGCGCCATGTTTAAACACTCTTGGCGTTGCAATTGTCGTGTATATGCTTGAATGACACGGCTTCGCACGGTTTCAGAATTTTCCACTGGTCGGGTGTCCTGTAATTCATGTGCTTGCAGAGGTGGTACATCAATGTGTAAGTCGATACGATCCAATAACGGCCCTGAAATACGGTTTTGATAGCGTTTAATACTTTCTGCAGAACATTGGCAGCGCACATCCTGATTAAAAGCATAACCACAAGGACAGGGATTCATGGCGGCAATTAGTTGAAAGTTGGCTGGAAAGGTAATTTGCCGAGAAGCGCGGGAAATCACAATTTCTTTGGACTCTAAAGGTTGGCGCAGCACTTCTAACACTTTTTTATCAAATTCAGGTAATTCATCTAAAAATAAAACGCCTAAATGCGCCAAGGTAATTTCACCGGGTTTGGGATATGAGCCTCCACCGACCAAGGCTACAGCAGAAGCGGTATGATGTGGGGCGCGAAAAGGACGCTGTCCAAACGTATGCGGGCTATTGGCCACTGAATAGATACTGGCAACCTCTAAATTTTCCTGCATATTCAATGGCGGTAAAATACTGGAAAGCCTAGATGCCAATAAGGTTTTGCCTGTACCGGGTGGGCCTTTGAATAGCAATGAATGTCCACCTGCAGCCGCAATTTCCAAAGCACGTCGTGGGCGCAACTGTCCTTTAACATCGACTAAATCAAAGGCGGAATGTGATAACTGTGGTTGGGCAGTCGCGGTGACTTTATTTAAAGGCTGGCTTTGTGCCAAATGTTCGCAAACTTGTTTTAAATGTGTGGCGGCAAAGACTTCAAAGTCAGGCAATTGAGCAGCTTCTTGTGCATTTTGTTCAGGTAAAACCAAACGATGCTGTGCCTGTTGGCAGGCAATCGCAATACTGAGTGTGCCTGTGGTGGGACGCAATTGACCATCTAAAGCCAATTCTCCAATAAACTCTAAACTTTCAGTGCTTTGTTCGGGCAATTGTCCCGAAGCAATTAAAATGCCTAAAGCAATGGCTAAGTCCAAACGCGAACCATCTTTGGGCAAGTCGGCAGGCGCTAAATTAATGGTCAGACGTTTGGTCGGAAATTGAAAACCACTGTTAATAATGGCAGAGCGTACCCGATCTTTACTCTCACGTACGGCAGCTTCGGCTAGACCGACAATGGTTAAAGAAGGTAAACCTTGACTCAGATGGACTTCGACTTCAATTGCAGGGGCGTGCAAGCCGAGCAGCCCCCGCGTATACACTTTGGCAAAAGACATTTTTATGATGATCCGTTTTGGTGCGTTATTTTTATAATGTTTGGTTTTTGTTTTTTATGCACTCAATTGGTGCTTATTTTTTGAGTTGAATTTTATGTTCTAGTGCTTCAACTTGTTTTAACAATTCATTTAAACGTAAGTTGGCATTATTAAGCGCAGTACGTTGGCGGTCTAGCTCATCTTGCGAGACCAAATCCATTTTGGTGACCGCTTCATTGAGCAAAGCACGTAAATTATGTTCTAAATCTTTTTTAGGTTGTTCAACTTGTTCCAAAATGGCTTGTAATAAAGTTTCAATCATTGTTGTTTCCACAAAGATGGAGAAAATGGAGGCAGTGTAGCACTGGTCTTGAATAGACTATAGCATTTCAGACGAAATATGGATTTATTCGATGAGTAAAATCGTAAATCTTCTAGTAAATATGTCTATTTTTTGAAGATCACAACCATATAAATGTATAAAATAAGGTATAAAGAAAACTCATGTCACGGTTTCTAATTTCCCCCGACCTTAGAACTTTGGCATGGAATTTGAACATAAAACCTTACTGGTGAATTAAGCCGAAGGAAAACAAACATGAAGCTCGTAACTGCAATTGTAAAACCCTTTAAATTAGATGATGTGCGTGAAGCATTATCTGAAATTGGTGTTCAAGGGATCACCGTAACAGAAGTCAAAGGCTTCGGTCGCCAAAAAGGTCACACCGAACTTTATCGTGGCGCTGAATACGTCGTTGACTTTTTGCCTAAAGTTAAAATTGAAATCGCAATTAGCGATGAAATGGTGGATTCGGTGATTGAGTCAATCACTCGTGTTGCTAGTACAGGCAAGATTGGTGATGGCAAAATCTTTGTTACTAACCTCGAACAAGTCATCCGTATTCGTACAGGTGAAACGGGTGCAGATGCTGTTTAAAAGATGGCACGAAGTTTGCTGAGTACCTAATAACTCACAAAAACAAAGGTCGGGGGACACAAATGAAAAAAATGCTACTCGCGCTGAGTCTATCAGGCGCACTTCTTGGTGGTTCTGTTGCTTGGGCTGAAGAAGCCGTAACAGCCACCGCACCAACTTCAGATGTTGCAGTGCTTGAAACTGCCGAAACATCTCCTATCGAAACAACAAATGCAACAGAAGTTGCAGCTGTAGCAGAAGTCAGCACGCCCGAAGCTGCTGAACCTGAAGCTGTATTAGATACAGGCGATACCGCTTGGATTTTAGTTTCGACTGCTTTAGTTTTACTCATGACCATTCCTGGTTTGGCACTATTTTATGGCGGTATGGTACGCAAGAAAAACGTACTCAATACTATGGCTTATAGCTTTGTAGCAGCAGCCGTGGTCAGTATTGCCTGGGTGGCAGTGGGCTATAGTTTGGCTTTTGGTGAAGGTAATGCCTTTATTGGTGGTCTAGACAAAGTCATGCTGGCAGGCATTGGTACCGATGCGCTCAGTGGCAGTATTCCTGAAATTCTATTTGTGATATTTCAAATGACCTTTGCCATCATTACTGTGGCAATTATCAGTGGTTCAATTGCAGAACGAATGAAGTTTGGTGCCTTTGTTGCCTTTATCGCGATTTGGGTGGTCGTGGTCTACGCACCAATTACCCACTGGGTATGGGGTGGTGGTTGGTTAGGCAATGATGGTGCTCTCGACTTTGCTGGTGGTACTGTTGTTCATATTAACTCGGGTGTTGCAGGTTTAGTTGCTGCATACATGTTGGGCAAACGTATGGGCTTGGGCCGTGAATCTATGGCTCCGCACAACCTGACTTTGACTGTACTGGGTGCAAGTTTACTCTGGGTGGGCTGGTTTGGTTTCAACGGTGGTTCTGCTTTAGGTGCCAATGGTGCAGCGGGTTATGCCTTAGTTGTGACTCAAGTGGCAGCCGCAGCCGCAGCAATTGCATGGCTTGTAGCAGAAAAACTGGTACGTGGTAAAGGTTCTGTATTAGGTGCTGCATCGGGTGCTGTAGCAGGTTTGGTGGTGATTACTCCAGCAGCAGGTTTTGTGACTGTTGGTGGTGCATTAGCGATGGGTTTAATTGGTGGTGTGGTATGTTTCTGGGGTATTACTGCCTTAAAACGCGCCCTGAAAGCTGATGACTCTCTAGATGCCTTTGGACTACATGGTGTAGGTGGTATTGTTGGTGCAATTTTAACAGCCTTCTTTGCCAGCGAGTTTATTATGGGCGATGCTGCACCAAGCAACTTGATGAGCCAACTTTGGGTGCAAGTTGAAGGTGTGTTAGCGACCATTGCTTACTCTGCTGTACTGACTTTCATCATCTTAAAAGTAATTGATCTAACCATTGGTATTCGTGTGGCTGCAGAAGATGAGCGTATGGGACTCGACTTAAGCCAACATGGTGAACGTGTAGAATAATCTAGACAGTACATAATCAATATATTGTGTAAAACAGCCCTTCGGGGCTGTTTTTTTTCTATATGTTGCGTAAAACTCTACAAAGTTTGGAATTTTTGCTACACTGCATTTTCATTCAAATTTGTGCAATTAAACCGCTATGCATTGTCCATTTTGCAACACTGCAGACAGTAAAGTGATTGACTCACGTTTGGCGGCAGAAGGCTGCCAAATTCGCCGACGTCGTGAGTGTATTGGCTGTGGTGAACGCTTTACCACCTTTGAAAGTTATGAAGTGGTTATGCCACGGGTGATTAAATCCGATGGGAAAAGTGAGCCTTTCGATGAAGCCAAGTTACGTCGTTCGTTAATGCATGCTTTGCAAAAACGTCCCGTGACCCAAGAGCAAATTGAAACGGTACTCAGCGACATCCAATTACAAATTCGCCGTTTGGGAGAGCGTGATGTGAAATCACGTACCATTGGTGAGGTTGTTATGCAGGCTTTATTTGCATTGGATCATGTTGCTTATGTACGTTTTGCCTCGGTGTATCAAGACTTTCAGGATGTCGAAGCATTCCGTCGCCAAATTGAACAAATGCAGTCGCGTGAGCAATAAAGCGCAATGCCATCATCTATTCCACAGCAACCATCCATGATTGAACTCAATACTGACGCGCAACCCGATGATCTTTTTTGGATGCGTCGTGCCATTGAACTGGCACGTTTGGGGCAATACAGCACTAAGCCAAATCCGAACGTGGGCTGCGTTATTGTTAAAGATGCCCAATTATTGGGCGAAGGTTTCCATCCTCGTGCAGGACAGCCACATGCCGAAGTCTTTGCTTTGCGTCAGGCCGCTGAACAAGCGCAGGGTGCAACTGCTTATGTGACTTTGGAACCTTGTGCACACTATGGGCGCACACCACCATGTGCCAAAGCCTTGGTCGATGCAGGCGTGGCTAAAGTGGTTGTGGCTTGTCCAGACCCGAATCCATTGGTGGCAGGTAAAGGCGTTCAGATTTTACAGGATGCAGGTATTCAGGTTAGCGTGGGCGTGGCAGAAGCTGAAGCAGCGCAGTTAAATGCAGGCTTTTTAAAAGCCATGGCTACAGGCATGCCTTATGTGCGTTTAAAAATTGCTTCTAGTTTGGATGGTCGTACGGCAATGGCTTCGGGTGAATCCAAATGGATCACAGGCACGGCTGCACGTGCCGATGTGCAGCATTGGCGGGCAATTTCTGCTGCAGTATTAACGGGGATCGACACGTTACTGGCCGATGACTGTCTGCTTAATGTACGCCACTTAGAGGGTGTAGATGACATCCACAGCGTAGTACAACCCAAACGGATTATTTTAGATCGCCAAGGTCGTTTGCCTTTGAGCGCACAAATTTTGCAGCAGCCTGAAACGGTGATGGTGATGGGACCGTATCGTGCAGAGTTGGCTGCTTTGGGCGTGTTACAATTGGAACCGCAACCTTTAGCCACCTTACTTGCCCAATTGGTACAGCAACATCAAATTTATGATGTGTTGGTTGAAGCGGGTGCAACCTTATCGACCGCTTTCTTACAGGAAGGTTGGGTTGATGAAGTGATCAGCTATGTGGCACCTACATTGTTAGGGCGCTCGGCTCGTGCCATGTTTAATGCAGAATTTGAACAGATGGCAGAGCAACTTCGATTTAAACTTTGCGATGTCACTCAATTGGGTGATGACGTGCGCCTTAGGTTAATTCCTTCTCAAGAGACACTATGAGTTCAGAGTCAACGGTTTATCACAAACGTCGTCATGCGGCACGCACCACTGATGAATACTTATTCCATCAGTTAGTGCCTTATTTGGGCAATAAACGCCGTTTACTGCATCTGATTTTAGAAGCACTTGAACAGACAGGAACGCTACATCCTAAAAATGGTCGTGCACCAATTTTTGCCGATTTTTTTGCAGGTTCAGGAGTGGTATCACGTTTGGCGCGTCAAAATGGTTATCGGGTGATTGCCAATGACTGGGAACCGTACAGCCATGCCTTAAACCATGCGATTTTGGCCTGCACTGAAGCACCTGCGTTTAAAGAATTAGGCGGCTATCAAAAAGCCATTGATTATTTGAACCGTTTGCCTGAAGTCAAAGGCTGGGTGACGCATAATTTGTGTCCGCGCAATGACGAAATTTATGACCCAAGTCGTGACCGTTTATTCTTTAAACGTCGTAACGGTATGCGCATAGATGCGATTCGTCAGCAAATTGCTACGTGGCAAGCGCAGGGTGCCATTGATGATGTTGAGATGTCGGCATTGTTGGCGCCGTTGTTGTACTCTGCCAGTTTTGTCAGTAATACCAGTGGGGTGTTTAAAAGCTTCCACCACGGCTGGGGTGGCAAAACTCAAACTGCACTCGAACGAATAGAATCATTATTGTGGCTCACGCCAAGTCGTTTTTGTGACATTGGTGAACCAAATAAACCTGCTGCAGAAATGTGGTGTGTCGATGCACAGCATCTTGCCAATCAAATGAGTGGTTTTGAGGTGGATGTGGCTTATTTAGACCCACCGTATAATCAACATGCTTATAGCAGTAACTATCATGTCTTAAATGCCTTAACCTTGTGGGATCAGGTCGATTTACCAACCCCAGACACCAAAGGCTTTAAAAGTGGTATTGACCGTGCATGGCGCAAAGAACGTCCAAGTCCATACAACTCATCTAAGTACGCCAAAGAGGCGTATGAAACCTTATTGGACACCATTAATGCACGTTTTATTCTGACCAGTTATTCTACCGATGGTAATATTAGTGCCACAGACTTGTTGCAAGCCAATTTAAAACGCGGTCGAGTGACGTTATTGACGCAAGATGTTCCGCGTTATCGCGTGAGTAAACAGCGTCAGTCCGAGCGTGCGCGCGTGCTGGAATTTATTGTGATTACCGATACGCATGCCAAGTCAGGCCCACCTATTCGCCAGTTGTTAGGGCAACTTTACCATTTTGCAGAATTGGGTGGTGTAGATACCTCAGGTGTGAGTACCCAATTGGCGTTGTGGTAAATCCACAAATCCTCAGTGAATGAGAGAAAAGATTATGTTTACAGGCATTATTGAAAGTTTAGGTAAAGTAGAAAGCCTGCAAAGTGTGGGCGGTGATGTACGTTTGCGTATTCAGACAGATTTAGATATGTCAGATGTGCATTTGGGGGATTCAATTGCCACCAATGGTATTTGCCTGACTGTGATCGAGTGGGGCGACAATTGGTATGCCGCAGATGTGTCCCGTGAAAGTTTGAACCGTACCACTTTAGGCACATGGAAAGTGGGTCAGCCTGTCAATGTCGAAAAAGCCATGTTGCCGACCACACGTTTTGGTGGACATATCGTAAGTGGCCATGTTGATGCAGTCGGTGAAATTACGCTGGTACGTGAAGATGCACGTTCAATTTACTATGAAGTGACTGCACCTGCAGAAATTGCCAAATATTTGGCAGAAAAAGGTTCGGTGACCGTCGATGGCATCAGCCTGACCATTAACCATTTACGCGGCAGTGTTATCAGTCTGAATTTAATTCCACACACGGCAGAGCGTACCAATATTGGCACATGGAAAGTTGGCAGCAAGGTCAATTTAGAAGTGGATGTCTTGGCGCGTTATATTGAGCGTTTGCTCTTGGGTGATAAAGCTGCAGAAACTACGCAGCAATCTAAAATTAGCATGGAATTCTTGGCTGAAAATGGCTTTTTAAAATAAGCACAGAGCCGAATGAAATTTAAACAGTCTGATTGAAAAATTAGACTGTTTTTTTGTTTTTAGGGATAATTAAAAAGATAAAGATGTTTTTTTCATCATAAACACCCCTTTGGTTTAATGTAGATGATTGATTTTTTAATGAATTTGGAACACTGGCTGCCATTATTACTCGATAATTATGGTCTGTGGATCTATGCCATTTTGTTTCTGATTATTTTTGCAGAAACAGGTTCTGTGTTCATGTTCTTTTTACCAGGCGATAGTTTGCTGATCGCAATTGGTGCCTTGTGTTCCACCACCGATGTGGTGCATTTGCACTATATGGGGATTTTACTTTTTGTCGCTGCGGTCTTGGGATATAGCGTCAACTATTACACTGGACGAATTCTAGGGGTGAAGTATTTTCATCAACATTCACGTTATTTCAAACCTGAATATATTGTCAAAACCAACCATTATTTTATGAAACATGGTGGCAAAACTATTTTAATGGCGCGTTTTATACCGTTTGTTCGTTCATTTGCACCATTTGCTGCAGGGTCAGGGCACATGCCTTTGGCGACCTTTAGTTTTTATAATGTGGTGGGTGCTGCCGTATGGATTTTTTCTTTAATGGCAATAGGTTATGGCTTGGGTAATATTTTGTCTTGGTTGGGTGATTGGATTTAAATTCCTCATTTTTCTATTTTCTTCTTCTAAATCCACCGCGATAACTAAAAAAGTGGATTGATGGCCACAAAAAAAGCCCACCGTGTGGACTTTTGATATTGTTCAGTTTTAGTGTTTGGTGACAATTAATTCTGTGCCACCCAAGCGCGGGCTAAAAGTATCGTTACTTTGAATTGAAAACTCACCCTTTTCCGCTTCTTTAGACAAGTACATGCTTAATGATTGGAAATCTGCACGACTGATCCATAAATCCTGAGCACGAATACTCCACTGTTCGCCCGCATTAAGATGGTCGATTTTGCCTGAAATTTTCGTCAAGATATCCATTTGAAACCCATGATTACAAAAGTCATTTAAAGGAGATAAAAGTTGAGAATTCAACTTTTTCTGGATGATTATCATGTGACAAAATTATTTCATTTTGATGACATTGGGTTTAAGACTTTGGGCTAATTGGGGATAAAAAGTAAAATTATTCTTTAGAAAAATTTGAATTTTTTAAGATATAGTCAATTTCTTCTTGGGCTGCAGCATGTAGTCGCGCACGAAAGATCGTTACCGCCTGCTCAATTTGAGTTTCGGCTTCTAGCTCTAAACGCAAACGTACACTTTCAAGTTCAGAAACAATTTGATCATCACTTACCGCAGTTGCGGCTTGATTAAAAGTCACTGCAGGTAATTCAGGATTTTGCTCATAACGTGCAGTATAGTTTGAAATTTCCTGATCCAGACTTTGACGCATCAACTCAAGTGCTTGAGTTTGTTCTGCAAAGCGTTGCGCTTCATCTTGCTGTAGCTGTGCAGCATAAGCGGCTTGTTCTGCACGTTGCTGTTCTAATTTGAGTTCGAGTGCCAATTGGCGACGTTGCCGTGCTTCTTCAATCAAACGTGCTTTCAGGTCAGCATAGGCTTGTTCAATTTTTTCCTGTGATTGTTGCTGAGCGCGCTGATCTTCTGCAATCCAGTTGTGTAATTGCGTTTCAGGTTGCAAGACCTCACAAATTCGATGCAGATCATCCATAAATGTCTGGCGCACAGCCTGAGGCGCGGTTAACCAGCGCTGTTTAAAATCTGAGCCGACATTTAAAGTCACCGCATCTCTCCTTATTTTGAGCAGTATTTTTAAAAAAACGTTTTAAAATTAAAGCTTAAACGTCTGTGGTTCTATGCCCAAACGTCGATATTGTTTAAATTTTTCACGTCCAAGCACTTTAGCTGCTTCGTGATTTTCAATAATCTCAATAATGTGACTAAATTTTGCATAGGCTTCAAGTGCCTGACTGTTAAAATTAAACACAATCCAGTCCGATTGCTGCGGTAATTCGGCAGAAATACATACGCTGGCCTGTGTTTGGTTAATGCCATGTGGAATAAAGCTGCTGGCATCAAAACTCCACAGACGCTCATCCAATATTTGCTGTAACTCTGGATCAGGGCAATGCAGCCAAATGCGTGCCTGCTGCCGCAAAATTTTGCGGCATAAACGGCAAGTGCTTTCCACTTGCCGTTCAGGACTTTTTTCAAACAAATAAAAGCTAACTTTAGCCATTATTGCTTGCACGTTGTGCGAGGAACTGCATCAATAACGGTACAGGACGACCTGTTGCACCTTTATTGCTGCCTGAATTCCATGCAGTGCCTGCAATGTCTAGATGCGCCCAGCGATAGTCACGGGTAAAGCGTTGCAAGAAGCATGCTGCAGTAACTGAACCTGCTTTAGGCCCACCAATATTGCCAATATCGGCAAATGGTGAATCCAGTTGTTCTTGGTAATCGTCAATCACGGGCATACGCCATACACGGTCAAATGCAGTGTGTCCCGCAGCATCCAATTCCGCCGCAAGTTCATCATCTGGGGTAAACATGCCTGTCAGTACCGAACCGAGTGCAACCACGCAAGCGCCTGTTAAAGTCGCAATATCAATCACCAAAGCAGGGTTGAAGCGTTTCACATAGGTTAGGGTATCGCACAGCACCAAACGACCTTCGGCATCGGTATTTAAAATTTCGATGGTTTGGCCGCTCATACTGGTCACAATATCACCCGGGCGAGTGGCTTTGCCTGACGGCATATTTTCTGCAGCGGCAATCGTGCCGACCACATGGATAGGTAAACGTGCTTCACACAGCGCGCGCATGGTGCCTAAAACTGAAGCAGAACCACACATATCAAATTTCATTTCATCCATCCCTAAGCCGGGTTTGAGTGAAATGCCGCCTGTATCAAAGGTGATGCCTTTACCAACCAATACCACAGGTGCTTCATCACGCTGTGCTTGGTATTCGAGGCTAATGATGCGTCCTGGACGGTCTGAACCCTGACTGACTGCAAGGAAAGCACCCATGCCCAATTCCGCTATTTCTGCTTCATCTAAAATGGTGACTTTGAGTAGGTCTGGATATTCTGCCGCAAGTGCTTGGGCTTGTTCTGCCAAATATTCAGGGAAACAAATGTTGCCCGGACGGTTGCCCAAGTCGCGTGCCATGTTTTGCCCCGATTGCATGGCTTCAATCAATTGAAGTTGATCTGCGCTGAGTGGGCTGTTATTGGCAATGAAATGGATTTGTTCAAGCTGAAATTCATTCTTTTTGCTTTTGTATTCATCAAAAGCATAGGCTGCTTGGGTCAGGCTGAGTGCAAATACATAATGCAGCTCGCTAGGCAGGGCAGACAAGTCAATGCTGATCTGTTTAAATTTTTTTTGTGAAGATTTGATAATGCTTTGTGCAATTTTTGCCAGCTTTGCGGCTGGTAATTCTTCGGTTTTACCCAAACCGATCAGGTTGCTATTGGCGCATTCAGCAACGCTAGCCACCAAACTTAAACTTTCATTAAAGCCTGCTTTAAATTGTGTCGCTTGAATAATGCTGTCTAAATCCTTGATTTGATAAGCAGCAGTTGCCTGTGGCACCTGTTCTGCAGCCACTAAAATTGACAAAGATTCACTCGCGCTGTGTTCTTGGAATGCGGGACTTAAGCTAAATTTAATCACTGGATTTTATGCCTATCTAAATGTGCAAACTATGCAACCATTGAAACATTTTTATGCGTCGAGTTTCAATGTATAACAAGGCGATAGGTTTTATATTTTCAACATTCAGGTAAACTAACGCGAATTGGATTCCCTCACATTTTGGAAGAAATAATTTGATTATTCGGCGTTATTTGGTCAAGCAAGTTGTGTCGACATCCTTGGTTGTGATTGCCTTACTGACTTTGATCATGATGGGTGGTCGCTTGATCAAGTATTTTGGCGTGGCGGCACAAGGGCGTCTGGATGCGAGTATTTTATTCAGCATCATTGGCTATCGCTTGCCTGAATTTTTGACGCTGATCTTACCTTTGGGTTTCTTTATTGGCTTGATGTTGGTATTTGGTCGTTTATATGTCGACCATGAAATGGCAGTGCTCAACAGCAGTGGCGTGAGTCGGCATCAATTGGCACGTTTATTGGTGCCAATGACGCTGGTATTTCTAATTGTCCAAGGCTTTTTAATGCTGTGGGCATCACCGTGGGGACTGCGTCAGTTTGAAGCATTGACCACCAGTCAGGCAGTACGCACAGGTTTTGATTTGGTGCGACCCAAAGAATTTATTTCTTCAGGGCCATATACCATTTACGCAGGTGATCTATCTGAAGATCGTAAAAACCTGAAAGATATTTTCTTTTATCAACGTGCAGAAAAAGCAGGTCGTCCTGATGTCATGATTCTGGCAAAAGAAGCGACACGGGTAGAGCTGGAAAATGATCCTGCCAATGTGGTGGATTTGGTCGAAGGGCGTCGTTATGAAATATTTCCGGGCACAGCCAAATATTCACAGGCAGAATTCCAAAGTTATCGTTTACGTTTAGAGAATGACAAAGAAGCTAAATTTGAAAGTGCCGAAGTAGAAGCCTTAACCACCTCGCAACTTTGGAAAAACCGTGCAGACCCTGTGGTCGCAAGTGAACTGGGATGGCGTATTTTTGTGCCTTTTGCGATTGTGGTGGCGTTGTTTTTAGCCGTGGCATTGTCAGAAGTTAGTCCGCGTCAGGGGCGTTATTTAAAACTGTTTCCTGCCTTGTTAATTTTCGCCAGTTTGATTGTGGCGCTCATGGCGGTTAAAACCCGTATCAGCAAACAAGAAATGGGCATGATTGCTTATCCGTTGGTGTTGTTGGCTTATGCGATTGCGGCAGCCTTGTTCTCACGTAAACAAAAACTAGCACCTAAAATTAAGCAGCAAATTCAGCGAGTGAGGTCTTAAGATGTTGGCACGTCGTATAGTTGCAAAACACGTCACCAAGACCACTGCACTGGCTATGTTTGGTGCAACGGCAATTTTGTCTGGTTTGCAGGTGTTGTTTACCTATTTAGGCGAATTGGGTTCACTCAATGAAAACTATAGTGCATGGCAGGCATTGCTGTATGTATTGTGGGGTGCGCCAAATTATCTCTATGAAATTTTGCCGATTTCTGCCTTGATTGGCGCAGTGTTAGGCTTGGGTACGTTGGCATCCAACAGCGAATTGATTGTGATGCGTTCTGCAGGGATTAGCCTGTGGCGTATTGTGGGATGGGTGATTCGTTCCGCCATGGTATTGGTACTGCTGTCTTTTGTGCTCAGTGAATGGGTGATTCCATACACCAATGAACAAGCCAAAAGTGTTAAAAGTCACCGTAGCGTCGCTGAGCTGGGTGAAGTTCGTGGCTATTGGTCGCGCGAAGGCAATCGTTTTATTTATATTGACTACGCCAATGCCCAAGGGCAGCTCAAAAATGTACAAGTGGTCGATTTTGATGATAACTATCGCTTGCGTGGTACATTGTCTGCAGATCAGGGACAGTTTGTTAAAGACGGTAGTTGGTTGCTCAATCAAACTGAACAGATGGATATTTTGCAGGCGGGCAACGCGACTTTAGCTAAAAACAGCGAACAGGCTTTGGCTTTAGCATTGCAACCGAAATATGTGCACATGGTCACCATCGACCCTGAAGATTTATCCCCAAGTCAATTGGTCAGTTTCATGAGTTATATGCATGAATACAGCCAAGTACCCAAAACCTACCAACTGGCGTTCTGGCAAAAACTTGGTGCACCCTTTGCGCTGATTGCTTTGGTGGTGATTGCTTGCTCCTTTATTTTTGGGCCGTTACGTCAGCAATCTATGGGTTTCCGTTTGGTGATTGCTTTATTTGTCGGCTTAACCTTCTTTTATTTACAGGATTTCTTGGGCTATGCCAGCTTGGTCTATGCACCATCGCCTGCGTGGTTCGTATTTATTCCTATTATTCTGATGTTTGTCATCGGCGGTTACTTACTGCATCGTGCGCGTTAAGTGCGGGCCGATGCTGCTGCTTTTTCCGTATGATTGGGTAAACCTATCTGAATCAGTGGCGGAAACCATCTTCTGAACATAGAGTCTTGACGCAAAATTCGTTAAGATAGCATGATTAATTTGTAGACGAAAAAGAGTATTGATTATGGCGGATGCAACTGCTGGCAAAATCCCTCACGTATTGGTGATTATGGATGGTGTGGGTCATCGCGAAGCGGTCGAAGACAACGCGTTTTTAGCAGCGAAACGACCAAATTTGACTGCTATGCAGGAAAAGCATCCGCATGGTTTGATCTCTGGTTCAGGTGAAGATGTGGGCTTGCCAGATGGTCAAATGGGTAACTCTGAAGTTGGTCACATGAACTTGGGTGCAGGACGTGTGTTGTACCAAGACTTTACCCGTATTACCAAAGACATTCGTACAGGCGCTTTCTTTGAACATGAAGTGTTGGTCGATGCGGTAGAAAAAGCCAAAGCAGCCAACGGTGCAGTGCATCTGCTTGGTTTATTGTCTGAAGGCGGTGTGCATTCGCATGAAGATCATATCGTGGCGATGGCAGAATTGGCATTAAAACGTGGTGCAAAAGTTTATCTACATGCCTTTTTAGATGGCCGTGATACGCCACCAAAAAGCGCGCAGCCTTCTTTGGAAAAACTGGACGCATTATTTGCACAATATCCAAATCAAGGTCGTATTGCCAGCCTGATTGGTCGCTACTATGCGATGGATCGTGACAACCGTTGGGATCGTGTAGAACAAGCCTATCGTCTACTTACCGAAGGTGAGGCAGTACGCACTGCGGCAACTGCGGTTGAAGGCTTGGCAGCGGCTTATGCGGCAGATGAAAGCGACGAGTTTGTTAAAGCCACCCGTATTGGTGAAATTGCCAAAATTCAAGATGGCGACAGCGTGGTGTTTATGAACTTCCGTGCTGACCGTGCGCGTGAATTGACCAAAGCTTTTGTGGAACAAGACTTTGCTGGTTTTGAACGTAAAGTTGTGCCGCAATTGTCTAAATTTGTGATGCTAACCCGTTATCAAGCCAGCATTGCTGCACCAGTGGCGTACATGCCAGAAGATTTGAAAAACTCCATTGGTGAATATTTATCAGACTTGGGCAAAACGCAATTGCGTATTGCTGAAACTGAAAAATACGCACACGTGACGTTCTTCTTTAGTGGTGGCCGTGAAGATGAATATCCGGGTGAAAAACGCATCCTGATCCCATCGCCAAATGTAGCAACCTATGACTTAAAACCTGAAATGAGCGCTTATGAAGTGACTGATGAACTGGTTGCAGCCATTAACTCAGGTGAATATGACTTGTTGGTGGTGAACTATGCCAATGGCGATATGGTCGGTCATACTGGTGTGTTTGATGCAGCTGTCAAAGCAGTTGAAGCGGTAGATACCTGCTTAGGTCGCGTTTATGAAGCGGTGATGGCGAAACAAGGTCACATGATTATTACAGCTGATCATGGTAACGTCGAGCAAATGCAAGACTATGACAGTGGTCAGGTACATACTCAGCACACCACTGAATTGGTGCCATTCATTTATGTAGGCCCAACTCAGGCCACCATTTTGGAAGGTGGTGTGTTGGCAGATGTTGCACCAACTTTATTGAATTTGATGCAATTGCCAGTGCCAGCAGATATGCAAGGTCGCAACTTAATTCGCTTACAGGCATAACCCTCGATACAGGTAGATGATGGAATGACGGCTCACAAAATTTATGCGGTTGTGTTGGCAAGCGTGTTGTGTGCCAGTCATTCGAGTGTTTGGGCTGCGCCAGATTGGGAGTTAGATGGCCCTACACTACAACAGGACTATGTCGATGTGCCTGTAGAGTCGATACAGGAATTTGTACAAATCTATGGCATTGTCAAAGACAACTATGTGACTGAAAAAAGTGATGATGCCTTGTTTCAGCAAGCCATTCGTGGCTTGGTGAGCGGTTTAGACCGTTATTCACGCTATTTAACTGCTGAAGAATATAAACAACTTTTACAATATACCGAAGGCGACTTGGCCTCGGTTGATTTTACTTTGCGCTATGACGCTGCCCAGCAACATTGGGTCATTCAAAATTTAAGTGCCAATGCCGACTCGGCTAAACAAGGGCTGAAGAATGGCGACAGCCTATTTAAAATTGATAACCAAGAACTGAAAAAGCTGAGTGCAGATCAGGTCAATAACCTGCTCACAGGCTCAGTGGGATCGACTGTAAGCGTACAACGTGCAGCCAATCAGCCTGAAATTATGTTGGTACGCAACAAAAAAGTAGAAACCGATATTCAGGCGCAGATGCTTTCTAATCAGGTCTTGTTGTTAAAAGTACGTGTGTTTCAGCAAGACACCGCCAATGAAATTAAACGCTTAATTGAAGAACATAGCACGCCACGCTTAAAAGCCGTATTGATTGATCTGCGTAATAACCCAGGAGGCTTACTGTCTGCTGCGGTGGAATCTGCCGATTTATTTTTAAATCAGGGTGTGATTGTATCGACCAAAAGTCGTTCTGAAGGCGATCAACAATTTCAGGCGTTACCTAGCTTTGAATTTCAAAATTTAAAAGTCGGAGTACTGATTAATCATCGCTCTGCATCTGCGGCAGAAGTCTTTACCGGTGCTTTAAAAGACCATTCACGCGCTTGGGTGATGGGCGAAAAAAGTTATGGCAAGGGGGTGGTGCAAAAGCTGTTCCCACTTAGCGATGGTGCTGCCTTACAAATGACGGTTTCGCATTATTACACCCCACGCGAGCAAATGATTGAAGGGGTTGGGATTCAGCCGAATCAGCAATATATTCAAAGTCCTGAAATGAAAGAAGAGGCTTATCTTGAGCATGTGGCAGATTTACTGCTGAGCCGCCGTTAAGTCTCATCTGAGTAACACGTATTTTTAGACAGTCTTCATTGTTTAGCGTTTACTCATCTTCAGTATCTAATCCAAACTTTTTCAGACGATAGCGCAAAGAACGGAAAGACATGCCCAATTTTTTTGCTGCCAACGTACGGTTCCAGTGGGTCAGGTGCAGCGCATTCAGTAAAATGTCTTTTTCTACTTTTTCCAAGTAGGCTTCTAAACCTTCTTCAGGCAGTTTGCGTCCTGTCAGCAATACATCTGTCACGATCTGCTGTGGTGTTTCTGCTGTAGGTTGTGGTTCAGTGGTTGCTGTATTGCTCATACTGAATTGGCGCAAGGGTGCGGTTTGTAAGTGTTTGAGATCAATAACATCATCATCACTCAGGGTAATGGCACGTTCAATAATATTGCGTAACTCACGCACATTACCTGGATAGTACTGTTCTAATAAAAATTGCTGGGCACGAGGTGTCAGTTGTTTGGCAGGAATGTCCCATTCTTGTGCAACTTTTTGAATGAAGTGGTCTGCCAATAACAGAATATCTTGTCCACGTTCACGCAAGGCAGGCAAGACCAAATCCATCACGTGAATACGGAAGAATAAATCCTGACGGAAACGTCCTTGCTGAACCAAACTTTCTAAGTCCTGATGACTGGCGCTGATCACTCGAAAATCGACATCAATTTCACTATCTGAACCCACAGGACGGATGCGCTTTTCCTGAACGGCACGCAGCAGTTTGACTTGCATGCTCAGTGGCAGTTCGGCAATTTCATCTAAAAATAAGCTGCCACCATGTGCAGATTGAATCAGACCTTGTTTGTCTTGAGTCGCTCCTGTAAAGCTACCTTTTTTGTGTCCAAATAGCTCGCTTTCCATGAGTTCGGTGGGGATTGCACCACAGTTAATTGCAATAAATGGTCCTTCGTTGCGATTACTTAAACGGTGAACCAAATTGGCGACAACTTCTTTCCCCGTACCTGATTCGCCTGTAATAAATACAGGCGCTTGCGAGCGCGCAATTTTTTTGATGGTGCTGCGCAATTGCTGAATAGGCAAAGATTGCCCAATCAACATTTTATATTCAAGCTGATCTTGGCTGTGATGATCGGTGGTGTCGAAAGGTTTATTCAGTGCTTTTTCAAGGAGTTGCTGTAAATGTATTTGATTGACAGGCTTGCTGACAAAGTCAAATGCACCTGCTTTTAAAGCAGCAATCGCAATATCCATATTGCCGTAAGCGGTCAATACGGCAACAGGCACATTCGGATATTGTTCGGAAATCCATTCAACCAGTTGCAAGCCATTGCCATCGGGCAGGTTTAAGTCGGTTAAGCAAGCATCGTACTGATGTTCTGCTAATAACTGCTTGGCTTGCACTAAACGATACGCGACATGGGTTTGAATCCCCATACGTGCCAAAGTCATCTGCATGAGGGTACAAAGGTCTTCTTCGTCATCGACCAATAAAACCAAAGGTTGAACAGCGTGCATATTTTCCCCAAAACCACACAAAATTAAATCAAAACCACAGCAACAAGATTGATCCAATATCAATCGCGTTTATTCAATGGCACGTAGACATTTCATCCTGAAACATGCGCCTTGTTCTTGTTCTACATAGCTCAGCTTGGCTTGATTCGCCTCGCAAAAACTATGCGATAGATACAATCCTAAACCAGTTCCATTGATTTCGGTACTGAAAAATGGCTGGAACAGATAGAGGAGATCTTGACTGGCGACACCTGCACCAAAATCCCGCACATCAATATAAATATAAGTTGTTTGCGGGTAGACCGTAATCTCAATGGGCTGCTGTGCAGCATTGTGTCGAATGGCGTTACGAATCAGGTTAATCAGCACTTGGCGAAACTGTGATTCATCAAACTGGATGCTCAGTGGTTCGGTCAGTGTAAGCTGAATTTGACTCGCTGCATCAGGTAAATCTTCCTGAATGAATTGTGGCAAAAATTGATTGAGCTGAATCGCGACAGGCGTGGTTTGTTTATTTTTGACCATACTCAGCGTGTCGTGAATAATCTTATCAATCCGTGTCGCTTGTTTGCTGATCATGTCCGACAGCAATTGTTGCTGTGCAGCATCACTGCCTGTAAATAAATTGTTGGCTTGTACAATGGCTGCCAACGGGTTGCGAATTTCGTGCGCAATACTGGCAGAGAGTTGTCCTAAGGCGGCTAATTTGAGTTGCTGGACTTGCTGATTGATTTTACGTCCATCCTGCAGCGCCAATAAAGTCAGCGTTTGATGTGGCACTTTGAGTTTTTGTACCTGAATATGCACATGAAAATGACTTAGTTGCGACTCGAATTGAAATTTTTCTCCATCTTGCAATTGATCAAATTTGAACAGATCAAATAAATCGGGCTGAATTTTATACAATGGATAGGTCGCGTGCGCATATTTAGGATGAATCCCCAACAGATGACAGGCTGCAGGGTTGCTGAGGACGACATAGCAATTTTCATCTAAAACCAAATAGCCCATTTCGGTTTGTTCTAAAATATAACGGTTGATATTTTGTAGGCGGTTTAATTCCAAAGATTGCGAAAAATTTAGATTTTCTAAAATTTGGAAACGCCGTACTGCAATACGTCCACTGCCATAAACCACCCAAAATAAAAATGCCAATAGCGCACTTTGACCAATATTATTTAGCGATGAAAAGTCCAGCAAACTCCCAACAAAGTGTTGGTAAATCACCATAATCATCGCGATGAGGGTAATGGCTAAGGCTTTACGCTTTTGCAGCAAGAGTGATGCTGCAAAAATCGTGATCGCAAACAGCAGACTTAAATATAAATTAGGGCCATCGCTGGCAAAAGTCAGGCTACTGAGCGCGATAATATCGACTGCAAAAAACAGGGTCAGTTGTTGCGTGCTTTTAAAAGGAATATATTTATAGCTGATCAGTTGCAGGCAGCTAAAAATAAAATAGCAGACCAAGGTGTATAGATATAAACCCGGGTGCTGATATTGTGTGCCAAGCTGCTGAAAGGTGAGTAGGGTAATCAGCAGCAAACAAAAGGCAATCAGCAGTCGGTAAGTACCATACCACATGCCAAGATGATACTGATTTAACTCAGAATGTTGTTTTAAATCTGGCATATCGTAAAGGTCTTATTTGTGCATCAACAGCGTTGAAAATTTAGGGTTTAATCAGTCCATAACGAATGGCAAGGTGAGTCAGTTTGACATCACTATCAATATTTAATTTTTCAAAAATACGGTAACGATAGGTATTTACGGTTTTTACACTGACAAACAACTTATCGGCAATTTCCTGTGCGCTAATACAATTCACCACCATCATCGCCACTTGCATTTCACGTTCTGAAAGACTATCAAAAGGCGATTGTTGTGTGTCAGATAAGTATGAACTTGCCAGTTGTTCGGCAATGTCGGCACTGAAGTATTTACCGCCCTGCATGACTTTTTTAATGGCACGTACCATTTCACTGACAGGTGCGCCTTTGGTGATATAGCCTTTTGCACCTGCTTTCAGCAATAAAGAAGGGTAGGGTTCTTCTGCCAAACCACTCACCGCCAAGACCTTAGTGTCTGGTGCAGTTTGCAATAGACGACGTGTGGTTTCTACGCCTCCAATCCCAGGCATGTTCACATCTAACAACACCACATTGGGATGATGCTGACGCACTAAGGTAATCGCTTCTTCACCCGATTCAGCTTGTCCAATCACCTGCACATCGGCATGGTCTTCGAGCATACGGCAAATCCCAGTACGTACCAATTCATGATCGTCGACTACTAAAACTGTGATCACCTACACTCTCCCTTTGAAAAAATCATCTTTTTTGTTACATAAAGCAAAATTAGCTTGCAATGAAACGACAAAATTAGCAATGCTATTCTTAATCTAGAATGAAAAGTTCTGCACAATATGGTGTCAAAAACGATTCATTGTTGTATTTTTAAATGTAAGGCATATTTGAGGTAATACGCAAATGTATCTTACCTCCCTGAGTTGAGTAAGCAGTCGTGAAAAATTCTAAGAAGTCGTTCATGCATGTGCTGGTCGCATCTATGATGTTCAGCCTAAGTTCTGTCAGCTTTGCTGAACTTGTCATCAATCCTTCCTCTGGGAGCGACGGTCAGGCGACCTTAAGTTGGTCTTCGGAGCAAGCCGATCAATTCTTAAATGGTGATCTGGAAAGTACCAGTGCGAGCGCTCAGGCTGCGCCAGAGAGCTATGTTGCTGAACCTACTCCGCCAGGTTCAACGAAAATTACCACTACAGTGCGTAGTAGCAATGGTGTTGCACCTGCTTCCACTGCGCCTAAAACAGTCCGTATTTTAGATACCTCTGCTTATAGCAACCAACCATCAGTTAATGCACGTGCGGCTTTGGTGATGGATGCGCAAACAGGTGAAGTGCTGTATAGCAAAAATACCAATGTGGCATTACCTATTGCATCTGTGACCAAGGTGATGACTGCCGTGGTGACTTCTGATGCACGTTTGAATATGTCTGAACAAATCACTTTGCAATCGATTGATTTTGCAGGTGCAGCAGGTAAAAACTCAAGCTCAACTTTGCGTGTGGGCGACAAGTTAAACCGTGCCGAAGCGTTACTGTTTGCATTAATGAAATCTGAAAATCCTGCAGCAGCAGCGTTGGCACGTACTTATCCAGGTGGGAAAAATGCCTTTGTAGCCGCAATGAATGCTAAAGCGCGTGAATTGGGCATGCATTCTACCCGTTTTACCGAAGCAACAGGCTTAGACCCACGTAATGTATCTTCTGCGCGTGATTTGGGTATTTTGGTCAGCACCGCTTCGCAATATGGTTTGATTCGCCAATTCTCAACCACGCCAACCTATGACTTTAACTTGGGTTATCGTGTTTTAAAATCTAACAATACCAATGCACTGGTACGTAATGGTGGTTGGAATATTAATCTGTCTAAAACAGGCTATATCAATGAAGCAGGGCGTTGTGTGGTGATGCATACCACTTTGAATAACCGTCCTGCAGTGGTGGTGCTTTTGGGTGCAGATACTTCACAAGCACGTACCAATGATGCAACTCGCTTAATGAGTTGGGCAAGCCAGTTACCTAAACGTATTTAAGAGCACATTCAGCTTGGAGCGTTGAGTTATCAATCGTATGACTCAACTTCCGTTAAAGTTGCATGATTCCAAATACAAAAAAACCTGCTAATGCAGGTTTTTTTGATCACGATTCAAAACTTACATGTTTGAAAGGATAGAGTCTTTTACTTGTTGCATTGTAGCATCAATAGAGAGCATCACCGCATCTGCACATTGTTTCATTGCAGTGTCAGGATCTTTCAGACCGTTACCTGTTACGGTACATACAATCACAGAACCTTCTTTGATTTTACCTGCTTTGATGTCGCGCATTGCACCACCAATAGACGCAGCAGATGCAGGCTCAACAAATACGCCTTCATACATTGAAAGCATGCGTTGTGCTTCTAAGATTTCAGCATCAGTTAGCTCATCAAACCAACCTTCTGAATCGCGTACAACGGCTTTGGCATGGTTCCAGCTTTGTGGGTTACCAATACGAATTGCAGTTGCAACAGTTTCAGGGTTTTCTACAGGCGCACCACGTAAGAATGGCGCAGCGCCAGACGCTTGATAACCCACCATGATTGGGCGGCCTTCAGGGTTTGGACCTGTGAATTTGTCCGTTGCTGCGTCATAGACCACTTGCTCGAATTGATCGGCAGATTGGTTGGCAACCGCTTCGGTATAACCCATCCAGTGTGCAGTAATGTTGCCTGCGTTACCTACAGGTAAGCAGTGGTAATCTGGTGCACGACCTAACTCATCTACAATTTCATACGCAATGGTCTTTTGACCTTGTAGGCGGTAAGGGTTGATCGAGTTCACAATGGTCACAGGTGCTTGGTCAGCAACTTCTTTAACTAGACGCATACCATCGTCAAAGTTACCGCGGATTTGCATGGTGATGGCACCGTACATCATCGCTTGTGCCATTTTACCCATGGCAATTTTGCCTTCAGGAATTAAAACGAATGCTTTGATGCCTGCACGTGCAGCATAGGCAGCAGCAGCAGCAGAAGTATTACCTGTAGATGCACAGATAATGGCTTTTGAACCTTCTTCAACTGCTTTAGTAACTGCCATGGTCATACCACGGTCTTTAAATGAACCTGTCGGGTTTAAGCCTTCATACTTCACATAAATTTCAACATCTTTACCAATAATGCGTGGAATATTCTCAAGCTTAATCAGTGGCGTGTTTCCTTCGCCTAGAGAGATTGCACGTGTGGTTGCAGACACTGGTAAACGGTCACGATAACGGTCAACTAAACCAGTATAACGATTGGCATTCGACATGATGATGTTCCAATTGTGTGTAGAGCTTGGCAAGGGGAAATACTCCCCTTCACCCGATTAATTATCAAGCGATTCTAAACGAATTCGTACAATTTCGCCATGAATGGTTGGCAATGCTTGAATTTGTTGTAACGCTTCATCCATTTTCGATTCTAGGACTGGGTCAGTCAGAATCACGATAGGAATAAGGTCTTTTAAGCGTGATTGCTGCATGATGGCATCAATACTGATTCCCGCACGGCTTAAAATGGTGGTTACATCGGCAAGTACGCCAGTTTGGTCTTCGGCATTAATGCGAATGTAGTAACCCGTGGTCATTTCTTCACGGCTTAAAATTGGCAAGTCGGTTAAGGCTTCAAATGCCAATTGCGGAATTGTACCTGCGCCATCTTCGGTATAAGAAATGTCACGGACAATATCAACGACATCTGCAACTACTGCAGAGGCTGTTGGGCCTGCACCTGCACCTGCGCCATAATAGAGCGTTGGACCAACCGCATTGGCTTGTACCAAGACCGCGTTTTTCACGCCATTAACATTGGCAATCAATTCTTCTTCAGGAATTAAAGTTGGGTGAACACGCAATTCAATACCTTTATCGGTACGACGGGCAATCCCCAAGTGTTTGATGCGGAAACCGAGTTCTTCGGCATATTTCACATCTTGTGCGGTCACTTTGCCAATACCTTCGGTAAAGACTTTGTCAAACTGTAGTGGAATACCAAATGCACATGAAGCCAAAATAGTCAGTTTGTGTGCAGCATCAATACCTTCGACGTCAAAAGTCGGATCGGCTTCGGCATAGCCTAACTCTTGCGCTTCTTTCAGTACATCTTCAAATGCACGACCTTTTTCACGCATTTCACTTAAAATGAAGTTGCCTGTACCGTTGATGATGCCTGCCAACCATTCAATTTTGTTGGCAGCCAAACCTTCACGGATGACTTTAATAATTGGAATACCACCTGCAACCGCAGCTTCATAGGCAATTTGTACGGCATTGTCTTCAGCTGCTTTAAATAGCTCATTGCCGTGTTCTGCAAGTAGGGCTTTGTTGGCTGTCACTACTTGTTTGCCGTGCTTCATGGCTTCCATGATCACGTCATAAGCAGGGTGAATACCGCCCATCACTTCAACCACCACGTCTACATCGGGTTGACGGACAATGTCCATCAAGTCGGAGCTTTGCTTGACCGATTCAGGCAAGTTTAGGTCAGGACGCGGACGACGTGTTCCCACATAAGTGATTTCAATTTCACGACCGGTGCGACGTCTAATCTCAGCAGCATTTTCTTTTAATAGTTTAAGGGCACCACCACCCACAGTACCAAGACCGAGGATTGCCAGACGAACTGGTTTCACGTCACACTCCATATTTTAATAACTTTAAGCAAGCCTAGATCATAGCTAAAAAAACGCGCTGACTCTAGGGCAGATCTCACTTATCTTCACAGTATGAAAAAAAGTAAAATAACGCATAAAAAATCGTTATTTATATTGGCTTCATAGATGCTACGTCTTGGTGTATTGGGATGATGCAGCATCCACAGATCCGCTATTTTTATTTGTCTAAGCGCTTGATCAATTCAGCGGTAGACAGATAGCCGCCTAAATATACGCCTTCGGCATTATAAATCGCAGGTGTGCCATTGACGCCCATATTTAAGCCCAATTGATACTGAGCACGAACAGGGTTTTTACAGTTGGCAGGTGCAATTTGTGCGCCATTCATGACCTGATTAAAGGCAGCGTGACGATCTTCGCTACACCAAATTGCTTCCATAGCAGGCATGTGCTGTTCACCACGCGGCCAAGCAATGTAACGGACTTCAATGCCTTTACCATTCATTTCATCCATTTGTTCATGTAGACGATGGCAATATGGACAGCTGACATCGGTAAATACATAAATGACGTGTTTGGTTTTGCCTTTGGCAGGGAATACCAATAAATCTTCCTGTTTTAATTCAGCAAAAATTTTCTTGTTCACGCCTGCTTGCAGGTTTTCACTGACGTTATGTAGTTCTTTGTCACCTAAACGGATCACATCGCCCTGAATAATGTATTTGCCATCACTGGTGGCATAGACCGATGACATGCCTTCAAGACTCACCCAAAATAAATTTGGAACTTCAGTGGCTTTAATGTCGGTAATTTTGGCGTTGATACCTGCAGTTTTAAAATGTTGCTGCAAGGTTGTACTTAAACGCTGTTGTGCATTGCGTTCAATTAGGGTTGATGCTTCACCCGTTGCAGGCGCACTGGCGGTGAGTGTGGTTTGCTTTTTATCTTCATTGTTTGCATTTGAACATGCGGTGATTGCAAAAGCACTTGCCAGTGAACAGGCAATCAAAAGTGTCGAGCGGGTAAATGTCATAAACAACCCTTTCTTGTTGGCATAAAAAATAGAGCGTTAGCATAACAAAAAATATTCGTGATCGTTAGGGTCTGTTGCCATTTCATAAATGGCTTACGTTCATAGATGAAGTGTCAACAGACCCTATGCTTCTACGTCGTTTTTGTTTTTTTAAGCCCGTGGATGATGTTGGGCATGCAATTGCTGCATACGGATTTGTGCAACGTGGGTATAAATTTGTGTAGTGGATAAATCGCTGTGCCCGAGCAGCATTTGTACCACACGTAAATCTGCCCCATGATTGAGTAAGTGTGTGGCAAAGGCATGTCTTAACGTGTGTGGCGATAACTCGGCTTGAATGCCTGCTTGCAGGGCATAGCGTTTAATGGCATACCAAAAATTTTGTCGGCTCATAATGCCGCCATGCACCGTTAAAAATAGATAATCGGTGGCACTTTTATACAGTTGCGGACGCGACTCGGTTAAATATTTTTCTATCCATTCACAAGCGACTTGTCCCATAGGCACCAAACGCTCTTTATTGCCTTTACCTACAATTCGTAAATAGCCTTGTTTTAGGTTGATTAATTCTAAACGTAAATTCAGCAATTCCGTCACTCGTAAACCGCAAGCATATAAGACTTCAAGCATGGCACGATCTCGTAATCCGAGTGCAGTGTTGATGTCAGGAGCGTGAATTAAGGCTTCAACATCGGCTTCAGATAAATCTTTGGGTAAGGCACGACCTAATTTTGGGGTTTTATGCGCAGCAACAGGGTTGTCAGAGCGCAGTTTGTGCTCTCTTAAAAATTTATAAAAAGAACGTAGTGCAGACAGGCAGCGTGCAATAGAGCGGGGGCTTTTTTGTTGTTTGGTGAGTTCGATGAGTACATCTGAAATATCGTCATGATTCCATTCAGGCATGGGTTTGCTGACATAGTCACTGCATTGAATTAAATCGGACAGATAGGCATTGCGGGTATGCGGGCTGACACTTTGCGCGATTAAATCGTTGCGATAGCCTTCCAAAAAGCTCAAAGCTTCTGGAATTTGTATTGCAGCAGGAATACGAGGTTTTTTGTTCAGCATAGGAATCACAGACGAAATCACAAAATTAATTGAGAAATTCGATAATAAGCAGCGTTATTTTCTACTCTAATCCAATTCAGCAAGGCTGTCGATGTGATATAAAGCATTTAAATGTAAGTCGACCTTATTTGTTAATTGTTCTCATTTGCATGTTATAATATGCAAAATGGTATAGGAATTTCACGGTGCGTTTGTCAGAACTTAAAGCAAAACAAACAGCCATCATCCGTCAGGTATTACGTACTGCCGATGGTGGAACATCCCTTAGTGACTTAGTGGCAAACCGCTTAGAAACACTGGGTTTTGTGCCGGGTACGCAGGTGCAGGTGATTACCAAAGGTATTTTTGGTGGTGATCCAATCTTGATTCAAGTGGGATTTACCCGTTTTGCTTTGCGCAAAGTAGAAGCTGAACGCATTGAAATTGAACAAGGGGTGTCCGCATGAGCGATGCCTTACGTATCGCACTTGTAGGGAATCCAAACTGCGGTAAAACATCTTTATTTAACCATTTGACAGGGACACGTCAAAAAGTTGGCAACTACGCAGGCGTGACCGTAGAGCGTAAAGTCGGGCAATTCACCTTGCCTTCGGGACAGGCGGTGCTGGTGTTGGATTTGCCCGGAACTTATAGTTTAGAAGCCACCAGTCCCGACGAAGCCATTACTCGAGATGTGGTACAAGGCAAAATAGCCGAAGAAGGTCAGCAAGATGCCTTTCTTTGTGTCGTGGATGCCACCAACCTGAAATTGCATTTGGGCTTGGTTTTGGAAATGATTGCACTGGGTCGTCCGATTTTGTTGGTACTCAACATGATGGATGAGGCGCGTCGTCGTGGCATGCAAATCAACACGCAAAAATTGTCTGAGCGTTTGGGTGTACCTGTGGTGGAAACCGTGGCAGTGCGTGATTCAGGTATTCAAAACTTAATGCATGCCTTAGATCAGGGCAAATTTGCTGTTCCGCAGACAGAATTGACAGGCTTAACAGGCAGTCAGCATCAACGGATTCAAACCATTTTGCATGATGTGGTGCACTTTGTAGATCAAGAAGACAAACGCTCCGACTTCCTCGATAAAATTTTTTTACATCCTGTATTCGGTTTAGTCAGCCTTGCGGTGATGATGTTTGTTGTCTTCCAAGCGGTATTTGCTTGGGCTGCACCGTTTATGGATGGCATCGAAAGTTTATTTGGCTGGCTAGGTGAAGTGATTGGCGAAAACATTAGCCATCCCTTGCTGAACAGCTTGATTGTGGATGGCATTATTGCGGGCGCAGGCGGTGTGGTGGTGTTCTTGCCGCAAATTTTAATTCTGTTCCTGTTTATTTTAATTTTAGAGGAATCGGGTTATTTGCCACGTGCCGCATTCTTGCTCGATAAGCTGATGTTTAGCGCAGGTTTGAGTGGTCGTGCCTTTATTCCATTGCTGTCTAGTTTTGCCTGTGCAGTGCCAGGCATTATGGCAACACGTAGTATTGCTGACCCACGTGATCGTTTAACCACGATTATGGTTGCGCCGTTAATGACTTGTTCTGCGCGCTTGCCTGTATATGCCTTACTCATCGCAGCATTCATTCCCAATCAAACCGTATGGGGCATGTTTAATTTACAAGGTCTGGTCTTGTTCGGTCTGTATATGGCAGGCATTGTGAGTGCCTTGGGCGTATCTTTTGTGCTTAAATTTTTACAAAAAGATAAATCTGAGCATGTCTTGTTGATGGAGTTGCCTAGCTACCGTTTTCCAGACCTAAAAAGTGTTTGGATTGGTTTACTAGATCGCGCCAAAATTTTCTTAAAGCGTGTCGGTGGCATTATTTTTGCACTGTCGATTTTATTGTGGTTCTTGTGTACGTTCCCGCAACCGCCTGAAGGCGCGACCATGCCTGCAATTGACTATAGTTTTGCAGGGATGCTGGGGCATGTATTACAGCCAATTTTTGCTCCTGTGGGCTTTAACTGGCAGATCGTGATTGCCTTGATTCCTGCGATGGCAGCGCGTGAAGTGGTGGTGGCTGCATTAGGCACAGTCTATGCCTTATCTGCAGTGGATGAAGATGCCATGTCCCAAGGTTTGGCTGCTTTAATTAGTGGTGGTGGTGAACTGGGCTGGTCATTGGCAACGGGTTTATCGTTATTGGTGTGGTTTATTTATGCACCGCATTGTTTGGCAACTTTAGCAACGGTAAAACGCGAAACAGGATCATGGCGTACGGTCAGTATTATGACCTGCTATCTATTTGGTTTGGCTTATTTCATGTCATTCCTGACTTATCAAACGGCATCGTATTTGTTGGGTTAAGGCACATGCCTGACCTACAGGAGTAGATGAACATGGTTGAAATTTTAATTGTTGCTGCATTGGTACTGTGGAGTGCTGTAGTAGTCTTTAAAAAAGTCTTTCCCAAGACTTCTGGCGCAGTTTTTCTAAAACTCTCCAATTTCTGTACTGAAAAAGGCTGGCATGGCTTGGCCAAATGGCTAAAACCTGCAGCCGCGGCAGGCTGTGGCGGCAATTGTGGGTGTGATTCTCAAGATCAACCCGCAGAAAAGAAAGTTGAAGTTCAAGCGGTGAAGTGGAAATAGGCTTGTTTATTCACTTTAGCAATATTCTTTTTAAAAACCGTCTGCAATATGACGGTTTTTTTACGCACTGACACAAAAAAACTGCAGGAACTGCAAACAGAAAAAGCATTCAAAACAGCAAAGTGCTACTATTTTGTCTGTTTCAAAATTAGCGCACAAAATGGGGCAAAAATGTTAATACAACGTGGTGGATTAAAAGTCGTTGCAGGACTTGGTATTTCTGGTGTTGCAGCCGTTAATTTTTTACATCATCAGGGTTACCGCGTTGCTGTGACAGATTCTCGCCCCACACCCCCAGGGCATGACCAAATTCCTGCCGAAGTGGAAACCCGTTTTGGTCAGTTTGATCAGGATTTATTGTTGTCTGCAGAAGAAATTGTGATTAGCCCAGGGCTAGATCCAAAACTCCCTGAAATTCAGGCTGCGATGGCGCAGGGCATTCCTGTGGTGAGTGAAATTCAGATTTTACGTCGTGCGACCGACAAACCTATTGTGGCAATTACAGGGTCTAATGCGAAAAGTACCGTTACCACACTGATTGGTTTAATGGCAGAGCAGGCAGGCAAAAAAGTCGCGGTAGGTGGCAATTTGGGACGCCCTGCGCTGGATCTGATCAAAGATGATCCTGAACTGTATATTTTAGAACTCTCCAGTTTTCAGCTAGAAACCACCTCGAATTTAAATGCAGAAGTGGCGGTAGTGCTGAACATGAGTGAAGACCATTTAGACCGTCATGGCGATATGCTCGGTTATCACACCGCCAAACATCGTATTTTTCAGGGTGTGAAAAAAGTGGTGTTTAACCGTGATGATGCTTTGAGTCGTCCGTTGGTGCCAGATCAGACTCCTATGCAAAGTTTTGGCTTAAATGCGCCTGACCTAAACCAATACGGCTTATTAAAAGATGATGATGGCAGCATGTGGTTGGCACGTGGGCGTGAGCGTTTATTAAAAAGCACCGAGATGTATATTCAAGGCACACACAATATTGCTAATGCATTAGCGTGTTTGGCATTGGGTGAAGCCATTGGTTTATCTATGCACAGCATGCTGGAAACGCTGAAAACCTTTAAAGGTTTGGAGCATCGTTGTGAATTCGTCAAAGAATTACATGGGGTGCGTTATTATAATGACTCCAAAGGAACCAACATCGGTGCAACTTTGGCAGCTTTAGATGGCTTGGGTGCAGCAATTCAGGCACAAGGCGGTAAGGTTGCGATTATTTTAGGTGGGCAAGGCAAAGGGCAGGACTTCACTGCGCTACGCCAATCATTGCAACAATATGCCAAACTGGCAGTGTTGATTGGTGAGGATGCTACGAAAATTGAAACAGCAGTTGCGGGAACAACCCAACTCTTAACTGCAGATACCTTGCAACAAGCAGTTGAAATCTGCCAACAACATACACAAGCGCATGATGTGGTGTTATTGTCACCTGCATGTGCAAGTTTTGATATGTTCTCGGGCTATCCAGAACGTGGTCACAAGTTCGTTGCTTATGTCAACGCACTGGTATAACAACAATAAGGTGTGAGATATGGCTGGCTTTGCTCAGACAACAATCAATAAACTCAATCAGGTCTATGAGCGCTGGTTACCCAAACTGCCAGCGGAAGTGAATGTACGCAATGTACTGATTTTTAGCGTACTGGCGCTGTTATGTATTGGTTCAATCATGGTGGCATCGGCTTCTATGCCTTATGCCGAGCGCATGCATGAAAATGCCTTTCACTATGTATTGCGTCATGGCATTTCTATTGTGGTGGCATTAATCGCTGCCGTGATTGCCTATAGAGTGCCGCTGAATACCTGGTTTAACAACACCTTCTTTCTGTGGATTGTGACCATTGCCTTGTTGGCTGCAGTGTTGCTGGTGGGTACTGAAGTCAATGGTTCTAAACGCTGGATTCGGGTCGCAGGTTTTACCCTGCAAGCTTCCGAAGTCGCTAAAGTGATGATGGCCATTTTTACCGCTGACTATGTGGTGCGCCGTGCCGAAGAAGTGCGTAATAACATTAAAGGTCTGATTCGTCTTGCAGTGATTATGGCAGTCACGGTAGGTTTGGTGATTGCAGAGCCTGACTTGGGGGCGACCGTGGTGATTGCCTTGACCATGTTAGGGGTCTTCTTTTTAGCTGGTGCGCCATTAATTCAGTTTGGTATTGCCTTTGGCGCGATTATTGCCGCCTTTGTGTTTTTGGTGGTATTTGAGCCTTATCGTTTTGAGCGTTTAATGTCGTTCTCAAACCCGTGGAATGACCCTTTGGGTGTCGGTTATCAGTTGTCTAACGCCTTAATGGCATTTGGACGCGGTGAATGGGCAGGCGTAGGCTTGGGGCATAGTATCCAGAAAATGTCCTATTTACCTGAAGCACATACGGACTTTATGTTGGCTGTCTTAGGTGAAGAGTTTGGCTTTTTAGGCATTTTTGTGGTGTTGAGCTTGTCTTTTGCTATGCTGATTGCCTGCATTAAAATTGGTCATCGCGCCCTGAAAAACCAGTACTTACGTGCAGGATATTTGGCTTATGGCATCAGCATTATCTTCTTATTACAGATTATGGTGAATGCAGGCATGAATATGGGTATGTTGCCTACCAAAGGTTTGACTCTACCTTTTATTAGTTATGGTGGTTCATCGTTAATTATGTGTGCAGTGATGGTGAGTTTGATTCTGAAAATTGAAGCCAGCACGCATGAGATTAACCCTAGCCGTGAAGAATCCAGCTTCTAGAATTTATCCTTCTATTTCGCTTCTGGCTGAGCATGGTGCAAGACCATGCTTGGCATGACTGTTCCGCAGTGTAAGCACTTGACTGTAGTATTTTTTTGTTTAGACATAGGAAACAAGGGAATAAAAAATAAGGAAAAATATTGTCGTTGCTGTCTGAGTTCATAGCTACTGCGAGTGCGGCAAACGGGGCAGCTAAATTGACTTTTCTCGACCACTTTGGTTTTCGGTCCAACACCAAAAATAAAAAACATGACACAATCTCAAATGATCCATTTCAATTTGAGCATAACTGAATTTTAAATTTTATAAATAATAGCCGTGTAAAGCTGTGCCTGCAGGAATACGTGAAAGATCCCATTGCTGAATGGCTTGCGTAAGCATGCGTGCAGGGGTGTCTAATTCGACAGTGGCTTGATTTAAGGCAGTTAAAGCGGCTTGTAGCAGCTTCGGTGCTTGGGCTAAATCTAAAGCTTGTGCCAAGTTCTGTTTAGACAGTTTTTGCCCTTGTGCATTCATGGCTAAAGGCAGGTGCGTGTAGCTGAGTTTAGGGTAGCCTAACAGTTGCCCCAAATAGATTTGCCGTGCGGTGTTGTCGAGTAAATCTGCGCCGCGAACCACATGGGTAATGCCTTGCAAATAATCATCCACCACCACTGCCAGTTGATAATTGATAATGCCATCACGCCGTTTTAGGACAAAATCGCCCAAGTCCTGCGCAAGGTTGGAACATTGTTTGTCTTGCAGGCGGTCTTGAAAGCAAATCTCTTGGTCTGTGACTTTGACTCGAATCGCTTGATTGGCAAAATCTAAACCTAAATTGCGGCAAGTCCCTGCATAAATATGATTGGAGCCAAGCATTTTGCGGGTGCATTGACAGGCATAGACCAAGTCGCGTTGCTGCAATTGTTGCAACACGGCTGCATAGAGATCGAGGCGATCTTTCTGGAAAATAATTTCGGCATCCGGCTCAAATTGAAAGGCATCAATACAACGCAAGATATGATTTTCACTGCCAGGGTAAATGCGTGGGATGTCAGTATCTTCAATACGTACCAGCCAAGTGCCGTGCTGGGCTTTGGCATCGCAATAACTGGCAACGGCAGTAATGAGAGAGCCAAAATGCAAAGGGCCGGTTGGCGATGGCGCAAACCGACCTGAGTAGCGCGTCAGCGAAATATGATCTCGCTGCTGCGCATGGGGAGCATGCTCCGCTAAAGAATTTTCAACAGTCACAATTAACCGTTATTTTGCTTCTCTTTGATCTCTGCCAAAGTTTTGCAGTCAATACATAACGTTGCCGTTGGGCGTGCTTCTAAACGACGCAGACCAATTTCGATACCACAAGTTTCACAGAAACCATAGTCATCGTTTTTAATCGCTTCAATGGATTGTTCAATTTTACGAATCAATTTACGTTCACGGTCACGGGTACGTAATTCAATCGCAAATTCTTCTTCTTGTGTCGCGCGGTCATTCACATCAGGCAAAGCGGTATTTTCGTCTTGCATGGTGTTGAGTGTACGATCTACTTCTGACATTAACTCTTCTTTCCACGCCATTAAAATTTGACGGAAATGTTCGAGTTGTCCTTCAGACATGTATTCTTCATTTTTTTTAGGCTGATAAGGTGCAATACCAAATAAGCTAGCTGTAGAACCACCCTCTAAAGCCTTTGGCTTTGCCTTACGCACGCGTTTTGTAGCTTTTTCTTCTACAAGATCTGTTTGTTCGTCCAAGACTTGATTTTGGTTGTCATTCGCCATGTAGGGCATTCCTCATCATATGCGTAAGATTCATACGCGAAAAATATGGTGATATGCAAGTGTTTTTATCCACTCCCAAAGAACAATATTCGATCTTCGGGGGACGTCATCATATAGACTTTTTTTGATTATGGATAGTCTTTGATGTTTGGATGTGTTATCGCATTTTTTCGTTGAAGGCATAAAGTAAAGCAAAAAAAATAAAATGGAAAGTTAATAACCTGAAATTTCAAAATTTATTTGTTGTGTGACATGCTCAACCCGATGCACTTGGGTGCTAAAACTGCCATCTGCATTCAAATGTAACACACGGTAACCCGGTGCCTCAGGCCCAAGCGCAAAGTGCTGGCTATGTGGTTTAAATTGCACGCAGGTCGAAGGCGTAGAGTAAAATTGAATCCCTTGCCATTCATTTAATGAGTCTTGATGCACATGCCCACACAGCACCAATTTGACATTGTTGTGGCGTGCCAATACATCAATTAAGGCTTCGGTATTTTTAAGTTTGTGCTGATCTATCCAGTGCGATTGCATATCAAAAGGATGGTGATGACAGGCAATAATCACCTGCTGCTGCGCATGTTGCTGTAAAAGCTGATCTAACTGCTGTAATTGTGCTGCGTCCATCCAGCCATCAATCCGACCTTTAACCGCAGTATTCAGTAAAATGACACTCCAATTGCCCAACTCAATTGCATGAACTTGATTGGACTGTAAATGGAATGGAAAAACCGCGGCATCATCATGATTGCCCGGAATCTGGAAATGCGGCGTATTCAAAGTCTGCATAAACTGCAAATAACGCTGATAGGTTTCAGCAACAGGGATTTGTGCTAAATCGCCTGTATGGAAAATAGCATCGAGCTGCGGATATTGCTGTTGAATATCGTGCATTACCGCGTGAAAGCTGCGTTCAGGATTCATGTGCACAAACTCTAAATCTTCCTGATTCATGAGGTGCGTATCTGAAATTTGTACAATTGTCCAGCGTTGCTGGTGATTGTTTGAGAATAAAGTCATGCCTGACCCCTTAGACATCCTTCACGGTTTTAATTTGTTGTTGTAACCATTGCAATGCCATGATGACAGGTGCGTTTTTTAGCCGACCATTGGTCAGCAAGTTTGGAATTTCCTGATAATCAAGAATGTGTAATTGAATATTCTCTCCTTCATCTGGCATACCAAACACGCCACCTTCCTGTGGTAACGTGGTGCTCGCACTATATAAGTGGAACAATTCTGCGCATGCACCCGCAGATGGATAAAAACTGAATAAATGTTGTAATTCTTTTAATTCACAGCCCGATTCTTCCAAAGCTTCACGACGAATGCAACTTTCAGGTGATTCATTGCCATCTAGCACGCCTGCAATCACTTCGAGTTGCCAAGGCGAGTCGCAATCATCAATTGCACCAATACGGAATTGTTCAATCAGGGCAAATTTTTGTTGTGGTGCATCATAAATGAGTACCCCAGCCGCTTCAGGGCGTTGAATGAGTTCACGCTGAAGGACTGGGGTATATGTAGTTTGATTAAACAAGCGATGGCTCAGGCTGACTTTTTCAACCTGAATAAAACCACGATACAGGTATTCACGTTGGTGAATCTGTGCATCGTGTTGTCCATAAGTTGCTTGTTGAATAATCTTCATAAATTCTCATCAGGATGAGCAAAGCATAATTTCATCCTAACTGAGATTTTATTGAATACAAACGCTTTTTAAACAAATTAGAGCTTATGGTATAATTTTTGACCATGTTCCTGATAAGCGGTTTTCATGGCTTTGAGACCTGATTCGACCTCTGCATCTACTTGCTCCGTTTTGTTCGCAGCATTTTGATTTTGTGCATAATCTCTCACGTTTTGCGTGATTTTCATCGAACAGAACTTTGGTCCGCACATTGAACAGAAGTGTGCAGATTTATGCGCTTCTTTTGGCATGGTTTCATCATGCATGCTGCGTGCGGTATCTGGGTCAAGGCTCAGGTTAAACTGATCTTCCCAGCGGAATTCAAAACGTGCTTTAGATAAGGCATTGTCACGTGCTTGCGCGCCCGGATGTCCTTTGGCAAGGTCAGCCGCATGTGCTGCAATTTTATAGGTGATGATGCCGTCTTTGACGTCTTTTTTGTTCGGTAAGCCTAAGTGCTCTTTAGGTGTCACATAGCACAACATTGCAGTACCGTACCAACCAATCATCGCTGCACCAATTGCAGAAGTAATATGGTCATAACCTGGTGCAATATCCGTGGTTAATGGGCCGAGTGTATAGAATGGTGCTTCTTTACAGACTTCAAGTTGCAAGTCCATATTTTCTTTGACCATGTGCATTGGTACGTGCCCCGGGCCTTCAATCATCACTTGCACATCATGTTCCCAAGCGCGGTGAGTCAATTCACCCAAAGTTCGCAGTTCGCTGAATTGTGCTTCATCGTTGGCATCTTGAATACAACCCGGACGTAAACCATCACCTAAGCTGAACGATACATCGTAAGCTTTCATGATTTCGCAGATTTCATCAAAGTGTGTGTAAAGGAAGTTTTCTTCATGATGCGCCAAACACCATTGCGCCATGATTGAACCGCCACGCGATACAATACCTGTTAAGCGATTGGCCGTGAGTGGTACATAACGCAATAACACGCCTGCGTGAATGGTGAAGTAATCCACACCTTGTTCAGCCTGTTCAATCAGCGTGTCTTTAAAGATTTCCCAAGTGAGGTCTTCGGCAATGCCGTTTACTTTTTCTAGTGCCTGATAAATAGGTACAGTACCAATTGGCACAGGCGAGTTGCGGATAATCCATTCACGGGTTTCATGGATGTTTTTACCTGTCGATAAATCCATGATGGTATCTGCGCCCCAACGGGTCGCCCAAGTCATTTTCGCGACTTCTTCATCAATACTTGAACCCAGTGCCGAGTTACCAATATTGGCATTGATTTTGACCAAGAAGTTGCGACCAATAATCATTGGCTCACATTCTGGGTGGTTAATGTTGGCAGGAATAATTGCACGGCCTTCAGCCACTTCCTGACGTACAAATTCAGGCGTGATTTCAGTTAAGTTTTTAGCCCCAAAGTTTTGCCCTGGATGCTGACGCATATCGACACCTTCGCGTTGGCGTTGGTTTTCACGAATGGCGATATATTCCATTTCAGGGGTAATGATGCCTTGTTTGGCATAGTGCATTTGGGTGACGTTTTTACCCGCTTTGGCACGACGCGGCTTTTGAATATGGGCAAAACGAATCTCTGCAGTACGAATATCGCGTAAACGCTCTTGACCAAAGGCTGAGCTGAGGGTTTCTAGTTTTTCGGTGTCTTGGCGCTCTTCAATCCAGCTGTCGCGGATGTTCGGCAAGCCTTTGTTCAGATTAATTTCAACATTTGGATCGGTATATACACCTGAAGTGTCATACACCATGAGCGGTGGATTGTGCTCACCGCCTAAACCTGTTGGAGTGTCGGTCAGTTCAATTTCACGCATTGGCACCTGAATGTCTGGGCGTGAGCCTTGAATATAGACTTTTTTCGATGCAGGCAAAATGCGGGTTAAATCTTTGGCATCTTGCTCGTGTTGAGCAGAAATGTCAGCAGGGGATAGATTCGTTAATTGGTTCATTGCAATGATCCTGAAGAATGAAATCAACGAATCAAGCACGACCAAAAACATTGCAATTGAGTTGTTGAAACTTTAATAGTTCAACATTAACCGTGTGGCGGGGTTTTTAGGTGGCTTGATTCCTACGCAGGTTTTAACCTGATCAGGTTCAACGGTACTTGGGTTTAAATCTGTGTTGCAGACCTTTGGGCAAACAACAAAGAATGGACACAATCTCAGCGAGGAATTACTCGCGCTCCGTCAAGCTGTATAAATAGTAGCACGTTGTTGGTATAAAAGCAGGCTTCGCGCGGCTTTTATTCTTTGATGCCTAATGACAAGTATTTGAGCTTTAAGCGACTTTGGATAATTAGCGAGTAATACAAACGGCATCACTAAAACAATCGCGTTTTGCATGGATGGAGATGTTCTTTAAATTTAAATATTGATGCAACTGTGCATGTACTAAAGCATCATCGCCATATTCACGCTGTTCACGTGCAGTGGGCTGTGCTGCAATTTCAGTGAGTCGTTGTTCACTGCTCATGTGTAAAAAGGCAAGGAATTTACGCGCTTGCTGTGCTAAGGGAGATTTTTGCAACTTTGCCAGTTTTTTAATTTCAAATAATACGGCAGGTTGGATACTGTATTCATCGACATAATCCTGAGAAACAGGACTGTTGACTGTGCCTTTAAACAGCAGCAAGGCATACACTTCGGCTAGATAACGTGCATCCCGTATAAAGTGACTTTTAGGATAACGCTGCACGTAATCTTCCCAAAATAAGGCGCGTTCTGCCAAATCGGCAGCATCAAGGGTGAGTCCACCATCACGCAAGCTGTGCTGCATATTGTCATTGGCCATTCTTTCAATAAAAATCTGCTCGGCATCGGGCATGTAAGGCGCAAAAATAATGGCTAAGTATTGTGGGCTACGACGATAAACCAACTGTGCTTCACCTGCATCGTATAGCTCTAAATAGGCTTGTCCCTTATGTTTCAATAAATATTGATCACGCAAGGCAAAGTTTTCAAAATGACTTTGCTGAATGGTCGGATGCTGTGCCATATCAAAAGCGTGTTGGTCAAAGGCAGCTTGTTCTGCAGCGCTGCGTTCTACATGCAAAAAGCGTTGATACATTTGGGTCGAAAGATTGAGTAAATTTAATTGCTCATTTAAAGGTAGCAACGGTAGGCAAACTTTTAAATCCTGATTAATTTGTTCTAGCGCAAACGTGGTGCGGGTATTGTCAATTTGCTGCATATTGTGCTGAATGTTTTCACACATTTGGGTCAAATCTACAGGTTCGCTGGCACTGGCCTGTACCTTTGGTGGTTCAGCTACGGGAGGCGTATCTGAATTTTGGCAGGCGAGCAAATACAGACAACTGCCAAGCAGTAGGGCAAGTTTACTGGCGCGAAGAAATTTAACCATTACAGCAATTCAACATGAGTATTCATTCATCATCTAGTGCCTTCATTTAGGCACTATGGATTCCAAAAATTCAAAATGAGTCATTCATACCAAAATTCTAAATTTAAAATATCCGCTGTGAGGCACACGGTTTTAGAAGCTTGGGTCGAAGGACGAGGGGAGAGCTTGCATTGTAAAGTCAAAGCCACGGAGTAAATTGTAGTATTCTGCTAGAGTTTGGTTACATGCCTGTGAGTAAGTACCACTTTATGCAGCGATTGTTAGCACGTGTATGGCTTTGCTTAATTATTGCAATGAATTGAAATAATATGAAAAATTATCAAAATTAATGAAAATCATACGAAAAAAATGCAAATTCGCTTTAGTATGGGCGGTGTAAAAATACATTGCAGTAGGATTGACGAAATTACAGAGTGGGTTGATCGAAAAATAATGAAAAAAATGATGTTAGTGACATGCTTATGTTGGATGAGTTCAAGCGCTTTTGCTTTGGATTTAATGCAAGCCTATCAGCGTGCTCAAAATAGCGATCCGACTTGGCGCGCACAGCAATTACAATATCAGGCCGATCAATTAAATTTAGGGCTTGCGCAAGGCAATTTACTGCCAACTGTGACTCTGTCGGGCAATATCACCCGTAAAAGTCAGGAAATGAGTCGAGTCAATATTGCCAGTTCCTCGCCAGAGCTTTTAAGCAGTTCATCTTCAACTTCACGTCAAGTCGCGTTAACAGCACGTCAGCCTTTATTTCGTTGGGATGCTTGGCAAGCCCTGAAACAAGTCAAAACCTCGTTAAGCCTGAGTGAAGTCACCTTACGTTTACAACAACAGCAACATATTTTGAATGTATCAGAAGCGTATTTTAATGTGCTGAGACAGCAGTCTTTAACAACAGCATATTTACAAGAAGAAAAAGCTTTGTTGGAACAGCTCAATATGATGAATGCCAAACTGCGTGAAGGTTTGGTGGCTAAAAGTGAAGTCAGTGAAGCCAATGCGCAATATCAAAATGCACGAGCGAACAGGATTGGAACACATGTGCAGTTGGTTTTGGCACAAGAGCAGTTGGCACAATTGATTGGGCCATATCAAGAAAGTTTGGCAGTTTTGCGAGATGACTTTCAATTTCAAAAACCTGTGCCTGAAAGTTTAGAGGCATGGTCGCAATTGGCACAAACTCAAAATTTGGCTATTCAACAGGCACGTTTGCAGCGACAATATGCCGAAGATGCACGTCGGGTTGAACAAGCAGCACGTTATCCGCAGGTAGAAGCTGTGGGCAGTTATGGTTATGCCAAACAAAGCCCAGAAAGTATCATGTCGCCCGATGGTCAGTTCGACCAGGTCGGGATTGAAATGAACTGGAATGTGTTTAGCGGTGGGCGGGTCAATAAAAATGTGCAAAAAGCAGTGGTTTTGGTACAAAAATCTGAAGCCGAGCTAGATGCAGCAATCCGTAAAGCCAATACCGATGTGAAACAGGCATATTTACAAGTCGAAACTGATCAAGCCAAATTGCAGGCGCGACAGGCTGCAATGAGTTCAGCAGATTTAGTGGCACGAGCATCCAAAGCGCAATATCAGGAAGGTTTAAAAACCATGGTGGATGTACTGTTGGCACAGCGTAACGCCTTTTCTGCCAAGCAGGATTATCTCAATGCACAGTATGACTATTTGAAGCATGTGTTACAGTTGAAAGCAGCCGTTGGGCAATTGACTGAACAAGATGTGCAGGAAATGAATGCTTGGTTGATTCGGAAAGCCATATAGGGTCTGTTGACATTTCATAAATGGCTTGCGCTGTAGGCTAAAACTGAGCAGATCAGGCATGAAACGCAGGGAATAGCGAGACTATTGCCAAGTTTCATAACGCAATCTGAGAAAGTTTTAGCCACATGAGCAAGAACAAAGCGTTGCTTTGTTTGCTGCGCAAGGGGGCGAGCATATTTTTGCTACTATTGCTTTATGAGTCAGTCATTTAGAATGACTAAATTTCCTGTCCCATGCCTTATATCAGCTAAAAAATATGCGTTGCCGCAAACATAGACGAAATGTCAACAGACCCAAGTCATTTTGTCATCTGAATGGCTTATGCTGTTTAAAGACAGAAACGATCAGACTTGAGAGTTTGGTGAGAAAATGTCATAAAAACGTCATCATTGCTGTGCTTTAATATTCAATCATTGCGTCAGTCTATCCTTTTGTTGTGGAGTGTATTCCTTGAGTACGAATAATCCTGTGTTAAGTCACCATATTTCTTCTCAGTTCAATGAAGATTTGCAGGATGTAAATACCAAATTTATGGCCATGGGTGGTTTGGTAGAGCAGCAGGTTGCCAACTCGATTCACGCACTCTTGGATACCGATGCAGCCTTGGCGGTAGAAGTTCAGTTCCAAGACAATGTTGTCAATCGCATGGAAACCGAAATTGATGAAGCCTTAACGTTGATTTTGGCGCGTCGTCATCCAGCCGCAATTGATTTGCGTATGGTGATTGCCATGTCTAAAGCCAATACTGACTTAGAGCGTATTGGTGATGAAGCTGCAAAAATTGCCCGTATTGCCCAAAACTTATGTGAAGAAGGTGGTTCGCCACGCGGCTATATGGAAACACGTCATATTGGTAACCAAGTGCGTGTCATGATTCACGATGCACTGGATGCTTTTGCACGTTTAGATGTCGATCAAGCACTGCGTGTTTTACTTGCCGATGCCGATATTGACCGTGAATATCAATCTGCAACACGTACTCTAATGACGTATATGATTGAAGATCCGCGTCATATTTCACGTGTGATTAATGTGATGTGGGTGTTACGTTCATTAGAGCGTATTGGTGACCACGCACGAAATATTTCAGAACAAGTGATTTATATGGTCAAAGGTTTTGACGTACGTCATACCAGCGTCAAAGAAATTGAAGAAAAAGTACAGGAACGCTAAGTTCAGCTTTTTTGAATATTCAGCCTCATCTAATGATGGGGCTTTTTTATGGCTTGAAACAGCCGAAATTTTGGATAAAAAAAATCTCAGACTTTGGGGGAAATCTGAGATTGAAATCGGGGATATTTATTATAGTGAGAGATAATTGCTTATCTCCTTGAAAATAAGTATAGGAAAATCACACTCAAGAATCATGTGGTTTATTGTAGTGGAATGTAGCGTTTTATATACAAATGTATTTTTAAATTACATTATTTTTAGTGTGATTATTTTTAAAACTATTGTCTTTAAAATCAATAATTAATATATTTTTGAGTGCTTTACTGTGACTATGAGTTATATGACTTCAGTCGAAAAATAAAAATAGGAAATTAGCTTAATTTTTTGAATCTATTTTCATTTATTTAAAACATTGTTGCGGCAACTCATAATCACAAATGGCATAAAAAAAGAGCCTTCATAAAGACTCTTTTAATTGTAAAATAAACAAGGTTTGAATTTTCCAAAATGAAAAAACAGTACTTGGATTAGTTTTGAGGTTTTAAGCCTTCTGCGACTTCCAAACTGGCATCATTGTTGAGAAACTTCTCACGTTGTTCTTCCAAAAACTTTTTCGCTTCAGGTTCAAACACATTTAAACGCTTTTCATTAATGAGCGTAGTTTGGTGTTTGAGCCATTCCTGCCAAGCCTGTTTAGATACCGTTTCAAGTAATTCTTGACCTTTGGCACCCGGAAAAGGAGCGAAATCCATCGCTTCCATGTCGGTTTGATATTTACGACAAAATACTTGTTTAGACATCTCTCACTTCCTGATTATGCATAAAGTTGAGCAAGACGTGTTTGAGCACGTTCAATTGCCGCTGCAACTTGTGCAGGCGCTGTACCGCCAATATGATCACGTGCATTTACAGAGGCTTCAAGGGTCAGTGCTTTTTCAAATACATCAGCTTGAATTAAATCTGAGAATTGTTGTAATTGCGCTAAGCTCAGTTCAGACAGGTCTTTACCTTCTTGAACACCCAAGGCTACGGCTTTACCTACAATTTCATGCGCATCACGGAAGGCCACGCCATTTTTTACCAAGTAATCGGCAAGGTCGGTTGCGGTAGAGAAACCACGCAATGCTGCTTCACGCATTTCTGCAATATTTGGTACTAAGGCAGGAATCATGTCGGCAAATGCCATGAGTGAGCCACGTACGGTATCAATTGCATCAAATAAAGGTTCTTTGTCTTCTTGGTTGTCTTTGTTGTAAGCCAAAGGCTGACCTTTCATTAGGGTTAATAGGCTCATTAAATCGCCATAGACACGACCAGTTTTACCACGCACCAATTCAGGTACGTCTGGGTTTTTCTTCTGCGGCATAATGGATGAGCCTGTGCAGAAACGGTCTGGAATATTCACAAACTTAAATTGTGCCGATGTCCATAAAATCAGCTCTTCAGACATGCGTGACAAGTGCATCATAATTAACGATGCAGCAGCGTTAAACTCAATTCCGAAATCACGGTCTGATACAGCATCTAGCGAGTTTTCAGATACGGCTTCAAAGCCCAATAATTCTGCGGTAAAAGCGCGGTCAATTGGGTAAGTGGTACCTGCCAAAGCGGCAGAACCTAAAGGCATACGATTAACACGTTTGCGGCAGTCAATTAAACGCTCAGAGTCACGTACCAACATTTCAAACCACGCCATAAGGTGATGACCAAAAGTCACAGGCTGTGCGGTTTGTAAATGAGTAAAACCAGGCATAATGGTGTGGGTGTTTTTGGCTGCCAAGCTTAAAATGCCGTGTTGTAATTTTTTTAATAATTCTAAAATGGCATCAATTTCGTCACGGACATACAAACGAATATCGGTTGCCACCTGGTCGTTACGGCTACGACCTGTATGTAATTTTTTACCTGTAATGCCAATACGTTGAGTAAGGCGTGATTCGATGTTCATGTGGACATCTTCAAGGTCAATACGCCATTCAAATTGACCTGCTTCAATTTCAGCCTGAATGGTATTTAAACCTTGGATAATATCGTCACGCTCTTCAGTCGTAAGTACGCCTACTTTGGCAAGCATCGTTGCATGTGCAATTGAGCCAGCAATATCTTGTTTATAAAAGCGTTGGTCAAATTGAACAGATGCTGTAAATTCAGCAACAAAAGCATCAGTCGCTTCAGAGAAACGACCGCCCCACATACCCGAAGTTTGGGCTTGTGACGGATTTGAGGAATTAGAAGATGTGGTCATATCGGCTCAATAAAGTAAAAAGCGGTGATTTGGACAAGAGTATAACAAATTCAGATTCACTTGCCGAAGAACAAGCCAATCAAACTTATGCTGATACGCAGGCAGAGCAACATGAGCTGTATTTTTTTACGAAAATAGGACGTTGGCAATATCTAATTGAATTATTTATTGGCAGTAATGCCTTGGCAATGGTTTTGGCACTGGCTGAAGCACAAGGTTGGCACGGCTTAAGTTTTGCTCGGGTGCTGCAATACGTGCTCTATATCAATTGGGTGGTGTTGTGTTTTGCGGCCTTGGTGGAGTTTTTTCAGGCGCGTTTTTTACGCATGGGCTTGAGTTTATCTTTTTTGGTCAGTTTTTTGCTGCTGCAAGGCATCGTGTTGCTGACCACGCTCAGTTTAAATACCTTGTTGCATTTTGGGCAAAACTTTCATCTACAGCAGTTTGGTATAGATGATCTGTTACAAGGTGTCGGACTGCATTTGAGTTATGGCGTGCTATTGGGTGCGTTTTGCTTTCGTTATATCTATGTCCGAGAACAAGCTATTCAGCAGCGGCATAGTGAATTACAAGCGCGGGTACATGCCATGCAGGCGCGTATTCACCCACATTTTTTATTCAACAGCCTCAATAATGTGATTAGTCTCATTGCCATAGATCCCGATAAAGCCGAGCAAATGTTGCTCAATTTGTCGCGTTTATTTCGTGCCAGTTTGCAAGAATTAAAACTGGTTAGCCTGAAAGATGAGATCGAACTTTGCCAGCGATATTTAGACATAGAACAAATTCGTTTGGGTGATCGGTTGGCGGTAGAATGGAAAATTGAACAACCGCAACTGCTCAGTCAGGTACAAATTCCGTTATTAACTTTACAACCCTTGCTAGAAAATAGTATTTTTCATGGAGTTGAAAAAGTTTTAGCAAAGAGTACGATAAGTATATTGATCGAAATATTGCAAAACCAAGTCAATATTGTCATTACAAATCCGTATGTCAGCGATAAAATAAATTTAAGATCTGGACATGGGATTGCACTGCAAAACGTGGAACAGCGCTTAAAAGCGTATTATGGGCGCAGTGTTACTTTCAAAAATTATGCGGGGAATGGTATGTACACGACGGTGTTGCAATATCGCTATAAATAAAAAAACTTGTGATTGTTCTGATTTTTCTTAACTTGATAAAAATAAAGTATTCAACTGAAAAGGAGGGGAAATGGACATCCTAATTTGTGATGATGAGCCTCTGGCAAGAGAGCGATTATCACGTTTGGTCACTCAACTGGGGCATCATGTGGTGGCAACGGCAGCTCATGGGCAACAGGCGATTGAACTGGCGGATGAACATCAGCCGGATGTCATATTATTAGATATTCAAATGCCGGGAATGGATGGTTTAAGTTGCGCTCAACATTTGCGTGAGCTTGACCCAATGCCAGCCATTGTGTTTTGTACCGCCTACGATGAACATGCACTCGAGGCATTTAAGTCCAATGCGGAAGGCTATTTGTTAAAACCTATTATGCAACAGGAATTGCAACAGGTTTTAGATCATTTAACAAAACTCACGCAAGCGCAGATGAGTCATTTAAAACAAAAAGAAAATATGGACGAATTAAAAATAAAACGTCACCAAATTGCTGCGAAAACTTATCGTGGTGTAGAGTTGGTGCCTATAGAAAATATCTATTATTTTTTAGCCGATCAGAAATATGTCACGGTGCGTCATAAAAATGGCAGTGTCTTGATTGATGAAACGCTGAAAGATTTAGAAACCGAATTTGGTGATCAGTTTATTCGGATTCACCGAAATGCCTTGGTCTCGATTCAGTTTTTGGAGGGGCTAGAAGTGGTCAATTCAGGACAGTATCAGGTACGTTGCCGCGAGCTAGATGAGCGTTTGGCTGTTAGTCGACGACATTTGCCTTTATTGCGAGAACGCATCCAAAAACTCTAATTGATCAGCCTCATCGCAGATGAATACGCAACAGATTGATAAATCGGCAAAGAAATAGACTTGCATTTTTAGGGGATCAGGTTAAGTTTAGATGAACTTATTTATCTTGCTTAGCCACTATGATGAAAACCCTGAAAATTGCAACTCGACAAAGCCCGCTTGCGTTATGGCAGGCTGAACACATTCGTGCCCGTTTAGAGGCGATGCATGCCGATTTAACTGTTGAGTTGGTGACCTTTGTCACACAGGGCGATAAAATTTTAGATACCCCATTGGCAAAAATTGGGGGGAAGGGCTTATTTGTCAAAGAATTAGAAGCCGCTTTAATGGATGGGCGTGCCGATTTAGCCGTACATTCTATGAAAGATGTACCCATGGCATTGCCTGAAGGTCTGAGCTTGGCGGTCATTTGTGAGCGTGAAGACCCACTCGATGCCTTTGTGTCGAATCACTATGCCAGTTTTGCAGATTTACCACAGGGCGCTAAAGTTGGAACCTCAAGCTTGCGCCGTAAATGCCAAATTTTAAAAGCACGTCCAGATTTAGAGATTATTGATTTACGTGGCAATGTGGGTACGCGCTTGTCTAAGCTAGATGATGGTCAGTATGACGCGATTATTTTAGCCAGTGCAGGATTAAAGCGTTTGGGCTTGGCAGAGCGTATTCGTCATACCATTCAGCCTGATGTGAGCTTACCTGCCGTTGGGCAAGGGGCTTTGGGTCTGGAATGTCGTAGCCAAGATCAGGCGGTGTTGGATTTAATTTTGCCGTTAATGCATGCCGAAACCAATGTCTGTGTACGTGCCGAACGTGCTTTTAATGCCTACTTGGAAGGCGGTTGTCAGGTGCCAATTGCAGGCTACGCAACTTTGCAGAATGGTCAGTTGCAGATTGAAGGTCGTGTTGGTAGTGTCGATGGGCAAACCATTCTTAAAGCTGTGCAATTTGGCGCACCTGAACAGGCTGAAATGCTAGGTGAAGAATTGGCAAAAGCTTTATTGGCACAGGGTGCGGGCGAATTACTCAAAGCCCTGTATCAATAATTCATATTGCACCAGAAGCCCATGCTCTTCATTAATACCCGACCTCAAGATCGTGCAGAGGCCTTAACTCAGGCTTTGCAACAACAGCATATTGAGGTCATTGATTTGCCCTTGTTGCAGCTTTCTGCACAGCCGTGGTCGGAGCAACTGGCTAATTTATATGCCCAGTTGCCTCACACGCATATTATTGTGGTGGTTAGTCCGACTGCTGTCGATATTGGGATGCAATATTTAGCCCGAAGCCAAATATCATTGCAGGATTTGCAGCATATACGTTGGGTGGCTGTGGGCGAAAAAACTGCAGAAGTTTTACGTGGATATGGTCTTTACAGCGAAGTCCCGCAGGTTGAAACTTCCGAAGGGATGCTGAGTTTGCCGTGTTTGCAAAATTTGAAAGTCGGCACACACATTGCCTTTTGGCGTGGCGAGGGCGGACGGCAATTTATGATGCAAACACTGCTTGATCAGGGGATGCAGATCCATAATTTTGTATTGTATCGGCGGGAGTGTCCTGCCAGTTCTATTGAAAAAATGCAGGCAGTACGCGCACGTTTAATACAATCTTCAGAATTTATCATGATGATTAGCAGTGAAGCCAGTTGGTTAAACTGGCTAAGCTTAATTCAGCGGGATTTCGATCTACTGAACAAAGGTCATTATTGGGTATTGGGTGATCGTTTAGAGAAAATTTTGCTCGATTATCAAACGCAGCATCATACAAAATATAACGTATTCAAGTTGACCCATTTAAAAACAGAATTAATATTGCAGCAAATGATGCGCATGCAAGGAAAACTATGAAAAAACTGGTTGTGATAGTGGTGTTGATCGCTTTGGTCTGGATCGTCAAATTAAGTTTTGATGTGATGCAAATTTCAGCGCAACAACAGCAACTCAGTCAAAGTTTGCATCTTGCAGAAAAAACCAATGCCAATTTAAATGATCAGTTGGTGGCTTTGCAGCGCCGTAATTATACCCAAGATGCGCCAGAACAGTCCGCAGTATCCAGCGCTGTGCAGCAAGAAGATGCGATTCAACCAGTAGATATGGTGGCGCAGCAATTGGACTTGGTGGAATTTTCCTTACAACAACAACAGTTTCACTATGCGACTGAAAAGCTAGCTCATTTAGACCGTGAGTTAAACGAATATGCTTTAGCTCCTGCTTTGAAACAAAGTTTGCACCAAGTTGTTCAGCAAGATCAGAAACAAATTCAACAATTTATAACAACACGTGATGCGCAATATCAACAAGTAAGTCAGTTATTGCAGCAATTAGATCAACAATTAAAACAGCAAGCTCAACAACCTGAGCTGAACCCTGCCGATGTCGATGATCGTTATTTTTGGCAAAAATGGCTGAGTATTGAATCTGCCAAGCAACCTGCGACACAGTTGATGCAGCGCCAGATTATTTTAAAAGAAGCACAATTGCGTCTATTGCTGGCTCGACAAATCTTTATACAAGGTCAATATGTGCAATATCAACAAGAAGTGAATGACATTATTCAGTTATTACAACAATTGCCTGATCAGAAAGCACAACAATTGGTTCAGCAATTAGAAAAAATTAAAAACTTAAATATCGTTCCAACGCCGAGTTTAAAAACACGTGCTTTATTGGGGGCGGTATAAATGAAACAGATTTTACTCGCCTATGTGGTGGTCAGTATTGTACTGGTCGCTTTGCTGAGCGTACTGAGTTATGGGTATGGTTCAGGCTATGTTTATGTGTATTGGCGCGAATGGCAATTACAAACCAATATTTGGTTGTTGTTGTTCTTTTTCTTGTCGATCAGTGTTTCGCTACAAATTTTATGGTTGTTGTTAAAGCGCTATTTTAGCCGTGAACAGCGTAAGGTTGAAACAGTATTTAACTTTAAAAATCTGCATCCTTATGAGCAATTGGCGGTCATTTGGTTGCTAGATGCTGCAGAAGATCAACACCAGTTTATTCGACAGGTGTTTGCCCAGTCAGGTTTGCTCAAAGGAGTGATGGAAGCACGTATGCACTCCATCCAACAGCAATATCCGCAAGCGTTGGCTGCCTTAAATCAAAGCAGTGCCATGGCGTTTGAGTTGGCAGAAATACAGCGTATTGAAATTTATTTAGCGCAGCAACAACCTGAACAAGCTTTGACGCATTTAGAGTTTTTGAATCAGCACGAATTATCGCCGTGGTTATTTAAAGTCAAAACGGCTTATCAAAAACGTTTAATTGCCTTGTGGGGCGAATTTGCCACGCAATATCCTTGGCATTATTTACGTTCGACCAAATACGGGCATTTAGATGCAGACACCAAGCAAAAGTGGCTGACTGAGTTATTAACCCAATTTGAGCAGGCTGATGCAGAAAATTTACAGGCTTTGCAGCAGCGTTATAGTGATTTAAGTGAGCAGATTTTCAGTCAGTCTTATGCCATTCAGGTGTTGTGGTTGAAGTTATTGTCGCGTCTGCCTGATTTGGCCGCACAACATGAACGTCTTGCGGTACAGATGTTGAGTGAACAGTTTAATCAGGAAGTGTTTTATTTATGGTTCCAACAGCAGTTGTTAAAACAACAACCTGATTATGCCAAAATTGAAAAGCAAATAAATCTGTGGGAACAGAAATACCCTGCATTACCTGTATTTAGTTTTGCCAAATGGCATATTTTTACAGCAACAGCGCGTTATTCAGAAGCCGAGCAATTACTGGATTTATATCCTGAACACGTATTAATGAGTTATTTAAGAGTTAAATCTAATTTAAAAGATCAGCCTGAATTATTAAAACAGTTAAATTTAATCTTTGAAAATAATTCTAATTTTGTCGAAATTAAAATTTAAGGGTGAGTTGTGTTAACACTAGCAGATTATCCAATTGTTTTTGAGCAGCGTGTTGCATGGGGAGATATGGATGCTTTTGGGCATGTCAATAATGTGATCTATTACCGTTATATTGAAAGTGCGCGTTTATATTATTTAGACCATTTAAAAATTTTACAGCAAGATGTTTTGACTGTGATTGCCTCAAATCAGTGCAAATATATACGTCCTGTGGTTTATCCTGATATTTTAAAAATTGGCGTTCGGGTAGAAGAATTGCGTAATAGTGCCATGCGTATGCATTATTTAATCCACAGTGAAGCACAGCAAATGGTGGTGGCAGAGGCAGATGCGGTGATTGTATGTGTAGATCGCGTCAATATGCAAAAAACCTTAATCCCTGAAAATGTACGCGCGGGTATTCATAAAATAGAAAAAACCGTACCGCATATTCTTGATTAAATCTTAATAATCAGTTCATAATATGTCCGACTGTTATTTATATGTAGAGTAGTAGATTTTTTATTGACGCTTCGGTTTGATAAAAATAGAATGAATCTGCTTAATTTAATAACTGAATATAAAAAGCATAGTTTTTGGAGTAAGTATGATGCCTGATATTAGCAATTTGTCTGTAGAACAGTTAAAGCGTTTACAAGCTGAAGCGGAAGCATTAATTGCCACGAAAAAAGATCAAGCAATTGAAGATGCCTATAATCAAATTTTAGCGATTGCAGACAATTTGGGTTTAAGCATTGAGCAGATTTTGGAAGTTGGCGAAAGCAAGCGTAAGAAAAGCCCACGTAAAACTGTAGCGCCACGTTATCGTAGCAAAATCAATTCTACAGATACTTGGACTGGTCGTGGTAAAAAACCACGCTGGTTAGTCGCTGAATTAGAAAAAGGTGCAAAACTTGAAGATTTTCTAATCTAAGCTTCATCAATTTGTCATTGATTTGACTTAGAGTTCAAAAACCAAGCAATACGGCTTGGTTTTTTTATCTGTATCAATTGGCGACGCCGAAAAAGTGTGCATAATGTGTGAGTGTTATAAAAAGTCATTCATAGAAAAATTAGTAAGGTTGGTCGTGGTGGCATGATAAAGAAACCCAAATACATCACGTGGTGGATTTTCGCCCTCATTGCATCTTTGTTTTTTGTGTTATTACAAATTCCAGCAGCGTGGTTAATTTCAAAATTTTATAAAAATAATCAGACCTTACATAATGTGAGTGGCAATATCTGGAAGGGGCAAGCCGATTGGCATAAGGGACAGTTACGTGGTTCTTTAAGTTGGAATACACGTCCTTTAGATTTAGTTTTATTGCGTGTCGCTGCCGATGTTGAAGTACACAGTGGTAATACTAAACTCGAAGGCATTGTTGGCTATCGTTTTGGTAGCGTCTTGGTGCAATCTTTAGATGGGCAAGTTGCGCCAGAAACCTTAAAAAGTATTGTGGATTGGCAGTGGCCAAGTAATGCGATTCAACTCAAAGACATTCATTTGAATTTTAAAAAACAGCAAGGCTTCACCAAAGCCAAAGGACAACTGCAGTGGGCGGGTGGCGAATTGCTGTATCGTTTTGCTCAACGCCAAGACCGTATGAATATCCCTGCGTTAAAAGGCAGTTTGTCCGATGAAAATGGCAAACTGTTATTTGATATTCGCGATCAACGTGAACAAAAAATGCTGAATATTGCGCTTGATCAAAGCTTGATGCTAGATGTGCAACTCACGCAACGCTTATTGATGAATATCGCCTCTTATGAAGGCAAAGCGGGCTTAGATACCTATGTGATCAGCACTCGCCAACCTCTATTAAAAGGAGGTTTCTAATGCGTACACTCTCTGAACGATTGGGGAATTTGCACTGGAAGCAGTTTGATCGTGCTGCGCCAGTATTTTTAGCTTTTTTGATTTTGTATCTGTGTTGGAAACTGGCGAGTTTATTTTGGTGGGTTGTTGCGCCGCCCCAAGTCATGCAAATTGATCGGGTGGAGTTGGGTTCACAGCAACCACAAATCCCGAATATTACCTCCTTTGCATTGTTTCAAGAACTTGGGCGCAGCAACACTGCCGATGATCAATTAAATATGACTTTGCAAGGTGTAGTGGTTGGGCAGCCGAGTCAGTTTTCTTCTGCGGTCATTAAAGTGAATGAGGTGGCAGAGCGTTACCGTGTGGGTGATGTGATTGATTTGAGTCAGTACCAATTGGCAGAAGTCTACTGGGATCGGGTGATTTTACGTCATAGCAGTGGCGCGACGCGTGAAGTATTGTTTAAAGGTATTGAAAATGGTTTAAATCAACCTATCGCACCTTTAATTCCAAGTGGTAATCAAGCTCCTGTAACTGCACCTACGCAGTCCGCACAACCGAATAATGCCATTGGACAGGCAGTGCAGCGCATACAGGAAGATCGCGAACAATACTTAAAAGAGATGGGTGTTGAAGCAAATACGGGCAATGGTTATGAAGTGACTACACGTACGCCAGCCGCTTTAAGAAATAAACTGGGTTTACAGCCAGGTGACCGTATTTTGTCTTTAAATGGGCAAAACGTCGGGCAAGGACAAAGCGATGCACAATTGCTTGAACAGGCACGTCGTGAAGGTCAAGTGAAATTAGAAATAAAACGTGGTGATCAAGTGATGACCATACAACAAAATTTTTAAATGGATCGGCATCGTAACTACATGCAGAGACATATTTAGGGTTAGGAAACACAGTAGATTATGGCTTTATTGAATTATGAGCGTCCATTTTGGGCATTACTGGCTGCTGCACCGCTTGTTGCAATGGTGAGTACTGCAAGTCATGCGCAAACCTGGAAAATTAATTTACGTGATGCGGACTTAACTGCATTTATTAATGAAGTGGCCGATATTACGGGCAAGAACTTTGCAGTCGATCCGCGTGTGCGTGGCAATGTCACGGTGATTTCCAACAAAGCCCTGAATAAAAATGAAGTCTATGACCTGTTTTTAGGCGTATTGAATGTGAATGGTGTGGTGGCAATACCATCAGGCAATACCATTCGCCTTGTACCTGACAGCAATGTAAAAAGCTCAGGCATTCCCTATGATGGTCGTCAAAATGCGCGTGGTGACCAAATTGTAACGCGAGTGATTTGGCTAGAAAATACCAATGCCAATGACCTGATTCCTGCTTTACGTCCGCTCATGCCGCAGTTTGCGCATTTGTCTGCGGTCGGGGGCACCAATGCTCTAATCGTGTCTGATCGTGCCAGTAACATTTATCAGTTAGAAAGCATTATTCGTAACCTAGATGGTACGGGGCAAAATGACATTGAAGCGATTAGCCTGCAATCCAGTCAAGCCGAAGAAGTCATTGGCTTGCTTGAGTCGATGAGTTCGACAGGGGCAGCGAAAGATGTTAAAGGTTCGCGTGTGCGTATTGTGGCGGACAACCGTACCAATCGTATTATCATCAAAGGCGATACCGCAACACGTAAACGCATTCGTCAAATGATTGAAATGATGGATGTGCCTGCGGCAGATCGTTTGGGTGGTTTGAAGGTTTTTCGCTTGAAATATGCCAGTGCACAGAATTTAGCAGAAATATTGCAAGGTCTGGTTTCAGGACAGGCGGTGAGCAGCAGCTCTAATGCAAATAGCAACAGTAACAACAACAGTGCTAGTAATTTAAGCAGCACCAATAACAACACAGGTAATTCATCGACTATTTCCACCCCAAGTATTAATTTGGGTGGCAGCTCGAATAGCAACAATCAAAACAACATCACCAGTTTTAATGGTAATGGTGTCAGTATTATTGCCGATGGCTCGCAAAATGCTTTGGTGGTCAAAGCCGATCCGCAGTTGATGCGTGAAATTGAATCGGCCATTCAGCAACTAGATACCCGTCGTCAACAAGTGTTGATTGAAGCTGCGATTATAGAAGTGGAAGGTACCGATGCCGACCAATTGGGTGTGCAGTGGGCATTGGGTGATTTAAGCAGCGGTATTGGTCTAATTAATTTTGACAATATTGGTGCAAGTTTAAAAAATGTTGCTGCAGGCTATTTAACTGGTGGTGCAGCAGGCGCAGGCAGTGCGATTGGTGCAGGTACGTCATTGGTGTTGGGTGATTATCGTGAAGGTCGTGATGGTTCACGCAAGCTATATGGTGCGATGATTCAGGCCTTGAAGGAAAAAACCAAATCCAATTTATTGTCTACGCCATCTATTGTGACCATGGACAATGAAGAAGCCTATATTGTGGTTGGTGAAAACGTTCCTTTTGTAACAGGTTCATTATCTACCAATGGTGGTGTGGCAAATCCGTATACCACTATTGAACGTAAAGATGTCGGGGTTACTTTAAAAGTCGTGCCACATATTGGTGAAGGCGGAACACTACGCTTGGAAGTTGAACAAGAAGTGTCAGATGTCAAAGCCAATAAAGGTCAGGCGCAGGATTTAGTCACCAGCAAACGCGCTATTAAAACTTCTATTTTGGCCGAGCACGGACAAACCATTGTCTTAGGTGGCTTAATTTCTGATAACTCGGTTTATAGTCGTCAGGCTGTGCCAGGTTTGGGTGCTATTCCAGGGTTGGGGCGTTTATTCCGTTCCGATGGTCAATCTAATCAAAAACGTAATTTATTGATTTTTATTCACCCAACCATTGTGGGAGATAGTCAGGATATTCGCCGTATTTCGCAGCAGCGTTATAGCCAATTGTATAGCCTTCAGTTGGCAATGGATGCCGATGGTAGCTTTGCTAAACTGCCTGAGAATGTTAGCGATGTTTATCAGCAGCGTTTGCCTGTATCTCGAGTTGCGCCGCAAACAGGAACTTATCAAACCTTACCATCAGCAGTGTCTGCAAACCGCACAGCAACGGTGGTGAGCACCCCTGTTGCGATTGAGCCTGCGGTACAGCGCCAAAACGTAGTTTTGCCGCAGCAGGAAGTCAGCAAAACTAAAAATACAGTCACTACGACCACAATTCGCGCTACACCTTAATCGTATCCTGCGCAGATTGTGGTTGAGGGCATGTTATGATGTCGCCAAATCACACGAGAGAAGTTATTTATGACTTGGAAAATACAAGCAATTAGCGGTGAATTTACTGGCCAAGAAATTAGTATCGACCGTGATATGTTGGTGGGGCGTCATCAAAGTGCAGATTTGATGCTGCAATCGGCAGAAATTTCACGTAAACATGCGGCTTTTTTACTTAAAGAACAAGCGCTGTATGTGCAAGATTTAAATTCTTCCAACGGCACTTTTGTAAATGATTTACGCATTGCCGATGAAACCTTACTTAAAGAAGGTGATATCGTCCAATTTGCCAGCTTAAAGTTTTCAGTATTTGCGCCTGCGGTTGAATTGGAACATGCGGCAGATGTCGCCGAAACTGCTGAAAAAGTCACAGCACAAACAGAAAAAACACCTGCACAGCAAATGAACGAGCAGGGAATGCCTGAATTGAATCAACGTGACAGTTCTGTGCAATTAAACCGTGATGGTATGCCGCAAGGCGTGGCAGTACCAAAACCAGCACCTATTCCAGAAGGCGTGGATATTCATGCAGTTCCAGCAGAGCCAACACCTGTGTCTGTCGAGCAGCCTGTTTCTCGTGTGGAACAAGAGAAAGAACAGCAAAAAAATGCTTCTGTTGGCTTGATTTCACTGATTGTCTTGGTGGTTTTGGCAGTTTTGGCTTGGCTATTGTTTAAATAAGCAGCCTTTGCTTTACAATCAAGGCATGCGATCGCATGCCTTTGTTCATTTAGGGGGAAGAATGTCTATTGCTCAGCTTGATACACGTCAAGTCATTTTATTTGATTTAGATGGCACTTTGGTCGATTCTGCGACAGATTTATACCGCGCCATGAACATGAGTTTAAATGCGCTGCAACTGCCTTTGGTAACATTGGAGCAAGTGCGAACTTGGGTGGGGAAGGGAACTGCGGTATTTTGCAATAGTGTCTTATCGCACTTAATGGGCGAAGTTCACCCTGAACAGCAACAACAGCTACTGAACACCTTCTTAGAAATTTATAATGCCGATCCGTGTATCGACACACAACCATTCCCGGGCATTATTGAATTTTTGGACTGGGCAAAAGCACAACAAAAAACCTTAGTTTGTGTGACTAATAAACCTGAGCAGCCAGCTCGTGCCATTGTTGAAGCATTAGAGATGCAACACTATTTTGATGATGTGATTGGTGGAGATCGCTTTGAGGAGCGTAAACCACACCCGCGTCAATTGCTGCATTGTGTTGAGCATTATCAGGTGGAGAAGTCTCAAGTCTTGATGATTGGTGATTCTTCTAATGATGTTGAAGCCGCGCGTCGAGCGGGGATTGATTGTATTGTAGTCAGCTACGGCTATAATCATGGTGAGCCGATTGCCAATTGTCAGCCACAACAAATTGTGGATAATTTAACTGAATTGTTAAATATTTAAGTGCTTAAAACTTCGCGCTAATTGCTATAAAGGATATCAATATGAGTCAGGCTGTAATGCCCATATTTCGATGGCGACGCTAGTCAATCTACAACCGTCCTTCACTTCGTCTTATCGAAAACATTGCTACATCGAAATATAGAGAGCTCCACATGACCACTCAGACTCAATTTGAACAACTTAAAGCAGCAGGCTACAACCTCATTCCTGTATATCGCCAGCGTTTGGCTGATACCGAAACTCCATTGTCGGTATTTGCGCGTTTGAAGCAGCATCAACAAGCTTATTTGTTTGAGTCTGTAGAAGGCGGTGAAAACTGGGCGCGTTATTCAATTATTGGTTTGGGTGAATCTACAGTTTTCTCCTGCAATGCGGGTGAACTCACCATCCAACACGCCGATGGTTCAATCGAAAAACAAACTTGTGCGCAGCCGTTTCAGTATATCCGCGATTTTCAGGCGCAATTTAAAGTACCTACACAAGCCGACTTGCCTGAATTGCCAAGCTTTACAGGTGGTTTGGTGGGTTATTTTGGTTACGATGCAGTGCGTTATATCGAACCTCGTTTAAAGAATGTGCCTGCAGAAGATCCAGTCGGTTTACCTGATATTTGGATGATGTTGTCTAAAACAGTCATCGTATTTGATAACTTAAAAGATACCTTGTTCTTAATTGTGCATGCCGATGCAGCGCAGGCAGATGCTTATACTCAGGCGCAGCAACAACTCGATGCACTAGAAGAAATTTTAGCAACCCCGATTAGTCTAAAAGCAGAAAAACATACGCCACCACATTTTGAATCGCTTACAGGCAAAGAAAAATTCTTGGCGACCATTGATACCGTCAAAGAATACATTCGTGCAGGCGATGTTATGCAAGTGGTGCCTGGACATCGCATGGTGTCAGATTTTGATGGTGAGCCGTTACAGGTTTATCGTGCTTTGCGCCATCTCAACCCATCGCCGTACTTATTCTTGGTACAAGGCAAAACTTTGGGCGATGATCAGCCGTTTCATATTGTCGGCTCATCACCTGAAATTTTATCGCGTTTGGAAAATGGTATTGCCACTGTGCGTCCTTTAGCAGGTACACGCCCGCGCGGTAAAACCAAAGAAGAAGATTTGGCACTTGAGCAAGATTTGTTGTCGGATGAAAAAGAAATTGCCGAACACTTAATGCTGATTGACTTGGGGCGTAATGATGTCGGGCGTATCGCCAAAATTGGTAAAGTACAAGTGACTGATCAAATGGTGATCGAGCGTTATTCGCATGTCATGCATATTGTGTCCAATGTGCAAGGTGAAGTGCGTGACGATGTCGATGCTTTGGATGTTTTTCAGGCAACTTTCCCTGCAGGGACACTTTCGGGTGCACCAAAAATTCGTGCCATGGAAATTATTGATGAAGTTGAGCCTGTAAAACGTGGTGTTTTTGGTGGTGCTGTTGGTTATTTAGGCTGGCATGGCGAAATGGACATGTCGATTGCGATTCGTACCTGTGTTATTCGTCAAAATAAGGTCTATGTGCAGGCAGGCGCAGGTCTAGTTGCGGACTCAAATCCTGAATCTGAATGGAATGAAACCCAAATAAAAGCTCGCGCAGTGATCAAAGCGGTTGAATTATCATCAAATGGATTGATTTTATGAGTTTTTAGCGTTTTTTTTGAAAAAAACACTTGCACGGATTTCAAGTTTTGCTAAACTGCACACCGTTCCGATACGAAACGTACGAAACACTAAGAAACGCCGGCATAGCTCAGTTGGTAGAGCAACTGACTTGTAATCAGTAGGTCCACAGTTCGAATCCGTGTGCCGGCACCATCTTAGGGAGTTTGAGTTGTTAAGTAAAGAACGAACACTGAGTAAGTGTGAAAATGGTGGGATTCCCGAGCGGTCAAAGGGAGCAGACTGTAACTCTGCCGCGTAAGCTTCGAAGGTTCGAATCCTTCTCCCACCACCATTAACTTCGATAGAAGTGGTAATTACCAACATAGATGCGGGAGTAGCTCAGTTGGTAGAGCGGCAGCCTTCCAAGCTGCATGTCGCGAGTTCGATCCTCGTCTCCCGCTCCATCGAAGGATTTGTCGCTCTTATAGCTCAGTGGTAGAGCACTCCCTTGGTAAGGGAGAGGTCTCGAGTTCAAATCTCGATAAGAGCTCCAGATACAGTTTAGCGATTATTCGCACAAGATTTTCAAAAAGCAGGCTTATTAGTCTGCTTTTCAAGTATTAGGTGTCTAGTTTTTTAGGCGATATGTCGGGGCAGAGTTTTACTCAGCATTGTGTTCGACGTAAACGAGGAAGATGAACATGGCTAAGGCTAAGTTTGAACGTAATAAGCCACACGTTAACGTGGGCACAATCGGTCACGTTGACCATGGTAAAACAACTTTAACAGCTGCGATTGCTACAGTATGTGCACGTAAGTTTGGTGGTGAAGCGAAAGATTACGCTGCTATCGACTCTGCACCAGAAGAAAAAGCACGTGGTATTACAATTAATACTTCTCACGTAGAATACGACTCTCCAACTCGTCACTACGCGCACGTAGACTGCCCAGGTCACGCCGACTATGTTAAAAACATGATCACTGGTGCTGCTCAGATGGATGGTGCGATCCTTGTTTGTTCAGCGACTGATGGTCCAATGCCACAAACTCGTGAACACATCCTTCTTTCTCGTCAGGTAGGTGTACCTTACATCATCGTATTCTTAAACAAATGCGATATCGTAGACGACGAAGAGTTAATCGAATTAGTTGAAATGGAAGTTCGTGAACTTCTTTCTACTTACGACTTCCCAGGCGACGACACTCCAGTAATCCGTGGTTCAGCACTTGCTGCACTTAACGGTGAATCAGGTCAATATGGCGAAGATGCTGTAGTTGCTCTTGTTGAAGCGCTTGATACTTACATCCCAGAGCCAGTACGTGCAATCGATCAAGCATTCTTAATGCCAATCGAAGACGTATTCTCTATTTCTGGTCGTGGTACAGTAGTAACTGGCCGTGTAGAAACTGGTATCGTGAAAGTAGGCGAAGAAGTTGAAATCGTTGGTATCAAAGACACAGTTAAAACAACTGTAACTGGCGTAGAAATGTTCCGTAAACTTCTTGACGAAGGTCGTGCGGGCGAGAACTGTGGTGTTCTTTTACGTGGTACTAAGCGTGAAGACGTACAACGTGGTCAAGTACTTGCTAAGCCAGGTACAATCAAGCCACACACTAAATTCGATGCGGAAGTATACGTACTTTCTAAAGAAGAGGGTGGTCGTCACACTCCATTCCTTAACGGTTACCGTCCACAATTCTATTTCCGTACAACTGATGTAACTGGTGCAATCCAGTTGAAAGAAGGCGTTGAAATGGTAATGCCAGGTGACAACGTTGAAATGTCAGTAGAATTAATCCACCCAATCGCAATGGACCCAGGTCTACGTTTTGCGATCCGTGAAGGTGGTCGTACTGTAGGTGCGGGTGTTGTTGCTAAAGTAACAGCATAATTATAGAATGTGTTAAACAGGTCGAGAGCTTTGGCTCTCGTTCTGTTTTGTAGGTCAGTAGTTCAATTGGTAGAGCGTCGGTCTCCAAAACCGAATGTTGGGGGTTCGAGTCCCTCCTGGCCTGCCACTTTTTTTAAAAAAGCTTGATGTCGGCTAATCTAGTCATATAATAAGTCGCGAATTCTACGACGAGTACAAAAATGTCGAATGATAAATCGCGTGACGCATTAAGCGACGCGCCAATCCCTCAAAGAAATAATTCTGCTGAAGTTGTTCAATCGAGTTCTCCATTAGACTACGTGTTGTGGGGTATCGCTTTGATTTTATTCATCGCTTCGATGATGGTGAATCAGCATCTTCCTGCGTATTGGGCACCAGCCAATGATATTTGGGTGCGTGTTGGGGTAATTTTGGCTTGTATCGTTGTGGCTTTAGGTTTATTATACGCCACCCATCAAGGCAAAGGCTTTGTTCGTTTGCTTAAAGATTCACGTATTGAGTTACGTCGAGTCACTTGGCCTACTAAACAGGAAACTGTAACAACGTCATGGCATGTATTGATTGTTGTTGTAGTCACTTCAATTGTATTGTGGTGTTTTGACTATTTGTTAGGCTGGGCAATCAAGTTAATTATCGGGTAAAAGAGCTATGAAACGTTGGTACATTATTCATGCCTACTCAGGTTATGAAAAACAAGTGATGCGTTCGCTTAATGATCGAATCCAGCGTAGCGCTGTTGCCGATAGCTTTGGTGAAGTCCTTGTTCCTACCGAAGAAGTGGTAGAAATGAAGGATGGTAAGAAACGTAAGTCAGAGCGTAAGTTCTTTCCAGGCTATGTATTGGTTGAAATGGAAATGAACGATGAAACTTGGCACATTGTTAAAGAGTGTCCAAAAGTTTTAGGTTTTATTGGTGGTACAGCAGAAAAGCCTGCCCCAATTACGCAAAAAGAAGCTGACGCGATTCTTGCACGTGTACGCAATACTGGTGAAGCACCTCGTCCGAAGACGATGTTTGAACCAGGCGAAGAATTACTTGTGATTGATGGTCCATTCACCGACTTTAAAGGCGTGGTGGAAGAAGTTCAATACGAGAAGTCACGTTTAACGTTGACAATTAATGTATTTAATCGACCTACTCAGGTTGAGCTGGAATTTCGTCAAGTCGAAAAATCCGTTTAAGTTTGAGTGGTTGGAAAACGCCCGATTTATGATGAATCGGGCATTGTTGTTGTAACGGTATCGTTACTTAAAATATTGGGGAGCCTAGCGGCGTTTGTACCCAGAGGTAATTTGAAATGGCTAAGAAGATTGACGGCTATATCAAGCTGCAAGTTCCAGCTGGTAAAGCGAATCCATCTCCACCAATTGGTCCTGCATTAGGTCAACGTGGTGTTAACATCATGGCATTCTGTAAAGAATTCAATGCTGCTACACAAAAAGTTGAACCAGGTTTGCCAATTCCTGTAGTGATCACTGTGTACAACGACAAGTCGTTCACATTCATCATGAAAACTCCTCCTGCTGCAATTCTTCTTAAGAAAGCTGCAGGCATTCAAAAGGGTTCAGCTGTACCTAACAAAAACAAAGTTGGTAAGTTGACTCGTGCTCAATTAGAAGAAATCGCGACTACTAAAGAACCAGATTTAACTGGTGCTGATTTAGAAGCACGTGTGCGTACCATTGCTGGTTCTGCACGTTCTATGGGCTTGGATGTGGAGCTATAAGACATGGCAAAGTTAACTAAACGTCAAAAAGCCATTGCTGCTGCTGTAGAAGCAAACAAAGTTTACACTTTGGAAGAAGCAGTTGAAGTTCTAAACAACCTTCCTGCTGCTAAATTCAAAGAATCTTTGGATGTTGCGGTAAACCTAGGTGTTGACCCACGTAAATCTGATCAGGTTGTTCGTGGTGCGACTACACTTCCTGCAGGTACTGGTAAAACTGTACGTGTAGCTGTTTTCGCTCAAGGTGCTGCTGCAGAAGCTGCTAAAGCTGAAGGCGCAGACGTGGTTGGTTTCGACGACTTAGCTGAAAGCATTCAAGCGGGTAACCTTGACTTTGACGTTGTGATTGCAGCTCCGGATGCAATGCGCGTAGTAGGTAAGTTGGGTACGATTCTTGGTCCACGTGGCTTAATGCCAAACCCTAAAGTGGGTACTGTAACTCCTGACGTTGCGACTGCAGTTAAAAATGCAAAAGCAGGTCAAGCGCGTTACCGTGTAGACAAAGCGGGTATTATCCACGCTGCGATTGGTCAAGTTGGCTTTACTGCTGAAGCAGTTCGTTCAAACGTTGAAACCTTAGTTGCTGACTTGAAAAAGTTAAAGCCTGCAACTTCTAAAGGCGTATACATCAAAAAGATCACTTTGAGCTCTACTATGGGTCCTGGTCTTGTTATTGATGTACAGAACGTTTCTAACTAAGTCTGACTTAGAAAGAATTTTAAAGTCCTGAAAAGTCTCCTTCTCCCTCTGGGAGAAGGTCGGGATGAGGGTTAAACCTCTCCCTAACCCTCTCCTAGCAGGAGAGGGGGACATTCAGGCGGACTTTGAATTGGTAAATGAGAATTTATCAGCGTCAAAGACCTCAGGCGAGAGTAGTTTTATGCTGCTTTCTTAATCTTCCAGCCTGGGTAGACGCGGTGGTGTGATTTATTCCTCCTCCGCGTGTAAGTTCAGCAATGAATTTACGAATTGGGAGTGTGCTTCACGTAAGCACATAAATCACCGTTAGGAGGTTTTACAATGGCTCTTCTTATCGAAGACAAAAAACAGATCGTAGCAGAAGTTAACGAAGTTGCTTCTAAAGCGTTCTCTGCTGTTGTTGCTGACTATCAAGGTATGAGCGTTGAGCAATTAACGGCTCTACGTGTTGAAGCGCGTAAATTAGGTGTTACTACACGTGTTGTACGTAATACTTTGGCTAAACGTGCTTTTCAAGATACGCAATTCACGATCTTGAACGACAACCTTGTTGGCCCAACAATTTTAGCTTTCTCAACTTCTGAAGACGACATGGGTGCAGCTGCACGCTTGTTCGAAGAATTCGCTAAAACGAATAAAGCATTTGAACTTAAAGCTGCTGCATTTGACGGCAAACTTTATCAAGGTGCTGAAGTTAGCGTAATTGCGAATCTTCCGAACCAAGAAAAAGCGCTTACTATGCTTGCAAACGTTCTTCAAGCTCCTATTTCGAAATTGGGTCGCCTTATTACTGCGCTCAAAGAGAAAAACGAGTCAGAAGCTGCATAAGCTTAAATTTATTTCCACACCATTCAATTTCCATTTGGAGTTATTCTCATGGCTTTAACTAACGAAGAAATCTTAAACGCAGTTGCTGAAAAAACTGTTCTTGAACTTGTTGAACTTATCTCTGCTTTTGAAGAGAAATTCAATGTATCAGCTGCTGCTGTTGCTGTTGCTGCTGCTCCAGGCGCTGGCGCTGCTGCTGCAGAAGAGCAATCTGAATTCAACGTTGAGTTGACTTCTTTCGGTGCGAACAAAGTTGCTGTAATTAAAGCAGTTCGTGAAGCTACTGGCCTTGGTCTTAAAGAAGCTAAAGACATCGTTGAAGGCGCTCCTTCAGTGATCAAAGAAGCTGTTTCTAAAGAAGAAGGTGAAGAGCTTAAGAAGAAACTTGAAGAAGCTGGTGCTACAGTTACACTTAAGTAATCTTAAGGGGAGTCGATTTTTTTATAATCGACTCCAAAAAATGGCTGATGGCTCTTGGGTCATCAGCCTTTTTGCGTTACAATTATCGGCTCGATTTTTGTTTGAATGATGGGAAAACCATCGAAAACAATATAAACCAATAAAATCAAACGCTTACCAATATTTTTCCACATTTAAAAATATTGTTAAGCGTTTTAATACCACTAAAAATTGCAGCATTTGTAAAGAGTGGTGGCCATATCGGCCTGCGTAATTCCTTCTAAACCCGTTCTGCAGGCGGGTTTAGTTTACTTTCCGAGGACTCCAGATGGCATACTCATATACCGAAAAGAAACGGATCCGTAAGAATTTTGGTAAATTGCCCCAAGTAATGGATGCACCGTACTTGCTTTCGATTCAAGTCGACTCGTACCGTACTTTCCTTCAAGATGGCAAAACTCCAAAAAGCCGCGAAGATATCGGTCTCCAAGCCGCATTTCGTTCAGTTTTTCCTATAGAAAGTTATTCTGGCAATGCTGCTTTAGAATTTGTTGAGTATAGTCTTGGTAAGCCTGAGTTTGATGTACGTGAGTGTATTCTTCGCGGCTCAACTTATGCGGCACCAATGCGCGTAAAAATTCGTTTGATCATTAAAGATCGTGAAACGAAATCAATCAAAGATGTGCGTGAGCAAGAAGTCTACATGGGCGAAATGCCATTGATGACGGATAACGGTACCTTTGTGATTAACGGTACTGAGCGTGTAATTGTTTCTCAATTACACCGTTCACCAGGCGTGTTCTTTGACCATGATAAAGGTAAGACCCACTCGAGCGGTAAAGTGTTGTATTCAGCACGCATTATTCCTTACCGTGGCTCATGGTTAGACTTTGAATTCGATGCCAAAGACCTCGTTTATGTGCGTATTGACCGTCGTCGTAAATTGCTTGCGACTGTAGTGTTGCGTGCATTGGGCTATAGCAATGAACAAATCCTAGACTTGTTCTTTGAGAAAGTACCTGTCTATTTAGACATGGGTAGCTACCAAATTGACCTTGTCCCAGAACGCTTACGTGGCGAAATGGCACAATTTGACATCACTGATACTGACGGCAAAGTGATTGTTGAGCAAGGTAAACGCATTAATGCGCGTCACGTACGTCAAATGGAAGCAGCTGGTCTTGAGAAGCTTTCAGTTCCTGATGAGTACTTGTACGAACGTATTACTGCAGAAGACATCCAGCTAAAAGATGGCGATGTGATTGCTGCAAACACCTTGTTAAGCCATGAAATCATGGTGAAACTTGCAGAAGGTGGTGTTAAACAATTTAACATCCTATTCACCAATGACATCGACCGTGGTTCGTTCATTGCGGACACCTTACGTGCAGATACAACTGTTGGTCGTGAAGATGCTTTGGTAGAAATCTACAAAGTGATGCGTCCAGGTGAGCCACCGACGAAAGAAGCCGCTGAAAATCTGTTCAATAACTTGTTCTTCTCTTCTGAGCGTTATGATTTATCGCCAGTAGGTCGTATGAAGTTCAACCGTCGTTTGGGTCGTCCTTACGAAGTGGGTACAGATCAGAAATCACGTGAAGTTGAAGGTATTTTGTCTAACGAAGACATTACCGATGTACTTAAAACATTGATCGAAATCCGTAACGGTAAAGGTGAAGTCGACGATATCGACCACTTGGGTAACCGTCGCGTACGTTCAGTGGGCGAGATGACTGAAAACCAATTCCGTGTTGGTTTGGTACGTGTTGAGCGTGCTGTAAAAGAGCGTTTGTCACAAGCTGAAACAGACAACCTGTCTCCGCAAGATTTAATCAATGCGAAGCCAGTGGCTGCTGCAATCAAAGAATTCTTTGGTTCAAGCCAATTGTCTCAGTTCATGGACCAAAACAACCCGTTGTCTGAAATTACCCACAAGCGTCGCGTATCTGCGCTTGGTCCAGGTGGTTTGACACGTGAACGTGCAGGCTTTGAGGTACGTGACGTACACCAAACTCACTATGGTCGTGTGTGTCCAATTGAAACGCCTGAAGGTCCAAACATTGGTTTGATCAACTCGCTTTCTGTTTATGCAAAATGTAATAATTTTGGCTTCTTGGAAACGCCATACCGTAAAGTGGTTGATGGTCGTGTAACCGATGAGGTTGAGTATTTATCTGCAATTGAAGAAGTGGGCACGATCATTGCGCAAGCGGACTCAAGCGTAGACCAAGATGGCAATTTAACAGAAGAATTCGTATCTGTACGTCACCAAGGTGACTTCGTGCGTATGCCGCCAGAGCGCGTGACGCACATGGACGTTTCTGCACAGCAGGTTGTATCTGTAGCAGCATCACTGATTCCATTCCTTGAGCACGATGACGCCAACCGTGCCTTGATGGGATCGAACATGCAACGTCAGGCTGTTCCGACGCTTATCGCTGATAAACCACTTGTGGGTACAGGGATGGAAGCGAACGTAGCACATGACTCAGGTGTGTGTGTAATTGCAAACCGTGGTGGTCGTATTGAATATGTCGATGCTTCACGTGTAGTCATTCGTGTGAACGAAGAAGAAATGATCGCGGGTGAAGCAGGTGTAGATATCTACAACCTGATCAAATACACACGTTCAAACCAAAACACTTGTATTAACCAAAAAGTTTTGGTGAAGATGGGTGATAAGGTAGGTCGTGGTGATGTATTGGCTGACGGTCCATCTACAGATGGTGGTGAGCTTGCACTCGGTCAGAACATGCGCGTCGCGTTCATGACTTGGAATGGTTATAACTACGAAGACTCTATCTTGCTTTCTGAGCGTGTACTTCAAGAAGATCGCTTAACTTCGATTCACATTCAAGAGTTGTCATGCGTTGCACGTGATACCAAATTGGGTGCGGAAGAAATCACAGCTGATATTCCAAACGTGGGCGAAGCTGCACTGTCTAAACTAGACGAGTCTGGTATCGTTTACATTGGTGCTGAAGTTACTGCAGGCGACATCCTTGTTGGTAAAGTAACGCCTAAGGGTGAAACTCAGTTAACCCCTGAAGAAAAATTGCTTCGCGCAATCTTCGGTGAAAAAGCCGCAGATGTGAAAGATTCATCATTGCGCGTTCCATCGGGTACTAAAGGTACTGTGATTGACGTTCAAGTCTTTACTCGTGATGGTTTAGAAAAAGACGAACGTGCGCAAGCGATTGAAAAAGCACAGCTTGATGCGTATCGCAAAGACTTGAAAGAAGAATACAAAATCTTTGAAGAAGCAGCGCGTGAACGTATTATCCGCTTATTGAAAGGTCAAGAATCTAACGGTGGCGGTACAACTAAACGTGGTGACAAACTTTCTGAAGATGTGTTGTCTGGTTTAGAGTTAGTTGATCTACTTGAAATTCAACCAAGTGATGAAGCAATCGCTGAGCGTTTAACTCAAATTCAAACTTTCTTGAAAGAGAAGAGCTTTGAAATTGATGAGAAATTCGCTGAGAAGAAACGTAAGCTTTCTACAGGCGATGAACTCACTACGGGCGTATTGAAAGTTGTTAAAGTTTACCTTGCTGTTAAACGTCGCATCCAACCGGGTGACAAGATGGCGGGTCGTCACGGTAACAAAGGTGTTGTATCAAACATCTTGCCTGTAGAAGACATGCCACACGATGCTAACGGTGTACCAGTAGATATCGTATTGAACCCGCTAGGCGTACCATCGCGTATGAACGTGGGTCAGATTCTTGAAACACACTTGGGTATGGCAGCCAAAGGTTTGGGTGAGCAAATTGATAAAATGCTCAAACAACAACGCGAAATTGCTGAACTACGTGAGTTCCTAGACAAGATTTATAACAAAGTCGGTGGCGAGCAAGAAGATCTTGACAGCTTAACTGATGATGAAATCTTGGTATTGGCTGGCAACTTACGTGCAGGTGTTCCATTGGCTACTCCTGTATTTGATGGTGCAGAAGAAGGTCAAATTAAAGAATTACTTGAACTGGCTGAATTACCACGTTCAGGTCAAACCGTGTTGTACGATGGTCGTACAGGCGAGAAATTCGACCGTCCAGTGACTGTAGGTTATATGTACATGCTCAAACTCAACCACTTGGTGGATGACAAGATGCACGCGCGTTCTACAGGTTCTTACTCACTTGTAACGCAACAGCCGTTGGGTGGTAAGGCACAATTCGGTGGTCAGCGTTTCGGTGAGATGGAAGTCTGGGCACTTGAAGCATACGGTGCTGCATACACACTTCAAGAAATGCTCACTGTGAAGTCGGATGACGTTGAAGGTCGTACCCGTATCTATAAGAACATTGTAGATGGTAACCATTATATGGACCCAGGTATGCCTGAATCGTTTAACGTATTGACCAAAGAGATCCGTTCTTTAGGTATCAACATTGAACTGAAAAATGGTGACTAAGCATCTCCATTAAATCTCCCTAAATCCCTCTTTATAAAAGAGGGACTTTTCCCCCTTTGAAAAAGGGGGATTAAGGGGGATTAAAACTCAGTTAAAAAACAATATTTGTGACCCAGTTGGGATGTGAAAACAGCCTCCCAGCACACGGAGAAAAAAATTGAAAGACTTGCTCGATATCATGCGCAAAAAGACGGATTCAGACGGTCATGCTCCAGTAGAGTTTGACCGCATCCGTATTGGTCTTGCGTCACCAGAAATGATTAAGTCATGGTCTCACGGTGAAGTTAAAAAGCCAGAAACCATTAACTATCGTACGTTTAAGCCTGAACGTGATGGTTTATTCTGTGCCAAAATTTTTGGTCCAGTAAAAGATTACGAATGCTTGTGTGGTAAATACAAGCGTATGAAATACAAAGGCGTCATTTGTGAAAAATGTGGCGTTGAAGTAACGACTGCAAAAGTTCGTCGTGAGCGTATGGGTCACATCGAACTTGCTTCTCCAGTTGCACACATTTGGTTCTTGAAATCATTACCAAGCCGTATTGGTTTATTACTTGATATGACTTTACGTGATATCGAGCGCGTATTATATTTCGAATCTTATGTGGTTACTGACCCAGGTATGACGCCATTTGAGAAATATCAACTTCTCAATGACGAAGAATACTTCAATGCTCTAGAAGAGCATGGTGATGAATTCACTGCGAAAATGGGTGCTGAAGCAGTTCAAGACTTGTTAAAAGACATCGATCTTGAAGCTGAAATTGCTCGTTTACGTGAAGAAATTCCACAAACAACTTCAGAAACTAAGCTGAAAAAAGCCTCTAAGCGTTTGAAGTTGATGGAAGCGTTCAAAGAGTCGAACAACAAGCCTGAATGGATGGTGATGAATGTACTGCCTGTACTTCCACCAGATCTTCGCCCGTTGGTTCCACTTGAAGGTGGTCGTTTTGCGACTTCTGACTTGAACGATCTTTATCGTCGTGTGATTAACCGTAACAACCGTTTGAAGCGTCTTCTTGACCTTGCAGCGCCAGACATCATCGTACGTAACGAAAAACGTATGTTACAAGAGTCTGTTGATGCCTTGTTAGATAACGGTCGTCGTGGTCGTGCAATCACAGGTTCAAACAAGCGTCCGCTTAAATCTTTGGCAGATATGATCAAAGGTAAGCAAGGTCGTTTCCGTCAAAACTTACTTGGTAAGCGTGTTGACTATTCAGGTCGTTCGGTGATTACCGTTGGTCCAAACCTACGTTTACACCAGTGTGGTCTTCCGAAGAAAATGGCACTTGAACTGTTCAAGCCATTCATCTTTGCAAAATTACAAGCTTCAGGTCAAGCAACCACCATTAAAGCTGCGAAGAAAATGGTTGAGCGCGAAACTCCAGAAGTTTGGGATGTACTTGCCTCTGTAATTCGTCAACACCCAGTGATGTTGAACCGTGCGCCTACACTTCACCGTTTAGGTCTTCAAGCATTTGAACCGATCCTGATTGAAGGTAAAGCCATCCGTTTACACCCACTCGTTTGTGCTGCGTTCAACGCTGACTTCGACGGTGACCAAATGGCGGTACACGTACCATTAACACTTGAAGCGCAATTAGAAGCGCGTGCGTTAATGATGTCGACCAACAACATCTTGTCTCCTGCGAACGGTGAGCCAATCATCGTACCATCTCAGGACGTTGTCTTGGGCTTGTATTACATCACGCGTGATGCAATCAATGCCAAAGGTGAAGGCATGGTGTTTGCAGATACGCACGAAGTAAACCGTGCACTTGCAACGGGTCAAGTTGACTTACACGCTCGCGTAAAAGCACGTGTACACCAAACCGTAATCAATGAAAATGGTGAGCGTGAGCAACAAACTATTGTTGTAGATACGACACCAGGTCGCTGCTTGCTTTGGGAAGTTGTGCCTGAAGGTTTAAGCTTCGAGCAAATTAACCTAGAGATGAACAAAAAGAACATCTCAAAGTTAATCAACTCTTGCTACCGTAAATTAGGTCTAAAAGACACGGTTATTTTTGCAGACCAATTGATGTACTTGGGCTTCCGTCAAGCGACACGTTCAGGTGTTTCTGTGGGTATGGAAGACATGGTTATTCCACCACAAAAACAAGCAATTATTGAAAAAGCAGAAACTGAAGTTCGTGAAATTGAACAACAGTTCGAGCAAGGCTTCGTAACTGCGGGTGAGCGTTATAACAAAGTGGTCGATATTTGGGCACGTACCAACGACCAAGTTGCTAAAGCGATGATGGACAACTTGTCATTCACAACTGTGAAAAACAAACAGGGTGAAGACGAGAAGCAAAAATCATTCAACTCGATCTACATGATGTCGGATTCAGGTGCGCGTGGTAGTGCGGCACAGATTCGTCAGTTGGCGGGTATGCGTGGTTTGATGGCGAAACCAGATGGTTCGATCATTGAAACGCCAATTAAAGCGAACTTCCGTGAAGGTTTGACGGTACTTCAGTACTTCATTTCAACTCACGGTGCGCGTAAAGGTTTGGCCGATACCGCATTGAAAACAGCGAACTCAGGTTACTTGACACGTCGTTTGGTTGACGTTGCACAAGACTTGGTAATTACTGAGCCAGATTGCGGTACTTATGGCGGTTTAGTGATGACACCATTCATTCAAGGTGGTGATGTCATTGAAAACCTTGGTACGCGTGTATTAGGTCGTGTAACTGCAGAAGATGTGAAGAAAGCGGGTTCAGACGAAGTTATTCTGCCACGTAACACACTCATTGATGAAAAACTTGCTAACTTCTTAGAAGAGCAAGGTGTCGATGAAGTAAAAGTACGTTCAGTGGTATCTTGTGAATCGACCTTTGGTGTATGTGCGAAGTGTTATGGTCGTGACCTAGCACGTGGTCACTTGGTGAATCCAGGTGAATCTGTGGGTGTAATGGCTGCTCAATCGATTGGTGAGCCAGGTACACAGTTAACCATGCGTACATTCCACGTGGGTGGTGCGGCAAGCCGAACTTCTGCAGCCAATAGCGTACAAGTGCGTAACAAAGGTTCAGTACGTTTCCATAACGTGAAAACTGTACAACACGCTAAAGGTCACTTGGTATCTGTTTCACGTTCAGGTGAAATTGGTATTGCCGATGAGTTAGGTCGTGAGCGTGAGCGTTATAAACTGCCATACGGTGCGTCAATCTTGCTCAAAGATGGCGAAGCGGTAGAAGCTGGCGGTATTGTGGCGACTTGGGATCCACACACGCATCCACTTGTGACCGAAGTTGCGGGTAAAATCCGTTTCAGCCAAATTGCTGATGGCGTGACTGCAACCTCGAAAACTGATGATGCAACAGGTATGACCACAGTTGAAATCTTGCCAGTGACTTCACGTCCTGCGTCAGGTAAAGACTTACGTCCTGCTGTGGTATTAGACACTGTGGATGGTGGCGAACAGTTCTACTTCTTGCCACAGAACACGATTCTTTCTGTCCGTGATGGCGAAAATATCGGTGTGGGTGACGTTATTGGTCGTGTACCACAAGAATCTTCACGTACTCGTGATATTACCGGTGGTTTACCACGCGTTGCAGACTTATTTGAAGCACGTAAACCAAAAGAGCATGCGATTCTTGCAGAAGTGTCAGGTATCGTGAGCTTTGGTAAAGAAACCAAAGGTAAGAACCGTTTAGTGATTACACCAGATGATGGCTCTGAGATTTACGAAGAGTTGATTCCAAAATGGCGTAACATCAACGTGTTTGAAGGTGAGCATGTGAACCGTGGTGAAACCATTTCTGATGGTCCACAAAACCCACATGACATCTTACGCTTGAAAGGTGAAGTGGCATTAACCAACTACATCGTGAACGAAGTTCAAGACGTTTACCGCTTACAAGGTGTAAAAATTAACGATAAGCACATTGAAGTCATCGTGCGTCAAATGTTGCGTAAAGTTGAAATCACCGATGGTGGCGATACGAGCTTCATCAAAGGCGAACAAGTGGATTACATTCGCGTGGTACAAGAAAACCAAGCTGTACTTGCACAAAACAAGTTCCCAGCGAAGTTTGAACGTCAATTGATGGGTATCACCAAAGCATCGCTTTCAACAGACTCGTTCATTTCTGCTGCATCGTTCCAGGAAACTACACGTGTGTTAACTGAAGCGGCTGTAACAGGTAAAGAAGATGATTTACGTGGCTTGAAAGAGAACGTTGTTGTGGGGCGTTTGATCCCAGCAGGTACGGGTCTTGCTTACCACTTAGAGCGTCGTCGTCAAGAAGCTGAAGCTGCTGAATTGGCATTAGTGAATGATTTCTCTGATGTAGATCAAGCATTAAGCCAAGCATTTAGCGATGAATTTAACGATCTCTAATTCGTTTTAAAGCATCATTTAAAGACGCCTTTCGAGGCGTCTTTTTTTTGCCAACGTTTTAGTTGCATATTTTGCTTTAATAAAGCCGCAATATTGCATATAGTGAATTAAGAACAATTTAAAAATATCAAGAAAACTAAGGGGATAGCTTATGCAATTTAGAGGACTGACACTGTGTTTATCGGCAATGCTACTGAGTGTGTCTGTTTCGGCTGCACCAATGCCAAACAGCATTGTGGTGAAAGACAAAGCCATTGTGCCTATTCTAAAAACTGAAGTGATTCGTACAGTGACAGGTGAAAAGCCTATACGCCATGTAGAAGCCACGATTTTTGAAGTGAGCAATCAGGGTAAAGATATTGTGGCAAAGGAAGTTGTTTTTGATGATGATCAAGCACAGTTTTCAGAGAAACAATTGGGTATTCCTGTGATTCAAAAAGGTGGGGTGATTGTACCAACCTCAAAAATTGAGTTGAATAAAACCCTAAAGCAGGATGGTAAAGTCATTTCTGAAGTGAAAACGATTGATGCAGAAGGCATGGAATATAAGCAGGGGCAGGCGCCAATTCATCGCACATTAAAACTGGATCGGGTCAAAACGCCTGAAAGCAAAGAAACAGTTTCTCATGCTGTGTTTACTGAAGATGGACAAACCACAAGAGATGTCGTGCTTTTGGAAGAAGATGTTGCTGAATCATCTATTCAGCCTTAAGTCTTTTACAGAAATACCTTCATCTTGCTGTGCTTGGTAACAGTTTTTTCAAAGTTGTTACCGCAATATGCACTAAGCTGAGAGCGAATAGACCGAGGGGGAGTGATCACCATGAAAAAAGTATTGAGTGTATTGGCAATTGCCACAGTATCGACCATGCTTATGGCGGGTTGTGAAAGCATGAGTTCTAATGACCAACGTATTGGTGCTGCAGCATTAGGCGGTGCCGTTGGTGGAGCAGCGGGTAACAGCGTAGGTGGTAGTGTTGGTGCAGCAGCAGGCGCAGGTGCAGGTGCAGCAGTTGGAAGTAAAACCCAAGATGGTTCTAACCGTAACGCAACCTATAGTGGAATTGGCGGTGCGATTGGTTCAATTTTAGGTAAAGAAGTGATAGGTGGTAATGCAGGCGCTGCAATCGGTGGTGCTGTTGGTGGTGGTGCTGGTGCAGCCATCGAGCAAAAGCGTTAATCTGAATACGAACAGCCATGCCATCCTACTGAAGTATTTATATTTCAGTACATCCAACGCAGAGTCTTATGATTCTGCGTTTTTTATGCGCTAGCTGAAAAATTAATGCGTTTGGATAAATTGATTGACTGCTTGAGTATAAGCATTATTTTGTCCCAATGACTTGTTGATTTCAGCATGTGAAAGTCGGACAGGCAATAACTGGGTTTGAGTTCCGAATTTCTGTGCTTGTTGAATAAATTGTCGAGCTTGAGTACAGGGTTGATCTGCACGGATGGTTGAGCACACCGCGAGAAATGCAGGTAAAGCTTGATGTAGCTGAGCTATCGGAGAAAGGGCTTTCCAGTTGGAAGGTTGATCACCAAAGGCTTGATCATAAAAACGTGCATGACGTGTTTGCATTATCTTTTCTATATCATAAGCCGCGCTATCTAAAGCAACTGTAGCACGCCAAGGCTGTGGCTGGGGTGCCAGCCAATCGGGGCGAACGGTTAATAGACTGACCAGGTGTGCGCCCGCAGAATGTCCCATCAGCACCAAGCGTTTTGAGTCAGCATGCCAATGCGGTGCCTGATTTTGGATATAAATAAGCGCTTGGGCGATATCCTGAGTTTGCTGCTGTACGGTCACATCTGGAACTAATCTATAGTTGATAGACACAAAAATCCAGTTTTGCTTGGTCCAGTAACTCAGCTTATTTTTGACCACAGCAGCATGATTTTTATCACCCATTTTCCAAGCACCGCCATGGACCATCATCATGAGCGGGGCTGGTGTTTGATCTGTGAGTACTTTGGCAGGGAAATAGACATCCATCACTTGTTGAGGATGAGATCCATAAGCCACATTTTTCAAAGTCTGGACTTTGGTAAATGTATTCGGCACCAAAGCATGGAGGGATGTCGATGAATAGAAACAAAGTAGGGAAAAGATTGGCACAAGATTTTTTTTCATTTTAATGATCCTTTAATTTTAAATACTATCAATGTTTATAATTTTTATGATCCACTGATGTATCAACAGTAATACGTTAATTAATTCATACCTGCTCAAAAAGAGTAGAGAAGTTTGTCGGTGACATTGATCTTTTTGTCTTTTGATTAAAATAATATTACCAACAACGCAGAATCATTAGATTCTGCGTTTTTATGTGAGCTAAAAATTACGTTGCTACGGCTTTGGGCTTTTTACGTCGGATATATAACGTTTTATGCACTTCTGCAATTCGTACACCTGATTCATCGATAATATTGAGCGTATATTGACGTGTCAGAGGAGCATAGTCTTCTGCGATCTGTTTGATTTCCTCAACTTCAGCGGCACTCAGGCGAATATCGGCATACACCGTACTGCGTCCTGGGGCGAGGAAATGAATCGTTGCCGCTTTATCCCAAACAATATATGTTGAACCCAAGTGATGCATCAGAATTAACATATAAAATGGATCTACCATGGAATAGAGGCTGCCGCCAAAATGTACGCCGACAATATTTTGATTTTTGCGAGTGAGTGGCATTTTGACACGGACATGGTGGTTGGCTAAATCGATTTGATCAATTTCAATACCTGCACCCCGATAGGGTGGGTACCGATTTAAAAAATATTTAGAAATAAGTGGAATACTTTGTAGTTTTTTAAGCAGATTCATATGATTTTAACTATATCTTTCAAGTCTGGATGCCTTATATTAGTCTAAAATTTAGGCATCAATATGGCATGTTTTGTTATGCTGAGTGCAACAAAGGTGAATAAAAATAAAAAAGATGTATATGCAAGCGCAAACGCAATGGATTGAAACCTCTGATCGACAACAGCTCTATGTCAAAACTTGGGGCGAAAAAAAGCACCTGCACTGATTTTGGTGCATGGCTATCCAGATAACCAAGAAGTCTGGAAACGCGTGATTGCCGTGTTGGTACAAGATTTTTATGTGGTGAGTTATGATGTGCGCGGTGCGGGACAATCCTCCATTCCTAAATCCATTCGTGTCTATAGCTTGGCTCAATTGGCTGCAGATTTAATGGCTGTTGCTAATGCCGTTTTGGGGCAGCGTGCATTTCACTTGGCAGCTCATGACTGGGGTTCAATTCAGTCTTGGGAAGCAGTGACGGATCCAGAATTAAAGGGACGAATTTTATCGTACAGCAGTATTTCAGGCCCATGTTTGGATCATGCAGCGTTCTGGATGCGTAAGCAGTTTTCTGAAAATAAAATTAAATTTTTCAAACAAATGCGTAAATCTTGGTATATTGCCGCCTTTCAACTTCCTGCACTTGCACCTACAGTTTGGCAGTTTTTTCAACCTGAACAATGGCGTCAGGTGGTGATACGTTTAGAACGTGATCAAGATATTGCGATCAATCCTAATATCCGCAAAGATGGGCGCTATGGCGTCAATTTATATCGTGCCAATTTTATCCCACGTTTATTAAAGCCGCGGCAGCGTTACGCAATTTGTCCTGTGCAAGCTATTGTCTTGAAATATGATCAATTTGTGGGTGCTGAATTGATTGATGAAATGTCGCTTTGGGTAGATGATTTTCAACGTGTGGAATTGGCAGCTAATCACTGGGCGATTCTTAGTCAGCCGCAAGCAGTTGCTACTGCCATCCGTGATTTTGCTTTAGGTCATGCAAATTCACATGCTGCAGCAATTTAAATCAGAAACGCTTGTCGGAGTTGAATGTTTGGTCAACTCCAATCTGCATAATCTCTGATAAAATAGCTTCTTTTTTGAATTTTCATCTCTTATGTTCGCAATTCTTGCTGCCATTGCAATCATGTTCGGATTGTCGTTGGCTCGTGTGCCTGTGGTTTTTGCCTTGGTTATTGGTGCAGTCTCAGGTGGTTTACTGGCTGGTTTAGGCTTACAAGGCACTTTAGATGCGTTTAATAATGGTTTAGGTGGTGGCGCTAAAATTGCTCTTGCTTACGGTATTTTAGGTGCATTTGCTTTGGCTTTGGCACGTTCAGGTTTGCCAGACTTATTGGCGTATAAGCTGATTCGCACTTTAACAGGTGGCAGTAATACTAAGGTACAGAACCGCGTTAAATATCTGATTTATTTTACTGTGGCTTTGGCAGCGGTATTTTCACAAAACTTAATCCCTGTACATATTGCATTTATTCCTGTATTGATTCCACCTTTATTAAGTGTTTTCAATCATTTAAACCTAGACCGTCGTGCAGTGGTTTGTTTGCTGACTTTTGGTTTGGTTGCCACCTATATGTTTGTTCCTGTGGGTTTCGGTGCAATCTTTCTGAATGATATTTTGGCGCACAATATCAACACCTTTGGTGCTCCGTATGGTTTTGCCATTCAAAATGAAGATATTCCTGCTGCCATGTTTATTCCTGTGTTTGGGATGTTTATTGGGCTATTGATTGCGTTATTTGTAAGTTATCGCAACCCACGACACTATCTAGATGTGCAGCTAGAACGTACTCAAAGCATTTCGAGTGAACTCAATGCAGACACAACAGGGTCAAGCTTACAAGCACCACAAATTGCTAAATTTACGCTGTGGATGGCAGTGTTTGCGATTATTGCAACCTTAGCAGTGCAATTGTATTCAGATTCGATGATTCTGGCAGGTTTGGTGGGTGTTGCCATTTTAAGCTGTGCAGGAATTTTCAAATGGAAAGAAGCGGATGATGTGATTATTACCGGTATGCGGATGATGGCACTCATCGGCTTTATTATGATTGCTGCACAAGGTTTCGCAGCAGTGATTGAAGCCACCAATCAAGTACCTGCATTGGTGGAAGCTTCGGTACAGTGGATCGGTGACAGCAAAGGCTTAGCAGCATTTTTAATGTTGCTGATTGGTTTGTTAATCACCTTGGGGATTGGCTCGTCTTTCTCTACCGTACCTATTTTAGCAATTATTTATGTGCCTTTATGTCTGCAGTTCGGTTTTAGTCCTGCCGCGACCATTGCAATTATTGGTACAGCAGCAGCCTTAGGAGATGCGGGTTCTCCAGCATCGGATTCAACATTAGGGCCAACTTCCGGCTTAAATATGGATGGGCAACACGACCACATGAAGGACAGTGTGGTACCGACTTTTATTCACTTTAATATCCCATTGATCATTTTTGGTTGGATTGCAGCGATGGTGCTGTAAATCATCACCAAAATGCGTAAGCGCACGTGTTCAGAATAGGCTGGGCACGTTGCAGCACAGTGTTAAAACAACAAAAAAATATACTTCAATTTCATCCTCACATCTGCCGATTGCATCTCAATACACGATTTTAAATCTCTAAACAAAATAGTCTGTTTTCATTGTTTTCAGCTTCGTATATTAGAATGAAGGTGATTTTAATTCTCTTTATTTAATTTTAATAATTTTTATTAATTTCCTGTGATTTAAAAATATAAAACCTGAGTGAATTAATCAATTTAAAATAAATTTGTTTTAATTTTTAAATAAATATAAGATGTATTTCAAATAAACCTTTTAATATATTTTTTAAGTAAAATTGAGTAATATAGTCGGGAAATAATAATATAAACTTTATTAATTAACTCGGGTTTTAAAACCAAGTAATTTGGTCTATTTAAAATAAATTTATATAATAATGAATAGTTTATAAAATAATTAAAATATTATGTTTAATATGTGTTGCATATTAATAGTGGTCGTGTTTAATATTAATTAAGCGTTAAGATTTTTATTCTAAAGGTGGTTTTGAAATGTTAAAGCATGTTGCTCTAATTGCATTAATGGGAATGTCTGCTTCTGCTATGGCAGGTCAATGGCAAGTTAAAGTTGGTGGTTCTGTAATTTCTCCAACTCAAGATACTACAGTACCAAACGTTGGCCATTTTGAAGCTGACCATGAATATGCATTTACACCATCTGTAGAATATTTCTTTAATGACAATATCTCTGCAGAATTATTGTTGGCGACACCAATCAGCCATGATGTAGCTTACGAGGGCGAGAATGCTGTTAAAATTAAGCATTTACCGCCAACGTTAACGGCTAAATATCACTTTAAAAATTCAACCCGTTTCACGCCATACATTGGTGTCGGTGGTACTGCATTTGTAGCATGGGATGAAAAAACATCAGGTGATTTAGCTGCCTTGAAAGTAAAAGTTAAAGAAGATTTTGGTTTTGCAGGTCAAATCGGTTTTAACTTCCAACCTGCCGATGCTAAAAACTGGGGCGTATTCTTTGATGCTCGTTATGCACAATTGAGTCCTGAAGTGACTGTTAAAGCGGGTGGCACTACAGTTAAAAAATTCGATTTAGACATCGACCCAATGGTGTACACCATCGGTTATAGCTACAAATTTTAATTATAAAAAGTAGCTCTTTATAATAATAAAAATCAGCGCAACCCCATCTTTATGATGGGGTTTTTTATCGCAAAAAATAACAAATGTATCGAATGAAAAAATTGAGTGCATGTGCCATGTTCATTTACAGTCTGAAAGATAAAGTAAAGAACGATAAAGAAGGAATTAATTCATGTTGATAAAATACGGTTGGCCTATATGTGTTGGTTTAATGCTGAGTGTCGCGGGGCATGCGGCGAGTTTTTCTTGTGAGAAAGCCAGAACACCAACAGAACATGCCATTTGTGAACATCGTGCGGTCAATGATGCCGATGTGAAAATGGCAACCACCTATCGTATTGTTAGCCGTTTGGTCGCTATGGGGACGCGTTCACAAATTCGTGATGAACAATTTCGTTGGTTAGAATTGCGTGATCGTTGTGGTACTTCAGTCGATTGTTTAACCCAAGTGTATAATTTGCGTCAGCAGAAATTGGAGGATCATTTAAATCAGGTTTATCAACGTGCACCTTTTTAAATTTTTCTAGGTTTAGGCTTGAAAAATCAGGCAATCACTCCAATTCATTAACACATCCAACAATAACCATGTTTATGAATTTAAGGAGTGATGAATGAGCGAGCACAGCCAAAAACACAGTTTCCAAGCCGAAGTGGCGCAGTTATTACATTTGGTGACCCATTCTCTTTATTCCAACCCTGAAATTTTCTTGCGTGAACTGATTTCTAACGCATCGGATGCCTGCGACAAATTACGTTTTGAAGGCATCAACCATCCTGAATATTATGAAAATGATCCTGATTTACGTGTGCGTATCCGCTTAGATCAAGACAAGAAAACCCTGACCATTTCAGACAATGGCATTGGTTTAAGTCAGCAGGATGCGATTGAGCATTTGGGTACCATTGCCAAATCGGGCACCAAAGACTTTATGTCAAAATTGACGGGCGATCAAAAAGCCGATGCGCAATTGATTGGTCAATTTGGTGTGGGTTTCTATTCAGGTTTTATCGTGGCAGATAAAATTACTGTGGAATCACGCCGTGCAGGATTGGCTGCAGATGAAGCCGTGCGTTGGAGCAGTGCGGGTACTGGCGAGTTTGATGTTGAGCAAATTCACAAAGCAGAACGGGGTACCGATATTATTCTGCACTTGCGTGAAGATGCGCTGGATTATTTAGAAAGCTACAAAGTTAAGCAGATCATCAATAAATACTCTGATCACATCAGTTTGCCAATTCAAATGCAGAAAGAAGTATGGCAGCAAGAAGAAGCAGCTGAAGGTGAAACACCGAAAGCAGGTCAGTATGTGAAAACTGATGAGTGGGAAGCAATTAACTCGGCCAGTGCGTTGTGGACGCGCAATAAAAACGAAATTAGTGAAGAACAGTATATCGAATTTTATAAAAACCTCAGTCATGATTTTGACGCACCATTGGCATGGGCGCATAACCGCGTTGAAGGCAGTACTGAATACACCCAGTTGTTGTATGTGCCAAGTAAAGCACCGCACAACATTTTTACTCGTGAAGCCAAAGCGGGGATTAAATTGTATGTGAAGCGCGTATTTATTATGGATGAGGCAGACAACCTGATCCCGAACTATCTACGTTTTGTACAAGGTGTGGTGGACAGCGCCGATTTGCCATTGAACGTGAGCCGTGAGTTATTGCAAGAAAGCCGTGATGTGAAAACCATCCGCGAAGGCAATACCCGTCGTGTGTTGACCATGTTGGACAATTTAGCCAAGTCTGAAGATGAAAAAGACCAAGAAAAATTTAAGCAATTCTATCAAGAATTTGGTTCAGTTTTAAAAGAAGGCTTAGGCGAAGACTTTGGCAACCGTGAACGTATCCTGAAATTATTACGCTACGCTACTTCAAGTAATGATGACATCAGTACCTCATTGGCGGACTATAAAGCGCGAATGAAAGAAGGTCAGAAAGCCATTTACTACGTTACGGCAGACAACTTGAACGCAGCAAAGCATTCTCCACAGTTGGAGTTGTTTAAGAAAAAAGGCATTGAAGTGTTGTTGATGGCAGAACGCGTAGACGAGTGGGCGATGAACTTTGTGCAGGAGTTTGATGGCACGCCAATGCAAAACGTATCTAAAGGTGCGGTTGATTTAGGCGATCTACAAGATGCTGAAGAGAAGAAAGCTTTAGACGCGGCTGCAGAACAATTTAAACCTGTGGTTGAGCAATTGTCTGCATCTTTAAGCGGTAAAACCAAAGAAGTGCGTGTGACTACACGTTTGGTTGATTCCCCTGCTTGTTTGGTAACAGGTGAAGGTGAACTGTCACCACAATTGATTCGTATGTTGAAGGATGCAGGGCAAGCTGTACCTGATATGAAGCCAATTTTGGAAATCAACCCAGAGCATCCTTTGGTGAAAAAATTACAGGACTCCAATCAATTTGATGATTTGGCGCATGTGATTTTTGATCAAGCTGTGATTGCTGAAGGTGGCTTGCCTGAAGACCCAGCGGAATATGTGAAACGTATTAATAGCTTACTGTTAAAGTAAGTCTGCTTTCGCATGAACATGATCGATGATGCGTTGTACAAATAATGCATCGTCATCTTGCAAGATCATCTTGCAAAAAAACCAAGTCCTGTTCGCAAGACTTGGTTTTTTAATTTGGCTTGATTGTAGATGTTACCTGTTTAGAAAATGGCTTCTAAACGCACTAAAGCACCGAGATAATGATTACGATCTGCACGATCATCATTTAAATAATTGACATCGCCCTGAATAAAGAACCATTCACGTAAAAATGGTTGACGCCAGGAGACAAATGGCCCCCAACGATTTAAACGTAAGTCATCATCGTGATAATAACCGCCTGTATAAATGCCATAGTTAAAGCGGTTGCCTGCAAAGAATTGATGTTGTCTAAAGGTGTAGTTGTCCCAAACCAAATCATCATCTTGTTCATCGGCATAGGTCAGGCTAAATTGATTGGACAAGAAAGCCTGATTGGGGCGTGCGTGCGTGAGCTCCAAGTTGGTTCTGAGATAATTTTCACTGTCGATGCCATAACGATAAATTTGTTCGGCATGAAAAGAGAAATCATTTTCCAAAGTCCAGTCTTTAGAGGCTTTTAAACGCAGATAAATATCATCGCCAGAACGTACCCCTAAATCGACATCTGTTTCAAAAGGTAGACGCTCGGCAAAGTTCGACCAACGTAATGCCAGAGAACTGTTGTCTTCACGGCTACGTTTGCTGTCTACAGTTTTGTCTGCATCATGCGCTGGGTTTTCGTTGGTAATGGCGACGTTATTTTGCAATTCGTTATCGAGCGAGTCATCACCAAAGACCACACTGAGTTTATTTTCAAGCGTAGGCAGTTTGATTTTCCCGCGAATACGAGGTTTGACTTCATATTCATTATGCTTATCCCAACTGCTATCGACCAAAACCCGCAAAGTGGCTGAGGCAGGCTGTTCAGGACTTGGTTCACCAAACCAGTTATCCAGTTTATGTGCTGTTTTATCTGCCCAGTTGCGAATATTTTTTTGACGTTGATCGAACCAAGTTAAATGTTCCGTTTCTGCGGTGGCAGGTACAATGGATTCATTGGATTGTTCGGGTAACACCGTCGGTGTAGCATCAATCCAACGTGGAATCGTGTAATAAAAACTGCTTTTATCTACTGCACTTGGCGGAGCGACAGGCAATTCATAAGGTGGCAGTGACGTATGGGCTTGATCCACTGCTTGAGTTGATTCTTGTGCAAAAGTGATGCCTGCGACCCCACTTAAGAGACAGCTTAATATAAAAGGCGATGTGTGCTTTATTCTTGACATTATTTACTGATCTTTAAGCCATTTTTGTTAGTGTTGAAAATCTATGAGATAAAAGCAAGACTTGGCTACAAAATCATAATATAAACGGCAGTTTTTAGGCAGAAACCTCTTTTTCTTGATGCATTTGAAGCGCTTGGCACAACTGCAAAGCATCAATCGGTTGCTGTAATTGGGAGATGACTTTTTGAATCATTTGCCAACTAATACCTTGTTGTCGATCTAATAAAATATGCGGTACAGCTTGTTCAGTACGGGACAGTTGTAAGCGCTTTTGACCATGAATCACACGAATTTTTTGTCGTTCTTTCAGTAAAATCAAAGGGGTATGACTCTGTGCTTCACTTTCTTCAAACTGAATAAACTTAGTAGTTTGAATGTGCTGTATCGGAATGAAAGGAAAATAATGCTCTTGCTGCCACACGATTTGAGCATCATGACTATAGCATTGAAAAAGCTGATCGAAATCAAATAAATGTTCTTGTAATTTTTCCCAAGAAATTTCACGTATTGCTGCAATTTCATGTTCAAACTGTTGGCAAAAGTTTTGAGTCAAACGAATCGCTTGCATTTGATCTAATGCGCCAAGCAGTACCACATATTTAATAAAGCGTCCTTGCGTATTGGTTTGTTCTGCCAAATATACCGCACGCGCCAACACTTGTTGCTGATCTTCTTCGGGATCAGACAAATGCACCAATACATCGGCATATTGCGTGACTTCTGGCGCTTCAGGCAAAAAGACCCGATACAACTGTGCTGACTCATTTTGGCTAAGATTGAGCGCAGAAATGGGGCAACTATATTGGCTTAACAATAGATTATAAGCTGGGTTGACGCTTGGTTTTTGCGTGCCAGCCGTCATCTGGGCAGTATCTATTGTCGTTGCATCAGGCTGAGTTATATCCAATGTTGCATTGGAAATGATCGTTTGGTCTGCTGTCGGTTCAATTGTAAGTTCATCTTTAGCCACGTCCAAAACTTGAGTATCAGACGAGGCAACTTCTTCTGTAGCGATGTGGTCTCTAATAAAGTCAAATTGAATTGGCGGATCTGCAGCTTTATTTTCTTCTGGGTCTACAGTGGCAAAAATTGGTTGAGTTTGTGCTGCTTCTATCGTTACAGTTTGAGCAGCTTCTAGCACAGCAGCTTGCTTGAGTTCTGCATCGGTTTGAAGGCAGTGATATTGTTGCTGCTGTTCCAACATCCAGCGATAGACCTGCTCTAAATCTTGAAACTCACTTAGTAAAGCAGTGCGGTCAGCAGCAGGAATTAACCAAATTTGCCAACCTGCTCTCGGTTGATACAAAATCGCCCAACCTGCTTCAGGCTGTTGATAAAGTACTGTTTCAAGTGCTTCAAGTTGTGTAAATACGCCACGAAAAGATTGTGCATATAAACTTTGTTCTGCAAAAGTTACCGCAGTTTGAATTGGATTTTGTGAGGCTTTAAATGTGAGCAACTGTTTTTGAAAAATCGGTTTATCGCACAGCATAAAAATTTCTTTAATGCGTGCTTTGGCTTTGGCTGTTTCATACAGACTGAGTCTTTTATGCGTTAAAGCATCAATCAAGTCGTGTAATTCTTTAATCAACAGTGATTTTTCTAGTGTATTCATTGATGCATACTTAAATATGTTGTTGTGCTTTTTCCAAATAATCTGCCAAGACAATATTCAGAGCCAATTCAATCAATTTATATTCTGCCGATTGTGGTTGAGGATAGCGTTTGGCTAATTCGATTAAATGGCTGACCTCAATCGCTTGAGGTGGAATTTTTCTTTGTATAAGTGCTTGAAGTTGTTGCATAGGCATCTGCTATAGCAATGAAAAAAAATCACTTTAATTATATGGATTTAATTAAAAAATACATGCTAAAAATTGTCAGCTTTTGTGCTTTTTTAGACATTATTGACAAAAAATGCGCTTTTTATATGAAAAATAATCAAAAAAATTTAAATCGCAGTGCCAAAAAAGTATTAGCAATTGGGTAGAACACAGTTTTTAGATGTCGCATGGACGATTTAAAGCAAATTTAGCATTAGAAAAACAAACAGCAGCCTGCTTTAGACTGCTGTTTGGGGAGAGAAATGGGAGAGATTAATACAGCTAAAATTAGTGGATAAAACGCGTAACTTAAGCTGCCTTTTGCGAAGTTGGTTCATTTACAACAGCTTCAGATGCAGCCGATTCTGTATTCACTTTTTGAGTTGGAAAATCAGGTACATGCACAATTTGAGCAGATACATTTGCAGCAATTGCTAAAAGTGAAACCATCAAAACAGATTTAAACATATTCATGGGAATATCCATCCAAAGTGTTAATGTCTAGGCAGAAGAATAGACATCGTAGGGAGATCAAACGAAATAAAAAATTCACATGAATCATAACAAAGTTTAAAATTTACAAAATGATCATTTCGGCAATTATTTTAAAAATAGCAATATAAAACAATATATTAGAGTTTTAGCTCTAGTTTTTTGTGTAGGCTTAAATGGTTGAGATGTCTGCAAAATTTGTATTTAGATAAGTCTGAAATGCGGGTGAATGGTGACAGTTTTTGACAGTGTGAAATCATGTAATGTTTTGGCTGTGATTGGTTAAACAGTCTAAAAATGCGGTTTTTTTAATCTATGATGGAATTCCAATAACGATAAAGGACAGTGAGAAAATCATGGCAATTGCAAAAGTAGTTGAAGTTAATTCAAGCAGTACAAAAAGTTTTGAAGACGCGATTCAGACTGGAATCGCTAAAGTGACAGAAACAATTAAAAATGTCCAAGGGGCGTGGATTAACGAACAAAAAGTGGTGGTTAAAGACAATCAAATCACGGAGTATCGGGTCAATTTAAAAATCAGCTTCTTGGTTGAATAACACCTCGCTTCATTAACGAAGCATAGTAAGATGACAACTAACCGAAGCATGGTTGCGGGGCAAAGCTGGAACTTTGACCCATTTTAAAAGCACAAAAAAATCCCGTAATGGGATTTTTTTGTGCGTCTAATCAGCCGGAAGAACACTATTCAGCCTTGTCTGTATTTCAATCTTAAGCTTTAGGTTCAGATACATCGCATTGTTCTGCATCGCAGCTTGCTGCATCTTCAAGCTCTAGCTCGCTTGCTGTTTCAAGGGCTTTTTGCAGAACTTGCACAAAAACTTCGCGTGGCTGCGCACCTGCTAAAGCAATACGCTGATCAAATACGAAGAACGGTACGCCAGTGACGTTTAATTGTTCACGTGCAACTTCTTGGTCAAATTTTACAAAGTCGGCATATTCGTCAGAATCCAAAACATCATCCACTTCTACAGGGTTCAGCCCAATACGTGATGCAACATCTTCTAGTGTTTCACGCTCGCCAATTGCCAAACCTTGAGTCATATAGCTATAGAAAAAAGCTTCTTTGGCTTCGCTGCCCAAGCCTTTACTTTGCGCCAAATGCACCAAACGATGGGCATTAAAGGTATTGCCTGAATTGGCATTTTCCCATTGAAAGTCAATGCCTTCAGCTTTTGCCATTTCTGCAATATTGCGTTGCATGTCTTCAACTTCGGCTACAGTACGGCCATATTTTTGTGCCAAGCGTTCAGAATTGGAAACTTCCTGACGTGGCGGGGCATCTGGGTCAAGTTCAAAACTGTGCCAGTGCACTTCTAATTCCACACCTGCTTCTTGAGCTGCAGTTTCTAAACGTTTTTTCCCGATGTAGCAAAAAGGGCAAACAATATCTGACCAAATATCAACGCGCATGAAAAATCTCAAATTCTATTTTTTACTAAGATGGGGATGCCGTACAAAATTTAAAGCAGTAAGTTCAAGGAAACTTGTTTTTGAGTGTCTGGTCAAATAGAAATTGGTATATTCCAATAGCTTAGTAAAATAAGTATGAAATCTATACAAATGTGATGGGCTTCACGGTAAGATAAAGCAAATATTAAAAATAAGAGGGCACTCATGCGACGGATAGTGCTAATCATTGGATGTGTAACGGTTATTATTTTTGGGTGGATGTTTTATCAATACAGCAGTCAGCAAAAACAAGTGACGCAATTACACGCCTATCAAAACGTGATTTATGAAAAAGCTGAACAGATTTTTGTACAGGCACAGGATTGGTCTAAACCGATTCAGATTAATGTGCAAGACTCACGCTTAGAGGGGGATTATCAGGTCATGGCCAATTTTGTGCTGAGCCACATGGTACAAAGTGCTGAAGCCAGAAATAGCTATTTGCGTGAACTCAAAGCTTTAAATTGGGATCAGTTTTTAGATCCACAGCGTTTGGCTGAAGATAAAAAACAGGACTATGCCGACACCGAAGCCATGCTGGCACAAGTACGTGCTATGGTGGAGTTGTATCAGGAGCATTTAGAACAACATGAAGCAATGGCATTGGAGCAAATTGAAGCCTTGCCCATTGAAAACAGTTTACGCCGTCATTTGGCAGAATCCTTAATTGAAAGCCGCCATAATGATCAGGGGCATGCTTTGTATGAGTTGGAAAAACAGAACTTGGGCAAAGCTTATGTGTTATTTTCCATTTTAAAAAATAATAAATGGGAGCTGAAAAATAAGACTTTCATGTTTTATGAAGATGCACCATTAAAAGAATTTAATACGGTTTATCAAGAAATTGTGCAGTTAAATCACCAAATGCAGCAAATCAGTCAGCATCATCAACGTGCTTTGAAAGCCAAGTTATAGTGCAGTTGCTTTAAACACTTACATCAAATTGTCAAAAGAATGTCATCTGCTGTTCAACTGTCTTGCCTAGACTGAGCCTGTTGATTTAACAGCTTGGTATAGGCAGGTTCGAGATGAACAACATTCAAGTTTTTGATGACATTCAACAACTGTATTTACAATTTCTAGAAAATAGAAACTACCCTAAACTCGAAAACTTAAATAATTGGGGAAAAAACCGTTTCTTTTTCAATCAGCACTTTCATTTGATTGAAGACTGGCATCAAACTGAACAAATCGTGATTGAATTTAATCAGCAATATTACTGTCTAGATACAGGCAGTGCGCCAGACTTTATGGATAAAGACCGTTATATGACTTGGTTGATGGGGGAGTTGCTGATCTGATTGAGTGATCAAGCATTTATATTCAAATATAACTATGCAAGAGAATAAAATCTTAAAATTATAAATTCTGAAAACAATAAAATAAAAATCCCCGCATATTGCGAGGATTTTTTATTGCTTAGAACAAATTACACACGTTCAATAATGGTCGCGATACCTTGACCAAGACCGATACACATAGTCGCAAGACCAATTTGCGTATCTTGTTGTTCCATCACGTTTAACAGCGTAGTGGTAATACGTGCACCTGAACAACCCAATGGGTGACCGAGTGCAATTGCACCACCGTTCAAGTTCACAAGGTCTTGCTTGTCATAAATGCCTAAGCCTTTCAGTACAGACAAACCTTGTGCAGCAAATGCTTCGTTTAATTCAAAAGTTTGAATGTCTGCAATTGACAAGCCAGCGCGTTTAAGCGCTTTTTGTGTTGCAGGTACTGGACCATAACCCATGATTGCTGCATCACAGCCTGCAACTGCCATAGAGCGAATCACCGCACGTGGTTTCAAACCCAATGCTTGTGCACGTTCAGCAGACATGAGCAGCATTGCAGATGCACCATCAGACAATGCTGAAGATGTTGCCGCAGTGACTGTACCGCCTTTCGGGTCAAATACAGGACGTAAAGCTTGGAACGATTCAAGATTAGCATCTGGACGAATCACTTCGTCGATGTCGCACAGCTGTTTAAAGCCATTTGCATCATGACCTTCAATGCCAATGATTTCGTTCTTAAAACGACCTTCTTGCGTTGCAGCCCATGCACGACGGTGTGATTCCACACCAAAAGCATCTTGCTCTTCACGAGAAATACCGTTCATGCGACCCAACATTTCAGCAGTTAAGCCCATCATGTTTGATGCTTTGGCATAGTGCTTAGATGCAGCAGGGTTGATGTCGATGCCGTGCATCATGCCCACATGGCCCATGTGCTCTACACCACCAATGATGAAAATATCACCCTGATTGGTTGCAATTTGTGCCGCAGCCGTGTGGATAGCTTGCATTGAAGAACCACACAGACGGTTTACAGTTTGACCTGCAACTGTTTTTGGAAGATCAGCCAATAAAGCAATATTACGACCAATGTTCATACCTTGTTCTAGGGTTTGGTTAACACAGCCCCAGATCACATCTTCAACTTCGTTGACATCAAACTGGTTACGAGCAACTAAAGCACGAACCAATTCAGCCGATAGACTGTCAGCACGTACATTGCGGAACATACCGTTTTTGGTTTTACCCATTGCAGAACGTACGCCATCAACGATGACAACGTCACGTGGATTTAAAGTAGCCATTCACGTTGCTCCTTAACCGTAGAATTTTTTGTTGTTAGCAGCCATGTCACGCAACATTTGTGGCGCTTCATAAGCTTTTCCTAAGTGTGCATACTTGTCGCAAAGCGCAACATATTCAGCAACACCTGTTTGGTCGATGTAACGGCATGGACCACCACGGAATGGAGGGAAACCTACGCCCATAATCATCGCCATATCTGCTTCAGATGGTGTCGCCACGATGTTGTCTTCTAAGCAACGTACAGTTTCGTTACAGAACGCAAGCATCATACGGTCAATGATTTCTTGTGCATCAAATTCGCGTTTTTCAGATGTTGCGACAGATGCTACAAGCTCATACGCAGTTGGGTCGACCACTTTGGCTTTCTTGCCTTTACGATCCAATTCATATTTGTAGAAACCTACGTCATTCTTTTGACCAAGACGTTTGTTTTCGTACATGACTTGGATTGAGCCTTTATAGTCTGGCTTCATGCGGTCTGGGAAACCTTCTGCCATGACTTCTGCACCGTGAACGCCCGTGTCGATACCAACAACGTCCATCAGGTAAGCAGGGCCCATTGGCCAGCCGAATTTTTCCATGACTTTGTCAACTTGCTGGAAGTCTGCGCCATCTTTAAGTAACAAGTCGAATGCACCAAAGTAAGGGAACAATACGCGGTTCACCAAGAAGCCTGGGCAGTCATTCACTACGATTGGTGTTTTACCCATTTTCTGAGCAAGCACCACAGTAGTCGCAATCGCTTCAGGTGAAGTTTTTTCACCACGAATCACTTCTACCAATGGCATCATGTGCACTGGGTTAAAGAAGTGCATGCCGACAAAGTTTTCTGGACGTTGTAGGTTTTCTGCCAAACGTGTAATCGAAATGGTTGATGTGTTTGACGCGATAATGGTGTTTTCACGTACTGATTTTTCAGTTTCAGCCAACACAATGCCTTTGACTTTCGGATTCTCAGTCACGGCTTCAATCACGATATCTACTTCTTTAAACTCGTCATAGCTTAAAGTTGGGCGGATACGTGCCAAAGTTTCACCCATTTTGGCAGGTGTCATTTTTTTACGTTCAACTTGTTTGGTCAGCAATTTGTTTGCTTCAGACATCCCCAATGCCAATTGTGGATTGCCAATGTCTTTCATGATAATTGGTGTGCCTTTGCTTGCCGCTTGGTAAGCAATACCGCCACCCATGATACCCGCGCCGAGTACAGCCGCTTGGTTAACAGGATGCGCACCTTTTTCATATTTTTTCGAGGTCTTCTTCACCACTTGGTCGTTGATGAACAAACCAATCAATGCACCTGCTTGTGGCGTTACCGCAGCTTTAGCAAAGCCTTCCGCTTCCGCTTTGAGTGCGTCATTACGTGGCAAGCTTGCACCTGCTTGTAAAGAATCAAGCATGAGTTTTGGTGCAGGGTATTGTGCAGGATTCGCTTTGGCTAATACCGCACCTTTTGCAGTGTTGAACGCCATCATTTGTTCAAGTGGGTTCAATTTCACTGGGTCTAATTTTTCTTGGCGTTTTGCTTTCCAGTCCAAACGACCTGCAATGGCTTGTTTAACCAAATCAAGCGCAGCCGCTTGTAATTGATCTGCAGCAACTACAGCATCTACAGCACCGTCTTTAAGTGCAGCATCAGGACGTTTAGGGTTGGCCATTGCCATCCATTCAACCGCATTGTCGATACCAATAACGCGGCTTAAACGAACCGTACCACCAAAGCCCGGGAAAATACCGAGTTTGATTTCTGGTAAGCCCACTTGTGCTTGGTCTGACATGACACGGTAGTCACATACCAAACACATTTCAAAGCCACCGCCCAATGCCATACCATTGATTGCAGCAACTTTAGGAATCTCTAAATCTTCAAAAGCATTGAAAATGTCGTGAACAGGCAATGCCCAATCCACAATGGCTTGTTCGCCTTGAGCGAAGTTTGCGCCAAATTCGGTGATGTCTGCACCCACGATAAAGGTTGATTTCGCAGAAGTGACGATTAAACCTTTCACTTCATTGTTTGCTTTAACAGCCTCAATCGCAGCTTTAAAGTCTTCAATCGTTGCACGGTTAAATTTGTTGACCGACTCACCTTGTAAGTCAAAGCGGAATTCTGCAATTCCGTCCGAAAGCATTTGGACGGTAATGGCATTGCCAGCGTGGATCATGCCTGATCTCCTTTATTTTGGAGGACTTCTAAGTTGATGTTATGAAGCGTGTGCGATAGTCCTGCACACATATATGCCTCGCTAATCTTACGATAACTATATCGAAAAAAAATATAGCAAGTTGTATCAAGCCGTGACGCAAGGGTCATGATTTTTCTCATAGCGCGGAATTGCTTTTTGACCCGATTTTAAAATCCTATGTTTAAAGAAAGATGAAAGTGATTGTTTTCTCTTTTATTTTTAATCAGGTTGTATTGCATTTTCGATTTAGAAAAGCTTGATAAATAGATGTTATCAGTGGGTTGTTTGGGACAGAAAAGTCAATCCATCGTTTGGATGGTGATGTTTTAAAGCGTGAAGCTGGATAGGGGGGATAGCGATTTGCAATGCTGTGTTCTATTTTCTGCTATGACCTCATGCGCTGAAATTGAGTAGAATATGCGACATTTTGAATTTTAGCTGTTTTCAGCAATTTGGGTTGTTCTATGTTGAAGTGGATTATTCTGGCGATTTTTATCGCTTCAGCGCTGTATATTCAACAGCGCGGCAAGGTGCGTCATAGTTTTTATCGTCAGTTTTTTGACCATTCTACCATCCTCGCACCGATCAACTATTTGATGTATTTGTTCTCTAAAGTACCAAATCAACCGTATATCGACACCCAGCACTTTCAAGATTTAAAGGTTTTGGATGACAATTGGGAAATGATTCGTGATGAAGCCAAAGCTTTATATGAACAGGGCGGTATTAAAGCTTCAAGTACTTACGATGATTTGGGTTTTAACTCATTCTTTAAAACAGGCTGGAAGCGTTTTTACTTAAAATGGTATGACTCCGCGCATCCATCAGCAGCAGAATTATGTCCAAAAACCACAGCATTATTAAAAACTTTGCCTAGCATTAAGGCGGCGATGTTTACTGAACTAGCGCCCGACAGTCGTTTAGTACGTCATCGCGACCCGTATGCAGGTTCATTGCGTTACCACTTGGGATTGATGACACCAAATGATGACCGTTGTTTTATTGATGTCGATAGTGAACGGTATTCATGGCGTGATGGTGAAAGTGTGGTGTTTGATGAAACCTATATTCACTATGCTGAAAATGGCACTTCTCAAAACCGTATTATTTTCTTTGCCGATGTCGAGCGTCCGTTAAAATCTCGCTGGATGCAAAAATTTAATCACTGGTTTGGCAAGAATGTGATGACTGCAGCAAGCTCTCCGAATGAAGCAGGCGATCAGACGGGTGGCTTAAATAAAGTCTTTGGCTATGTCTATCAAGTGCGTTTAAAAGCCAAGGCTTTAAAAGCTAAAAATAGTCGTGTGTACTATTTCTTAAAATGGTTTTTAATGCTCGGGATTTTCTTCTTAATTTTTATTCGCCCTTATGTGTTTTAGAGTATCACAACGCCTTTCGGGGCGTTTTTTTATGACATTTTTGAGCAATTTCAGCAACGAGCTTTAATCCAGACCTACTTTTATGTATAGAATGAAGTAAATAGGGGAATTTTTATGCAAACGTTTCGTTCTAAAAAAGATTGGTGGGTTTTGGCTTTTGTAATTTGTATGTCTGGTCTATTGATTCAGTTATTGCTGACCATGTACGCCAAAGGCACGATGTTAGCATTTCCTGTGCACACTGGGGTGTATTTCATTACCATTTTTGTGTTGTGGTGGCCTGTGTTCAATACGCGTTATCAGGTTGATGCAGAACGCTTGCAGATCCGTTGCATGTTTTTAAAATGGGATATTCCGCGCGACAGTATTCAAAAAATATCTAAAACCAATAATTCGGTAGCGTCACCTGCTTTGTCGCTGAAGCGTTTAAAAATTGATTATCTTCTAGCGGGGCAGCCAAAATTTGTATTGGTTTCACCTAAAGATCAGACCAAATTTAGTCAAGCCTTGGGAATGGAAATTACCGACTAATCCCTAGGGTCTGTTGACATTTCATAAATGGCTTGCGCTGTAGGCTAAAACTGAGCAGATCAGGCATGAAACGCAGGGAATAGCGAGACTATTGCCAAGTTTCATAACGCAATCTGAGAAAGTTTTAGCCACAGCCTTTCAGGACGAGCATATTTTTTGCTGCTATTGCGTTATGAGTCAGTCATTTAGAATGACTAAATTTCCTGCCTCATGCCTTATATCAGCTAAAAAACCTTGCGAGATATATCTCTCACGTCGCAAACATAGACGAATTGTCAACAGACCCTAGGCTTTTTAAGCAAAAATAAGCATCAAAACTTTGAGGATGAGCAGAGCGGCATTCTCAAGATTCACGCAGCATAAGTCGCGGGCTTATTCTATTTTGAGGTGCAATTGATTTGCACTGCAATCTACACATATTTCCGATTTTTCAGGATACTTTAAAAAATATAAAGCTGAAATGGGTTCAAGTTCAGTACGAATTTTACGCCCCAAATGCCGCGCGCCGTAACGAATATCATGCCCCTGATAAAAATAGGCTTTAGCTGCTGCAGTGAGTTCGACTTGGCGCTGTTGATGCTGCAGGCGATGGTTTAACTTTTCCAATTCAATTTCAACCAATTGCGGCAGGGCATCAGCAGATACCGCTTGATAATGCAAACTACGGTCAATCCGATTTAAAAATTCAGGGTCAAATTTACGCTGCATGACTTTTTCAATGATCCGTTGTGTGGGCATGCGTTTTAAGCACAGTTGTTGTACTTTTTGCGGTAACAGATTCAATTTATCTAAGTATTGTTGTGCGGCTTGAGCACCCACATTGCTGGTCATAAAAATCATGCAATTGCGAAAGTCGATGGTTTTGGTGCCTGCAGTCAGGGTCAGTTTGCCTGTATCTAGCACATTCATTAAGCCACGTATCACTTCGCTTGAGGCTTTTTCCAGTTCATCAAACAGCATAATGCCTGGGCGGGTGTGCGAACCTGCAATCGCAGTTTCATCAAATAAACTATGGCCTTCTTTAGAGCCGACATAGCCAGGAGGCGCGCCTGTGAGTGCAGCCGCATAGTGTTCCTGCGCCAAGGTATTCATATCAATGCGGCAGAAGGCATCGGGGCGACCATAAATGGCTTCGGCAATCAGGCGCACCGTTTCGGTCTTGCCAACACCTGTCGGGCCAAGCATTAAAGTCACTGAAAGTGGTCGCTCTGTGCTGGAGAAATCGGCCTTGACCACATACAGCATTTTTTCGATTTCATTCAGCGCTGCATCTTGTCCAATAATCCGTTGACGTAACAATTGCATGACTTGTGTAGGTTCAAAATGAAAGCGCGGCTTGCCAATCAAACGGTCTTTGGCGGATACATACTGATGTGTACTGATCGGCTGGGACGTTGCGGATTGAATGGTCGGTATGCCGTGTGGTGCGGTCGTCATCCTGCACTTTCCTTCTGCTGACAAGATGCCTGAGCATAGCAAATCTTGTGTTGCCGACTGATCGTTTTTAGCACTGAGCTGATCGTTTTAGTGGATAGATCATGCGCTATGCCACAGGATAAAGCTTGAAAAAATCAGATAAAGCAGCACATCATGTAAAGAATGTAGCAAGAATAGGATGACTCGTGAACCCAAACGCAGGTGAGCATATCGAGAAAATTTTGGCAAATATGACCCAATTGCCAGGGGTTTACCGTATGTTGGGTAAAGACGGGGAGTTGTTATATGTCGGCAAAGCCAAAAATTTAAAAAACCGAGTGTCGAGTTATTTTGTCAAAACCATCGAGCATCCTAAAACGCAGGCTTTAGTGGCGCGTATTTATGATATTGAAACTTTGGTGGTGCGTTCCGAAACTGAAGCGTTATTGCTTGAACAAAATCTGATTAAGCTGCATCGTCCACCGTACAATATTATGCTGCGCGATGATAAGTCCTATGTTTATATTTTTGTGTCGGCAGATCAGCCTTATCCGCGTATTGCCAGTGGACGCGGCAAAGGCAAGCATCAGATAGGCAAGTTTTTTGGGCCTTATCCGAGTGCGTACAATGCCCGCGATACTTTGGTGGTGTTACAAAAACTGTTTAATGTGCGGCAGTGTGAAAACAGTTATTTTGCTCAACGGCAGCGTCCGTGTTTGCAATATCAGATCAAACGCTGTTCGGCACCGTGTGTAGGATTGATTTCGCCCGAAGAATATAAAGAAGATGTTAATAATTCGATTCGATTTTTACAGGGCGATAGTAAAGAACTGAATCAGCAATTGATTGCCAAAATGGAAGCTGCAGCCGAAGCGTTGGAATTTGAAAAAGCAGTCTTTTACCGTGACCGTATGGCTTTGTTGCGTGATGTGCAGGCACAGCAAGCCATTTATAAACTCAAAGGCGAAGCCGATATTATCGCAATTGCTTATCAGGCAGGTGTGACCTGTGTGCAAATTATGCATGTGCGCAATGGCAAAATGCTGGGCGGTAAAAGCTATTTTCCTGATATGTTGGGCGATGATTTGGGGCAAATGTTGGCCGATTTTATTGCCAACTTTTACTTTCAGGTGGCCGATGAAATTCCAGCGGAATTGATTGTTAATGTGGAAGTGGCAGATTGCAAAGAGTTGGAACAAGCCTTACAGCAACACTTCGATAAAAAAATTCAAATTAAACATAAAGTGCGTGAAACCCGTGCCGAGTGGCAAGAATTGGCACAAATGAATGTGCAGCATGCCATTAAAGGTAAACTCGCCAATCACTTTGAATTAAATGAGCGTTTTCATCAGTTAGAGCAAGTGGTTGGACGCCCGATTGATCGGATTGAATGTTTTGATATTTCGCACACTATGGGCGAAGACACTGTGGCATCTTGCGTGGTATTTGACAGTGGTGGTATTCGCAAACGTGATTATCGACAATTTTCAATTCAGGATATTCAGGCTGGAGATGACTATGCTGCCATGCGCCAAGCTTTAACGCGCCGTTATAAAAAAGCCATGCTGCCCGATTTATTGCTGATTGATGGCGGTAAAGGGCAGTTGAATATGGCGATGGAGGTCATGCAGGAGTTAGGATTGGATGCCTTTATGATTGGGGTGTCCAAAGGCGAAGGACGCAAACCTGGTCTAGAAACGCTACATTTTACCGATGGCAGCAAAATTCAGCTGCCTGAAGATCATAAGGCGCTGCATTTGATTCAGCAGGTACGTGATGAAGCACACCGATTTGCAATTACCAAGCACCGTGCCAAGCGCGATAAAAAACGTGGCTCATCAATACTTGAAGTGATTCCGGGCTTAGGGCCAAAACGTCGTCGTGATTTACTCACCCATTTTGGTGGCATACAAGGTGTCCTGAAAGCTTCTGAAAAAGAGTTGACTTTAGTACCCGGACTGGGTGAAGTAATGGCGCGTACGATTTATAAAGTGCTGCATGAATGACTAAATTTCCTGCCTCATGCCTTATATTAGCTAAAAATCTTGCGAGATATATCTCTCACGTCGCAAACATAGACGAATTGTCAACAGACCCTATTTACTGCATAAAAAGCAGTATTTTCTACAAAGGTAAATAGCAAAAAAGTGCATTGACTCTGTCGTCATTGAACATTCACATCCAATCGAAACGCTGTAATATCGACAACATCATCGCTTAAGGAAAAACCATGTCGTTGCTACAGACCTATCAAGCCATTGCCGAGCAAGAATGGATAGACATCCCGCTTGGGTGGTTACAGGGGCGCACTATTTATGGTGGATTGGTGGCAGGTTTGATGATGCAAAAAGCCCAGCTTTGTATTGCCGATCCGAAAAAGCGCTTGCTAAGCAGCAGTGTCACGTTTGTCGGACCTGTGCAACAAGGTCGGGCACGGCTCACGGCGGAAATTCTGCGTGAAGGCAAATCTGTGACCAGTGTCGAAGTTCGTTTATGGCAGGATGATGCAGTACAAAGCATTTTAATTGCCAGTTTTGGTGCGGCACGTGAATCCAGCATTGTGGTGCAACAAGAACGTACTGCGCCCAATTTTCCACCTGCAACGGAATTGCCTGTTACACAGCATCATCCTTTAGCACCTGAATGTTTTCAGCAGATGGATTTGGTTTGGTCTGAAGGACAATATCCGTTTACTGCTAGTCATAAACCTGATTTTGCAGGCTGGATGCGTTTTAACCCAAAACAGCATACGAATCGTGCCATGACCATTGCCGATTTGATGGTGGCTTTTGATATGTGGCCGCCTGGAGTACTGCCGATGTTTGAGCAGCTCGCTCCTGCCAGTTCACTGACTTGGCATGTGACCTATGTCAATCCTTTGCAAAATCAGCTGCAAGATTGGATGAAATATAAAGTTTTTACCGATCATGCTAGCGGTGGTTATGCCACAGAATATGCGCACTTATGGGATGATCAGGATCGGCTAATAGCGATTGCCCGACAGACCATCACCGTGTTTGCCTAGTGACACCTACTAGCATTTCGTATAAAGTGAAGCCTATTCACGATGACAAATCCTCAAAAAACTTGTGAATATGCAGCGTAAAGAGGGGAAACATTGGCGGTGTCTATGACAACAGGTCGTATCCTGAACATTCCAAATATATTAACTTTGGCTCGAATCGCCTTGATTCCTGTTTTTTTGTTGGTGGCGTATTGGCCGCCTGCAATGGGCGTAAATGGTTATGATGGTGGCATGACGCGTCATATTATTTTGACGTCTATTTTTGTGATTGCTGCTGTGACCGACTGGTTTGATGGCTATTTGGCACGTACTTTGAATCAGACCTCTGCATTTGGGCGCTTTTTAGACCCTGTGGCCGATAAACTTATGGTCGCTGCGGCATTGATTGTTTTAGTGCAATGGCAACCGACTATTTCTATGGCTTTTGCCGCGATTGTAATTATTTCCCGTGAAATTACCGTATCTGCCTTACGAGAGTGGATGGCTGAACTCGGCGCACGTACCAGTGTGGCGGTGTCTACAGTGGGGAAATATAAAACAGCATTCCAAATGATTGCGATTTCAGTGTTCTTATTGAACTGGCAACCATTGGAAATGGTGGCTTATTTGTTGCTCTATACTGCTGTAATTCTAACGCTTTGGTCGATGTTTATTTATTTAAAAGCGGCATGGCCATATTTGAAACAACCTTAAATATCGTGATTCTTCATTAAAAAGTGCTTCTGATTGAAGCACTTTTTGATTAACTATGGGTTTCTTCCTCGGCATCATCCTCATAAGTTTTGGCAATTTTTTCAATATTTAAACTTTTTGCCATCGCATCAAAAATTTCTTTATAAACCCCATTTTGATGATAAAGCGCATCATGTTCGCCATGTTCCGCAATCCTGCCATCTTTCATGACATAGGTGTAATCGGCATCAATAATTTGCGATAAGCTATGTGAAATGATGATGACCGTACGCCCTTGTTTAATTTCATCGAGGCTTTGTTTGATTTGTTCGGTTGCAATGGCATCCAGACTAGCAGTCGGTTCATCTAAAAAAATAATAGGTGGATTTTTCAGGAACATACGTGCAAGGGCAATCCGTTGTTGTTGACCGCCTGAAAGCATGAGGGCATCTGCGTCATAAGCCTGAGGCAATTGCAAAATTTGTTCGTGAATAGAGGCTTTTTGGGCTGCCAGAATCACATCTTCCAAGCTTGCATCAGTTTTGCCATAACGAATATTTTCAAAAATAGAGCCTTGGAAAATATGATTTTTTTGCAAAACCAAGCCGATATGGTCACGCAAATATTGAGTGTCGATGTGGTTAATATCAATCCCATCGAGCTGAATTGTTCCCTGTTGTGGTTCATAGAATTTATCTAATAAACTGATCAGGGTAGATTTTCCTGCTCCCGACAATCCCACCAATGCGGTAATTTTATTGGGCTGAATCTGCATTTGAATGTCTTTGAGTGCATGATGTCCATTCGGATAAAAAAAGTTTACCTGTTGCAGATCAAACTGCCCTCGAATAACTGGTTTAAGCGTACCACTTGGCTCAATTTCATGCTCGGCTTCCAAAATTTGAAAGAAGCTTTCTGAATAGATCATTGCATCATTGACTTCATCATAAATACGATGCAATGAGCGAATTGGGGCAGAAACATTGCCAAACAGCAACACGTGATACATGATCATGCCGATGCTCATTTGTCTATCTAACACAAAATAAGCAGTTAAAATAATAATCAGCACCACGCCAATTTGTTCAATAAAGCTTTTTAAACCATCAAATAAAAAACTGGTTTGGCGGGTCTGCATTTGATTGTGGGTCAGTTTTTTCTGCAGGGTGAGTTGTTTTTCTGCTTCGATGCTTTCTCTGTTAAATGATTTAATCACGGTAATTGAGTTGATGATGCTGAGAATCCCTTGGCTTTTTTTCTCACGTCCATCACGTAAATTACGTCGCCAGCTTCCTAGTTTTTGTGCCTGCTGATAGGTCAGCCAAAAATAAATAGGCACAATGAGTGTCGCGACCAAGCCCACATAAAAATTGGCATAATACATTAAGCCCAAAGCCACAATTGCACTGGTAAAGAGTGGCAAAATATCAATAAAGAAAATTTGCACTAAGCGGGTGAGCGAACCAATGCCACGATCTATACGTGTTTGTAATTTACCTGCTTGGTTGTTGTCCTGATTAAAAAAGGCCAGTCGATAACGCAAAAATTTCTCAATAATGCCCTGTGCCAAATCTTGTGACACAAAAATGCGTAGTTTTTCACCATAAAACTTCTGTCCAAACTGCACAAAGGCATTGATGATTTCTTTACCCAGCAAAATGGCTGAAATGGTGATTAAAATGTGCCAGCCTGCAGACAGACCTTGTCCTGCCTCAATTAAGGCGTTAATACGGTCAACAGCGTATTGTAAAGTTAGTGCATTGACTTGAGCTGTTAATGAGCCGATGAGCGTTAAAACTAAGGTAGCAATCACCAAGAGCTGATAAGGTCGAACGAAGGGACGCAATTTTTGAAATAAATGCCATAAATTCATAAGCTATTATTGTTATAAGAACGATGATTTTAAGTCTAAGGATGAACTTCACGACTCACAAGCCAAAAAGCTGTGTCATTTTGTGAGCAGTCCTGATCCTTGTTTTAGATTAAACAATAAGCTATTCAGCATAGGAATGACCATGAATCTAGAATTGTTTGCACCTGAGCGTTGTGACAACGTACTGCCTTATGACGGCATTGTGCAGGACTATGGTTTGGTGCTGAGTGCGGAGCATAGTGAGCGTTATTTGCAGTATTTTCTGCAACATTTGGCATGGCAGCCTGATGAAGGTCTGCTCTTTGGTCAGTATTATCGGACACAGCGCCAAGTGGCATGGTATGGCGATGAGCAGTATCAATATCGTTATTCGGGAGCAGTTAAGCAGGCACTGCTATGGCAGCCTGCTTTGTGGCGATTGAAACAGCAAATTGAACAATGGGTCGGGCATCCCTTTAATTCATGTTTGGCCAATTTATATCAAGATGGTACGCAGGGCTTGGGTTGGCACAGTGATGATGAGCCGAATTTAGGCAGACACGCTGTCATTGCATCTTTGAGTTTGGGGGCAACCCGTAAATTTTGTTTTCAGCATAAACACCGCGCCAACAAGGTTGAGCTACTGTTGCACAGCGGTCAGTTGTTGGTCATGCGTGGCACGACACAACACTATTGGAAACATGCCTTAATGAAGTCCAATAGAATTATACAACCCAGAATTAATCTGACCTTTCGCTATTTTCACACGGCTATTGAATAAAACTTGATTTAGCACTCTAAATCCTTATTCAGGAATAAATTTTAATTGTATTTAAATTCAGTGCTTTAAGGTATCAATAACCTAAATCTTTAAGTGAGTTCTATACTAAAACTGGTATTCAGTACTTCCACCTGTTTTTCAATTTGTTCTGCATTATCCTGCAAAATTTCAATCAGTTTTTGCAAATTGACAAATTCAAAACGGTTTTTAGATGCCAGCAGCGTCAATGCATAAGGTGCATCTTTAGATGAAAAACGAATCGGTACAGATAAGCCTGCAATTTCTGCATCGAGTTCGCCGTTAGAAAAATAATAGCCCTGTTTTTTGATTTTGCGCATTTGCTGCAAAAAGTCATCTTCATCTTGTGCAAAATTGACTTGTGCCAATTCGTTAGAAAAACGTTGGTAATAGTCTAAAATTTTAGCTTTAGGCAGATGTGCCATAATAATTTTTGGCGATGAGCCGACATAAACAGGACGTGGGCAGCCGCGACCATAAGACAGCAAAGGCGTATCTTTAAAGATTTCGTGATGCACATCAATGCAGGAATCTTGATTGAGTTGGGTCAGCAAACAGCAAAATTCAGTACGTTCCGCAATTTTTTTCATAAACGGAATACTGATGGTGACCAATGGATCGGTCGTGCGAGAGATAAAATCCAATACCGCAATTTTTGGCCCTAGGGTGTAATCTCCCGATGTGCCACTCATGCGCTGCAACAACTCTGCCGAAACCAACTCTTTTAAATAGCGGTAACTGGTGGGCTTAGATAAACCGAGTTCCTCACTAATGGTATCTACATTAATGACAGGACGTGCGGTTGAAAATAAGTCTAAGACTGTGAGAATCTTGCCAAAGCTAGACAGTGCCATGCGGATTTACCCATTCACACCAAAAGGATGGTGTCACTTTATATCAAAAAATCGCCAGACCAATAGACTTTTTACAGATGGTCTTAGGCATTCTAACGATCAATGTCCCAATTCTTTTGCATTTGTCGATGTTATCTATTCAGAAATAGGATTTAAGGCTGAACGCCGTGAGGGTCACGATACCAGCTTTCAATCAATAGTGCTGCGGCAAGACTATCGGCAGCGAGTTTTTTACCACGCCCTTGGGCTTGATAATGATCAAGCTCATCACGTGCTTCACGTGTGGTTAGGCGTTCATCGACCATTAGGGTGTTGATATTGCTTTGATGGCGTAAGCGTCTAGCAAACTTACGCGCACGGGTAGACAGTTCTGACTCGCTATCATCCATATTTAAAGGTAAGCCCACTAGAAATAATTGTGGCTGATGTTGCTTGATAATTTTTAGCAAGTTTTCCCATTGCGGAATGCCATCTTTCATGGGAAAGAGGGCGAGAGGGGTCGCACTTTCAATCAGTGCCTGCCCCACAGCCATGCCCATTTTTTGCGTACCGAAGTCAAATGCCATAATGGTTTGGGCTTGTGTTGTTTCAGGCATGACCAATCTCGGAAGATAACCATGTTGGATCTACGCCCATTTTACGATAAGCGGCATCCCAACGATCGTCATAAGGTAAATTAAAAATTAAGTCCATGTCGGATTCGCAAATCAGCCAATCGCCCCGAGCAATTTCCTGTTCGAGTTGTTGTTTGCCCCAGCTGGCATAGCCTAAGGCAATTTGGTAGCGTCCAACGCCTTCATTGTGGGCAATTGCATCTAAAATATCTTTAGAGGTGGTGATACAGACATTTTCACCAACAGCGATAGATGAATGCCAAGTTGGCTGCCCTGTGTGTAAAACAAAACCTGCCTCAGGTCGTAATGGACCACCTTGTAGAACTTCGTGAGGATGCACATTATCTGCGTCTATATCTAAATCATTGAGTAATTCTTTGATTTGGATACCCGATGGACGGTTGATAATAATGCCTTGCGCACCGTCTTCATCATGACGTGCCAAATAGATGACGGTGTTTGCAAAAAACTCATCATTCATATCGGGCGGGGCTATGAGACAGCGATGCGTCAGATATTGTTTAGTCACCTAAGCAATTCTCCTTAAAAACAGTTGCTTCTAGAAAAACCTATTCCTTTAGGATACACGTTACTTGAGCTTTGTGATTTCACCAAGCTCTTTTTGTGACAGCGTTGGTTTTTAACCCTGTTGAAACTTCAATTGGCGTAATTGTTTGGCGTGTTGCAAGGTAGTGTCATTAATTTCAACACCGCCTGTCATGCGTGCTAATTCTAAAATACGCGCATCTTCTTCTAATTCAACAATGGTACTGCTGGCAGGGTCGGTCTGACGCTTTTTCACCAAAAGGTGCTGATCAGACTGTGCTGCTACTTGTGCTTGGTGGGTAATACATAAAATTTGAACGTGTTGTGCCAAACCTGCGAGCAAACGCCCCACAATTTCAGCAGTACCACCACTAATCCCGACATCAATTTCATCAAAAACCAAAACTTCAGCTTCGGTTTTTTCGGCATTCATGACTTGCATGACCAAGGCAATCCGCGATAATTCGCCACCAGAAGCCACACGTGCTAATGGCTGAGCAGGAATACCTTTGTTGGCAGTAAACAGTAATTGAATAAAACTTAATCCCTCCGCAGAAACCTGCTCTAAAGGTTCAAACTTAAATTCAAAATGTGCCTCAGGCAGTGCCAACTGTTTGACTTGCTCGGTCAGTTGTTTGGCAAGTGGTGCGGCTGCTTCACGACGGATGTCATCTAAATGTTGTGCTTTGGCTAAAAAGTCCTGATGAGCCACTTCGACTTGTTCTGCCAAAGTTTCAGGGTCTTCAAGTTCATGTAAAGCAGTGAGCTCAGTTTGCCAAGTATCAAATTCTTGTTTTAATAATTCAGGTTGTGTGCGGTATTTACGCGCTAAACGATGAAAGACTTCTAATTTTTGATTCAGTTCTTCCATGCGTTCAGGGTCAAAGCTTTGACGATCAATAAACTGACGTAAATTGGCTGTCGCATCATCCAATTCACTTTGCGCATTGAGCAGCGAATTATAAATTTCGGACAGTTGCTCACTTCGCCCCGCATGTGATTCCAAACGTCGAATAATAGATGCAATTTCTTGGGTGATATTCGGTTCAGCTTCATCTAGTGCATTTAGACTGTAACTACAATCTTGCATGATATGTTCATGGTGGCTTAGACGATCAAATTCTTGCTCAATCTCTTTGTAATCTAATTGCACCAAGTCTTCGAGTTCTTCCAACTGTAAATTTAGCGTTTCCATGCGTTGTTTACGGGTGGCTTGCGCATCCAGTGCGGCTTGATGCTGACGAATATTTTTTTGCCAAGTGCTATAGGCATCACGTACCGCTTGGGCGGGTGCGTAAAAATTATAATAACGATCGAGCCAATGCTTTGGATAAGGCGGCTCAAGCAATTGTTGTTGACTGTGTTGACTATACAATTGTACCAGCAAGCGCCCAATTTCTTTCAGCTCTGCCAAACTGCTTGGACGACCATTAATCCAAGCCTTACTGCGTCCTGTGGCAAAAATCACACGTCGTAAATGGATTTCTCCGGACTCATCTGCTAACTCATGTTCTTTGAGCCATAGCGCCTCAGGACTGTGTTCCTGATAGCTAAAGCTGGCAGTTACATCGGCCTTATCTGCACCAAAACGTACATAATTGGTATCGGTACGTTCACCTAAACAGGCAGAAAGCGCATCTAAAAGTAAGGATTTACCTGCACCAGTTTCCCCAGTCAGGACGTTAAACCCAGTTTCAATATCCAAGGCTAGGTGATCGGCAAGGGCAAAGTTAATCAGTGTTAAGTGAGTCAGCATAAACGCATCCAAGCTGCGAAAAGTGGCAGTTAAAAAGAGTCAAGTTTTTTGATATGCCACATTGCGGCTGTTATTTTCAATCAAAGCATCTTCGAGTCTATTTAATTCTAGCTTAAATTACAGCGCAAACAACAAAAAATGCAGCAAAGTCCAGATCATTTCATCTTATGGTCATTGAATCAGGGCATGCTTTACTTGGGGAGTTTTAAGTGCAGTTTGGGTGGGGAAGATGTGCCTGTCTAGGCAGAATGGGTGAACTATTTCACATTCAGCTTTAGCACTTTAGTCGCGGGAGCTTGGTGCATATTTGTGGATAGGAGCGGCAAGACCTTAGACAGCATGTATAGCGTGCTCTGCATTGTCTGGGGGATGGTCAACTTTACGCTAGCCCCTTTGTAAACACAGATTGATTAGTTCTGAGGACAGAATTAAACTACATCAGTCAAAATATAAAAACGCGTTACCTGGAGATTACGCATGTCAGCTCAGTTTGATCATGTATCAGTTGTAAAAAAATCGAATGTCTATTTTGGTGGGCTATGCATCAGTCATACTGTGCAGTTTGAAGACGGCACCAAAAAAACATTAGGGGTGATTTTACCGACCGAACAAGCCTTAACTTTTGAAACGCATGTGCCTGAACGCATGGAAATTATTTCTGGTGAATGTCGTGTGAAAATTGCAGACAGCGAAGAAAGTGAATTGTTCCGTGCAGGTCAGTCATTCTATGTGCAAGGTAGCAGCCGCTTTACCATCGAAACTGACGATGTTTTAGATTACGTGTGTCATTTCGAAGGTTAATCAAGAGTAGGGTATTTTACATTCTCAACACAGTTTGCCTGTCAAATAATCAGAGAAATTGAGTTAAGAAATTTTCCCCTGAATCGGTTAAACTAGCTCTATTGAAATCCTGTAAAGTCAGCTTTGCAGGATTTTTCGTTTTCGCTGTTTTATTGGTGCATTAATTTAGAGGTCGTTCATGGCAAAACCTGAATATTATTATGGCGTTCACTCGGTGGAGTCATTATTGGAGCTTGAGCCAGAGCGTGTTTTAACTCTATTTACCTTAAAAGGGCGTGATGATCAGCGTTTGCGAAAAATTCTGGAACTGGCAGAGCCATTTGGCATTAGTGTGCAAAAAGCCAGTCGTGACAGTTTAGAAAAATTAGCAGGTCTACCTTTTCACCAAGGGGTGGTGGCGGCAGTACGCCCACATCCAAGCTTGAATGAAAAAGACTTAGATAGTTTGCTGCAAGCGGATGCTCAGCCATTACTTTTAGCACTCGATCAAGTGACTGATCCACATAATTTAGGCGCCTGTATTCGTACGGCTGCCGCAATGGGCGTTGCTGCAGTGATTGTGCCACGCGATCGTTCTGCAAGTTTGACCCCAACTGCACGCAAAGTGGCTGCGGGTGGTGCAGAAAAAGTCAAATTTATTCAAGTCACCAATTTGGCCCGTACTTTGGCTCATTTGAAACAAGAGTTTAATGTGCGCGTAGTGGGCACCATGTTGGATGAAAAAGCCTTGCCAATTCAGCAGTTCGATTTTACTGGTACTGCGGTATGTGTGGTGATGGGAGCAGAAGATACGGGCTTACGTCCAATTACTCAGTCACAATGCGATCAAACCGTATTTATTCCTATGGCAGGCAATTTGCAAAGTTTAAATGTCAGTGTTGCAACGGGGATGGCACTTTATGAAGCCTGTCGCCAGCGCCAAGCTTAAGTACAGATACTGAGTTTTATTGGATTTATGTCTTAACACTGTGATTCATTTATCTCCCCAAAAGCAGGGCTATGCCTTGGTATTGGTCACCATGTGTATTTGGGGTGGTTTTACCTTAACCGCACGGCTCAATGCACAATGGCAGATCAGTGCTTGGGATATTACTGCCTTACGTTTTGCCTTGGCTTTTTGTATTTTAATGCCGATCTTAATCTGGAAAAAAGATACGGCATTTTTATGGAAAAAACAGCCGTTTATTTTGGCAATGATTGGCGGGGTGGGTTATTGTCTTACCGCCTATAGTGCATTTCATTATGTCCCTGCCGCACACGCTGCTATTTTTTTGAATGGTTGTATTCCTGTGTGTACGGCCATTGCAGCCTGGGTATTGTTTCGCATTCCATTTGATCGACATACTTGGATCAGCATTGCGATTATGCTTACCGCAATTGCTAGTATGAGTGTGTTGATGTATCAAGAAACAGGTGTCGCCTTTGGTTTGGGGGATGGCTTGTTTTTCATCAGTGCTATCTGGTGGGGCATCTTTACTGTTTTACTTAGACAATGGAAGCTCTCAGCATGGCACGCCATGGCAGGTGTAGCAATCTGGTCGGCAATCGTCTATGTGCCAATCTACCTACTGTTTTTCCCAAAACAACTTGGCGCACCCGAACCCATGCATTTATTGCTACAAACCATTTTTCATGGTGTATTCGTCGTGATTATTGCCACCTTAACGTATGTTGAAGCAATTAAGCGTTTAGGTGCATTTAAAGCGGGTAGTGTCGTGACTTTGGCGCCATTTATTGCTGCCATTCTTGCAGTGCCATTGTTGGGTGAGCCTTTGAGTTTGGCAATTTTGTGTGGTTTATTGGGGATGGGGATTGGCGCGTTGCAACCTTGGCGCTGGTGGGCTAGACCTGATAGCTTAAAAGCACAACTAGAGCAGCAAAAAACACACACCGATTAGTGTGAGGATTGATTGGCTCGTGCTAAATACTGTTGGTGCAATACCTCTAGTTTGCTATACAAATGGTCTAAATGCCCATCATTCAGTACAATATCATTGGCCAAGCGCTGTTTTTCAGCACGTGGCATTTGTGCCCGAATAATTTTATGAATTTGTTCAACTGTTTGACCATCTCGTTGAGATGCTCGATGAATTTGTAATGCTTCGGTCGCATCAATGAGTAAAGTGTGTTGCGTCAGTTGATGTTGATTGGTTTCAAAGAGCAACGGTGAAACTAAAATCACATAGGGGCTGTTGGCCTGCTGTAACTGCTGAATAATTGACTCACGAATTGCAGGGTGAGTAATTTTTTCCAAGGCTTGGCGGGCGCTCGGTTCTTTGAAAATATGTTCACGTAAGGCACGGCGGTCAAGTTCACCGCTTTCAAGTAAAACCCAGTCGCCAAATTGTTGTTGAATTTGGGTCAGCGCGGGTTGTCCTTTTTGTACTACTTCTCGTGCAACAACATCAGCATCGACCACGTGAATGCCTTGGGTCTCGAACCATGCACTGGCTGCAGATTTGCCGCTGCCAATTCCTCCCGTTAGACCCAAAACAAAACGCATGTGCTGTCCTTATTGTCCTAAATAAACTTTCATGATTTGCTCGCCCCATAAAAAGGCAATCCAGCCTGCAATTGCAATATAAGGGCCAAATGCAAAAGGTTGGTTCTCTTTACGGATTTTTAGCAGAATAATGCCAATAATAGCGCCAACCAAAGAAGATAAAAGCACAATCAGCGGCAACATCATTGGACCCATCCAAGCGCCTAAGGCTGCAAGGAGTTTAAAGTCGCCATAGCCCATGCCTTCTTTGCCTGTAATAATTTTAAACAGGTAATACACTACCCATAAGCATAAGAAGCCAATGACATAACCCCAAATAGCAGAGGTAGGTGAGGTGTAGATGGCATAACTGTTGATTGCTAAGCCCAATGCAGCCAAAGGTAGGGTATAGCGATCGGGCAAGAGTTGAGTGTCGAAATCAATAAAGGTGAGGGCAATTAAGATATAGGTCAGTATCAAACCGAACAGCATTTGTACAGTTGGGCCAAATACGGCAACCACAATCAGCGCACAAACTGCGCTTAAAACTTCAATCAGTGGATAGCGCATACTGATAGGGTTTTGACAGTGCCCGCATTTTCCACGTAAAACTAACCAGCTCAGTACAGGAATATTCTGATACCAACGAATAGGTGTATGACATTTAGGGCAAGTCGAGGCGGGTTTGCTCAGTGTGATTTTACTTTCATCAATAATAGCTTGTTCTGGATGTAACAGCATTTGGCAGTCTGTACGCCATTCCTGCTCCATCATTTTTGGTGTGCGGTATATGACCACATTCAAAAAACTGCCAATACATAAACTAAAAAGTCCAACTGCGATGTACAACGCAGTTGGATTTTGAATAAAATACGCGATTAATTCTTGCATTAAACCACAGAACCCATTTGGAAGATTGGAAGGTACATGGCCACAACCAAACCACCGACTAAAATACCTAACACAGACATAATCAGAGGTTCCATCATCGAGGTTAAACCATCTACTGCATTATCTACTTCGTTTTCATAGTGGGTTGCAACTTTATCTAACATGGCATCGAGTGCACCAGACTCTTCACCAATCGCTACCATTTGCACGGCCATAGCTGGGAATTTGTTGGTAACACGCATGGCGAATTGTAGTTGCTGACCTGTAGCGACATCTTCACGAATTTTCATGACCGCTTCTTCATAGACCACGTTATTGGTTGCTCCAGCAGTTGATTCCAAAGCATCAATTAATGGTACACCCGCAGCAAAAGTAGTGGCTAAAGTACGGCTATAACGTGCAATAATCGCTTTATAGACCAAGTCACCAAAAATAGGCGCTTTCAGTGCCGCTTTGTCTAAGAAGTCACGGAATTTTTTACTGCGTTTTTTAGTTTCCAAGAAACCTGCAATGATGACCCCAATCACAATAATCAGAATAAACCAGTATTTCTGCATCCATTGTGACATGTTCACCACCATTTTAGTGAAGGCAGGCAAGTCCGCACCAAAAGAGCTAAACAACTCTTCAAACACAGGTACGACTTTCACCATCAAAATAATGGTCACAATCACGGCCACCACAATGACCGTTGCAGGGTATTTCATGGCTTTTTTAATTTTTTGTTTGAGTAACTCACTCTTTTCTTTATAGATCGCGACACGATCTAGCATGGTTTCTAGGGCACCCGATTGTTCACCAGATTCGACCAAAGAACAAAATAGGTTGTCAAAATATTGAGGATATTTACGCAATGCGCCAGCAAAGGTATTCCCGCCTTCCACTTCACCTTTAATGCCTAAAACCACTTCACGCATGGCGGGGTTTTCAAGACCTTCGGCAACAATCTCAAAGCTTTGTACCAAAGGCACACCTGCTTTCATCATAGTGGCAAGCTGACGCGTGAAAATAGTGATGTCTAAGGTCGACACCCGTTTTTTCATTAAGCCTTCAAGAATATTCTTTTTCTTTTGGCGAATCGTCTTGATGGTAATCCCTTGTTTACGCAATGTGACCTTTGCCAAGGCCATATTACGCGCTGGAATTTCCCCTTTTAACTTAGCCCCTTTGCGGTCAATCCCTTCATAAACGAAGGTGGGCATCATCTGTGCTTTTTTGACAGCCATGCGTATTTATCCTTATTTTAAATTTTACAACTATTCACTGGTCACACGATTGACTTCTTGCAATGAAGTCACCCCCTGCATGACCTTAAGTAACCCCGAACGACGCAGATTGTTAAACCCCGATTTTGCTGACGCATCAGCAATTTGGATGGCATTACCATCCTCCATAATAATTCTAGAAATTTCTGGTGTGACTTTCATCACTTCATAAACACCAACACGTCCTTTATAACCTTCACGGCATTCAGAACAGCCTACAGGTTGATAGACCTGAAATTCTGGATTGCTCAAATCGGCTTCAGTAAAGCCCATTTCCAATAAGCTTTGTTTTGGAATATCGGAAGGAGCTTTGCAATGCGGGCATAGGCGTCGTGCCAAACGCTGTGCAATGACGAGGTTTACCGAAGTTGCGATGTTAAAGGAAGGAACGCCCATGTTGCGTAAACGCGTTAAAGTTTCTGGCGCACTGTTGGTGTGTAGGGTAGATAAAACCATGTGACCTGTTTGGGCAGCTTTAATTGCAATTTCTGCAGTTTCAAGATCACGAATCTCACCCACCATGACAATATCAGGGTCTTGACGTAAGAAAGATTTCAGGGCGGCAGCGAAGGTTAAGCCTACTTTATTGTTGACGTTAACCTGATTGATGCCTTCTAAGTTAATTTCCACAGGGTCTTCGGCGGTGGAAATGTTGGTATCTTCTCTGTTTAAGATATTTAAGCCTGTATATAGCGATACCGTTTTACCCGAACCCGTTGGACCTGTAATCAGTAACATGCCTTGCGGTTTTTCTAAGGCTTCCATGAACAATTCTTTTTGTTCTGGTTCATAGCCCAAAGCGTCAATTCCTAGCATCGCGCTAGATGGGTCAAGAATACGCAGTACAATTTTTTCACCGAACAAGGTTGGCAACGAGTTCACACGGAAGTCGATGGACTTGTTTTTAGATAGTTTTAATTTAATACGACCATCTTGCGGCACACGTTTTTCAGAAATGTCCATTTGGGACATCACTTTTAAACGTGATGCCAAGCGGTTAGCTAACTGTAAGGGTGGGGTGGCAATTTGACGTAATACACCATCGACACGGTAACGCACTCGATAGGTTTTTTCATACGGTTCAAAGTGTAAGTCCGAAGCACCCATGCGAATTGCATCAATCAGTAATTTGTTGATGTATTTAACAATTGGGGATTCATCACCCTGCGGTTCATCTTCTGCAGCTTGTTCTGGTTCGCTGTTACCATCTTCAAAGTTGAGATCGAAGTCATCATCTTCAAATTCAAAAGCAGACTCACTCGCAAAGTTTTGTTCAATCAGTTTTACCAATTTATCGTGTTCGACCACAATGGCTTCAATATTCATTTTACTGTTGAAACGAATGGCATCCATTGCTTCGATATTGGTCGGGTTACTGGTCGCAACGTAAAGCAGGTGATTGCGCTTAAAAATAGGTAAAAGGTTATATTTGCTGAAAAGCTTTTCATCAATGCCTTCACGCACGATGAGCGCAGAGTCATACACGCTTAAATCAAAAATAGGTTCGCCAAACTCATTAGAAATTTTTTCAGCAATGATTAAAGGCGCGATATTTAGGTTTTGAATGAGATAGGGAACAATATCAACATTATCTTTTTGTGCGGCTTTAATGGCAGTTTGCATATTTTCAGCAGAAACGAGCCCATCTTCGACCAAACGTCGAATAAAACCTGTAAATCTAGGTGTAGCTTGTTGTACTGACATTCCCCAACGTCCTCAAAATCAAGATTGTTTATAATTGGTATCTTAAAATTATACTTTTGTTGCACAAAAATACCATATCTGAAAGTGCTGTCACCACCTAAGTATCGCCTAAAAGCATGAACCAGTTACATTAATCTGCTAAAAAAATTGTAAGTCCTGCCATGAAAAGATACTTCATGCAGCAGTTTGATGCAAAGCTTGTACAAAAAACTCAGCAGAAATGTGATTTGCGTGTAGAATGTGCGCGATTAAATGAATTGTTTTTGCAGGTTATTCTATGTCGGCTACGACGATTAAGCCTTGGGTGGTTGGCAATTGGAAGATGAATCCGATACATGCCGATGCTCAGCAACTTATTTCTGAATTTAAAACATTATTACAAGACAGCCCTGTAGAGGCTGAAAAGTGTCATTTGGGGATTGCACCTGTCACTTTGGCTTTAACTCAAATTCAAGCTGCATTGAGCGAAGCAGTACGTCCTGTCTATACCGTTGCACAAGACCTTTCCCGTATTGCGGGTTTGGGTGCATATACAGGCGAAGTCAGTGCAGAATTGCTAAAAGACAGTCAAATTGATTATGTATTGGTTGGGCATTCAGAACGTCGTGAACTTTTTGCAGACACACCAAGCATTTTGAATGAAAAAGTTAAAAATGCCTTGCAGGCAGGTTTGACAGTTATTTATTGTGTGGGTGAAAGTCTGCAACAACGTGAAAGCGGTCAGGCAGAGCAAGTTGTTTTGCAACAAATTTGTGATATTGCTGCCGTGGTTGAGGCTGAGCAATGGCAACAGATAGTGATTGCCTATGAACCTATTTGGGCAATTGGTACAGGCAAGACCGCATCACCTGAAGATGCGCAAAGCATGCATGCAAAAATCCGTGAAGGTTTAAGCCAAATCACCGCTTATGCGGTGACTCTACCGATTTTATATGGTGGTAGTGTAAAACCAGAAAATGCCGTAGAGTTAGCAGCCTGCCCAGACATTAATGGTGCTTTGGTCGGTGGTGCATCTTTAAATGCGGCATCGTTCCATCAAATTGCGCAAGCCTTTGCAAATACACAATAATGAGGAGTTCAGCATGCAAACATTTGTGCTGGTAGTACATATTATCTTAGCCATTTTAATGATTGGACTAATTTTGGTTCAGCATGGTAAAGGTGCAGATGCAGGTGCTTCTTTTGGTGGCGGTGGTGCGGCAACCGTATTTGGTGCGTCAGGCTCAGGTAACTTTTTAACCCGTTTAACGGCAATTTTAACAGCATTGTTTTTTGCAACCAGTTTAACTTTAGCGGTGTTTGCCAAGAAACAAACCACAGGTGCATATAGTTTGCAGACTGTACAAACGACTGCACCTGCACAGCCAGTATCGCCTGAAACTTCACCAACTGCGCCTAAAAGCGCTGAATAATTTTATTTAGCACTTTCTTTTTTCGCATGATGCGACTAGAATGCGTCACAGCTGCGGTGGTGGTGGAATTGGTAGACACGCTACCTTGAGGTGGTAGTGCTTTCGGGCGTGGGGGTTCAAGTCCCCCCTTCCGCACCAACTTATAATCCAGAAAACATAAGTTGGTGTTAAGCAGCAAATCTGTTGATGCGGGATGGAGCAGTCTGGTAGCTCGTCGGGCTCATAACCCGAAGGTCGTTGGTTCAAATCCAGCTCCCGCTACCAATCAATCCTAAGCTTATCGTGAATTAAGCGT
>NZ_VPBI01000060.1:0-1000 GCF_013418795.1 Acinetobacter sp. YH12120 | reverse complement strand
GATGAGTTCGTGTCCGTACAACTGGCGTAATCATGGCCCTTCGGGGCCATTGTTTCTCTGTGGAGGAGTCCATGACGAAAGATGAACTGATTGCCCGTCTCCGCTCGCTGGGTGAACAACTGAACCGTGATGTCAGCCTGACGGGGACGAAAGAAGAACTGGCGCTCCGTGTGGCAGAGCTGAAAGAGGAGCTTGATGACACGGATGAAACTGCCGGTCAGGACACCCCTCTCAGCCGGGAAAATGTGCTGACCGGACATGAAAATGAGGTGGGATCAGCGCAGCCGGATACCGTGATTCTGGATACGTCTGAACTGGTCACGGTCGTGGCACTGGTGAAGCTGCATACTGATGCACTTCACGCCACGCGGGATGAACCTGTGGCATTTGTGCTGCCGGGAACGGCGTTTCGTGTCTCTGCCGGTGTGGCAGCCGAAATGACAGAGCGCGGCCTGGCCAGAATGCAATAACGGGAGGCGCTGTGGCTGATTTCGATAACCTGTTCGATGCTGCCATTGCCCGCGCCGATGAAACGATACGCGGGTACATGGGAACGTCAGCCACCATTACATCCGGTGAGCAGTCAGGTGCGGTGATACGTGGTGTTTTTGATGACCCTGAAAATATCAGCTATGCCGGACAGGGCGTGCGCGTTGAAGGCTCCAGCCCGTCCCTGTTTGTCCGGACTGATGAGGTGCGGCAGCTGCGGCGTGGAGACACGCTGACCATCGGTGAGGAAAATTTCTGGGTAGATCGGGTTTCGCCGGATGATGGCGGAAGTTGTCATCTCTGGCTTGGACGGGGCGTACCGCCTGCCGTTAACCGTCGCCGCTGAAAGGGGGATGTATGGCCATAAAAGGTCTTGAGCAGGCCGTTGAAAACCTCAGCCGTATCAGCAAAACGGCGGTGCCTGGTGCCGCCGCAATGGCCATTAACCGCGTTGCTTCATCCGCGATATCGCAGTCGGCGTCACAGGTTGCCCGTGAGACAAAGGTACGCC
>NZ_VPBI01000059.1:0-1051 GCF_013418795.1 Acinetobacter sp. YH12120 | reverse complement strand
ACTGAGATGTTTCACTTCCCCGCGTTCGCTTCGTATGACTATGTATTCATCATACGATACCTACCTTAAGGTAGGTGGGTTTCCCCATTCAGACATCTCCGGATCAAAGGATATTTGCCGCCTCCCCGGAGCTTTTCGCAGGCTATCACGTCTTTCTTCGCCTCTGACTGCCAAGGCATCCACCACATGCACTTAATTACTTGACTATACAACCCCAAACAGTCGACGTTACCTACAAGTTAGTAACTTCAACATTTCAGTTTAGAGCACTGTGCACTTAAGCACCGTACAGCTTCAATCTAAATTCATATACCAAAACGCTTGATTCAGTTAATTTGCTAGTGCTCATTTCAATTCGTAATTAAACCGTAACACCGAAGTATTACTGTCAATCTTAAATGAAATGAGTTGAACAATTTATTTCAGACTCAATTTTTGCCAATCTGTTAATGATTCACTGCATCCTCGTCGGACTGCAGTCAACTGTGATAAATCACAGAACTTAATAAACCATCAAATCTAATCATTCGATCTTTTATTAAGTTCTGCAATCTTTAGCTTAAAGCTCCAGTATATGTGTGCCTGCGCACAGCATAGCTGTTTGCTTAAATTTTAAGGAAAAGCAGTGCTTTTCTGATCTTAAAATTTGGTGGAGACTAGGAGAGTCGAACTCCTGACCTCCTGCGTGCAAAGCAGGCGCTCTACCAACTAAGCTAAGTCCCCAGCTTATCATCTGTGATTCGATGTATCGTAGACTGTGTTAAGGCGAATGCTTAACTCGAGCATAGCTCTCGTCTTGCGCTCGGGCGAAACATGTTTCGCTGACCCTCGCTCATGGTGGGTCTGACAAGACTTGAACTTGTGACCCCACGCTTATCAAGCGTGTGCTCTAACCAACTGAGCTACAGACCCTCAGATACATCAATGAAGAACAACTTGTTGTGGATTCTTACCAATCGTCAATCTTTCGTTAAGGAGGTGATCCAGCCGCAGGTTCCCCTACGGCTACCTTGTTACGACTTCACCCCAGTCATCGGCCACACCGTGGTAA
>NZ_VPBI01000058.1:0-1124 GCF_013418795.1 Acinetobacter sp. YH12120 | reverse complement strand
TTTTCTGACTTAAATTTCGCTCAAATAAACTTCGAGTAATTTAAACAAATCAATCAATGAAATATGTTCGATCAATCAATCAGTAAAAATCCACACAAGTTGTTCTTCATAATCTCTTAATGATCTTAATTTCTGCCTCGTCAGCAGAAATTTTAACGCAAAACACTTCTAACAACTTAACCCTGTAAGCTAAGTTCGTAGGCTGTTTCGCGTCGGGATGTGTGCATTATAGGGCAATTTCCTACACGTGCAAGTGCTTTTAACTGCTTGTTTTCACGAGTGTTGGATTTTTACGCACTATTTTGGTTCAAAAACACACAAAACTCGCACTAACCCTATAATTTTAAATTAAAAATATGTTTTTCATATTTTTGCAATCTAAATCCGCTTATTTTGTTGGGGCAGCCTCTTTCACTTTCACACTGAGTATTTTTACCGCTTGTTTCGGTACATTTTGATGCATGCCATAGTTGCCTGTTGGTACTTTTACAATTTTATCGACAACATCCATACCTTTAGTGACTTGACCAAATACCGCATAGCCTGCGTTACGTGGACTTCGATTTAAGAAATCGTTATCTACCACATTAATAAAGAATTGGCTGCTGGCAGAATCAGGATGATTCATACGTGCCATCGCCAAGGTACCACGGGTATTTTTCAATCCATTACTTGATTCATTACGAATGGTCGCTTTGGTTGGCTTTTCTTGCATATTGGCATCCATACCACCGCCTTGCACCATAAAGCCTGGGATAACACGATGGAAGATCGTACCGTTATAGAAGTTTGACTTGGCATAGTTTTCAAAGTTCTTTGCAGAAACTGGGGCTTTGTCATTAAACAGTTCGATTTCAATATTGCCCATGCTGGTTGTCATTTCTACCACGGTGTTGGCTGCCATCGTATTGAAGCTGATAAGCATTGCTGCCATGGTAAACACACTTTGTTTTAACATTTGCTGACCAATCCATCTGTGTTGTATTTGCATTGCATCTATATTAACCCGAATTACGGATAAGAAAAGCCCTTGAAAAAAAGGTAGTTAGAGCCATTTAGAAAGTTACGACACAACCCAAAGGCTCTAACTACCATGTACGATTTTACAGAAATTTTTTGTATTG
>NZ_VPBI01000057.1:0-1212 GCF_013418795.1 Acinetobacter sp. YH12120 | reverse complement strand
AAAGTTTTACGTACTTTAACTGAATCAACCTATGAAATTCAGCCTCAGCAAAGTCATTATGAATCTCTCGAAGTAGATGAGTTCTGGAATTTTGTTGGAAATAAAAAGAATAAACAATGGCTTATTTACGCCTATCATCGAGAAACAGGTGAAATTGTTGCTTATGTTTGGGGTAAACGAGATTTAGCTACAGTCTAACAATTGAAGACAAAGCTTAAACAATTAGATATTCACTACACCCGAATTGCAAGTGATCATTGGGACAGTTTCATCACTGCTTTTAAAAATGGTAAGCAAAGTATTGGTAAATTTTTTACTGTAGGTATTGAAGGCAATAATTGCAAAATAAGGCATAGAATTAGGCGTAGCTTCAGAAGAAGCTGTAATTTTTCAAAAAAGCTTGAAAACCATTTTAAAGCTTTTGATTTAGCCTTCTTTTCTTTTACATCAATAATGGCTTCATTTAAAGGCAGCATACTTTTTGAAGCACCACCAAAATTTTATGTTAAGTAGAGACTAAAAATGCCCTTGATTAAGGGCTTACAAGGGCATTTTGTATAAGGTGTATTATGTTAATTTTAGAATTTCTTCATTAGATAATTTTTGATAAGCTAAATCCATTAGGACTAATTAAGTAAATATGAGCAATTGGGTCAATGTCACACAGGATAAGTCTACAGGTATAGAACTAATTCATGCCCACTTCAAAGGCTTTGCATACGATCCTCATCTACACTCAAGTTATCTTATAGGGGTAACAGAGTTAGGACATCAACAATTCAATTGTAGAAAAAAAATTATTGATAGCTATCAAGGTCAAACTTTCATGCTTGAACCTGAAGAAGTTCATGATGGTAATGCACCAGATCCTCTCGGCTTCACTTATAAAATGATGCATTTAGATCCAGCATGGTTAAAAAAAAGCTATGAAGGAATATTTAATGAGCCTATCGAACTTGCTATCGAATCAACCCTACGTTCTGATCCTCAACTTTCACATTTGATACTTTCAACCTACAATATATTGAATAACAATGAATCTCAATTGATGAAAGATACGTATTTAGATCTTTTATTAGAAAACTTAGGTAATACCCCCATTTTTAATTGAATTAATGGGTAGAAAATCTAAAGCCTTGTTATTGTTTAAAAATAGGTGGACAACCATTTACTGACATATGAGGTCGTTCATGATTATAAAAGTACTGCCAG
>NZ_VPBI01000056.1:0-1271 GCF_013418795.1 Acinetobacter sp. YH12120 | reverse complement strand
CTTGGCCAGAAAAATGAGTCGTTCTCGCTGTTCTAAACTAAGTGGTACAGAAACAATTCGAGGCATGTGTGAACATCTGTTAACTAAAAAAACTTTTTCGCATGATTAGTTATTTTTGTCAACTTACAATAATTCAAGATCAAGGAATGTGAGTGTATGTAGGTTTTATTTAAAGAAACATATATTGCTATATTTTTTTGCATTAATTTTTAAAGAAGACAATTCCTGATTTATTTAGTCAACTTTAGCTTCATTACTTTCAGTAAAATTTAGTATAAAAGTGTAATTCCATCTTTTTATCAAAAGTTAAAGTCATTAGTATAAGTTTGCTTCAATTTTTTAGAAAAGGTACAAAAATGAAATATATTTTAGGGGCAACATTACTTGCATTCGGTTTAATGGGATGTAACTCAAATTTAAATAATGAAGTGAGCCAAGAAAAAGTACAAAGTAATGCACCTGCAGAAACACAAGTTATTTATTTTAATGGCCCAAAAGATTTAACCATTGAATTAAAATCTTCAGATAATTTTGAAACTGCAGAAATGGTAGATAATTCAGACACAGTTTATCATTTAAAACGTGCTGTATCTGGTAGCGGTATTTTACTGAGCAATGATGATGGTGTATCTATTCACTTTAAAGGTGGTGAAGGAGTACTTGAGTTAGTCAAAGATCAGCCTATTAATATTACTGAATTTAAAAAATAGATTTTTTGCTGATTTTAGGCATACATAAGGACGAAAGTAATAATACTATTGGTAATTACATAGTCGAAGGCACCAAGCCATCAACTAAAGATAAAGTTATTAATGTTGAAACACAATATTATGAAAATCCAGGACATCATGACTTGAAAGATGGAAATATGCCTTATAACTCTACTAAAGCAATAATTCCTGACAATCATGTAAAATTATGGGAAAACAGTGTAAAAATTGATAGTGATCCAAAAATAGATGGGCAATTGAAAATAAAGATGGGAAGGTCATTTATCATAGGTTTCAAGATGATGGTAATGGCAATTTCCATTGGAATGGTTCGACAAAAGGTATTACGTCCTCAGGAAAGGAACGAAATATCAAGATTTCTGATGTCCCTTCTGACTTGATAAAAATGGTAGATAGCAAATGAATAGGTAATACCCCCATTTTTAATTGAATTAATGGGTAGAAAATCTAAAGCCTTGTTATTGTTTAAAAATAGGTGGACAACCATTTACTGACATATGAGGTCGTTCATGATTATAAAAGTACTGCCAGTCAGTTGTA
>NZ_VPBI01000055.1:0-1295 GCF_013418795.1 Acinetobacter sp. YH12120 | reverse complement strand
CGTAGTGATGCTCCAGAGGGAAATACTCCTAAAGTGCCTTTATAGGTGCTTTAGGGTGAGTATTCCCTTCTATCTGCTCAACTCTCACCATAATGATACTAATCACTAAATCAAAAACTTAAAAAAAAGGTGTTTAAGATGGAACAAGTCATAGAGCTTTTAGGCAAAACAGTAAAATTCGTACATACAGAGAATGGTCATTTCTTTGAAGAACAAGGAAAGGTCACAGAAGTTTTATTGTCTTTAAGTGGTGAAAACAGAATTGCTTTAGATGAACAAGAATTATATTTGTTGTCTGATCTGCTAGAACTTGAGGTGCTTTGAAAGCCTTGCTACACAAGCATTACGTGAGATTTCGTAAATATACCAAGAGAACCATTTTAAGAGAGAGTCGAGGCGGGATAAATCCCTGCCTTCGCCCCTCTCTCTTCTTCTTCCTTACGTGTCGCATTCGCTAATTCTTACCGATATAAAGCAAAAGGGAGCTTGTAATCAGGGAAAAAGGTGTTTTCGTAGCGTATTGCGTCAGTTCGGATGCACTCCGCATCCTCTGAGATACCTGGAGAGATCGCCAGCAGAAAAAGCAAGCCTACCCTGTAGCTACAGGAAACTTGTTAGGGAAACCCCCTAAAACCCCCCTAAACCCGTAAACATGTTGTCATGTGGTCGTAAATAAACAAAAAAAAACCCTAAATTGTGTCAATTTAGGATTGTAAATAGGGGTCTACTTAAATATATTCTAAGCACGGTTATTAATTCTTGCAGGAATCAATAACGAAAGATTATGTGAGCGACAACTCGACATAATAATCAGGATAAAATCCCCGTGCGGTATAAGCGATTATAACGACACAAGATTCAAAATAAATCCCCTTTCGTTGTTAAAGCCTACCAAAATTAGTATTCCGTCCGTTTAAATGGGTGGAAGGATTAGTGACGACAGCATTTAAGCGGTGATTTTTAGCCTGTTACTGGGGGAACTGAACAAAGCAGGCAGCAGCATGAGTAGTCTAAGGGTGATCGTGAGTATATTGGGTGTTATGCCCTTGCGATGATCAAACAAAGCCCACAGGCGGTCTTAAATGCGTTCAGGCGGTGATATAAGCCGTAATTAAGACAGGTGCAGCGTTATACCGTGATGCACTCCGATTGAAGCGACGCTCGGCTCCGTAGTGATGCTCCAGAGGGAAATACTCCTAAAGTGCCTTTATAGGTGCTTTAGGGTGAGTATTCCCTTCTATCTGCTCAACTCTCACCATAATGATACTAATCACTAAATCAAAAACTTAAAAAAA
>NZ_VPBI01000054.1:0-1378 GCF_013418795.1 Acinetobacter sp. YH12120 | reverse complement strand
CTGAATGCCAAAGCCACCTGGTTTGAAAAAGAATCAGCGCTGTATCGCAAACTACAGGCCTACTGGGCCAGCAAGCAAAAACCGTAGCCATAAAAAAAGCCCCTTTGTGGTAATGCCAGTCAGTTAAGCAAATTTTAGTAAAATGTAGTAAAAATGAGTGTATGTAAATACGCTCATTTTTTTATGTCTTTATCTGAACATTTAGAATCCACTCTTGAACATGCTCTCCCATCACTCAACCATTTTTGTGAACTTATTGATTTAAATTGGATTGAAACAAGCCTGCATCAAACAGGTAAGGCATCGATCAGAAGGAGAAAATTACCTGCTGAGCACGTGGTTTGGCTTGTTCTTGGGCTTGCCTTGTTTCGCAATCAACCCATCAGCTATGTGGTAGAACAATTAAAACTCGTGTTTGGTACAACAGATTATTGTGTTCCTAGTGCAGCTGTCCAAGCTCGACAACGTTTAGGTCGAGAACCCTTAGCTGCCTTATTCTCCTTAATCAGCCAAGCATGGTTTGATGAATCACAACAACAATATTCAACCTTTCAAGGTCTTAGTGTATGTGCTGTTGACGGGGTGGTTTGGTCTATGCCACTGACCGAGGAGAATTTTAATCATTTTGGCTCATCTAAAGGTAAAACTGCTGTAGCACCTTACCCACAAGTTAGAGCCACGTGTCTAGTGAATACCAATACTCATGAAATCATAGATGCCCAAATAGGCAGTATGGATCAAGGTGAACTCACATTAGCAAATCAATTATCTCCTCCAGCACAAAGTATTACTTTGTTTGATCGAGCTTATTTCTCTGCTGATTTTTTAATAGGCTGGCAAACACGTGGAGAATCAAGCCATTGGCTTATGCGAGCTAAAGATAATTTACGTTATGACATAATTAAACGGAATTCCCCACATGATTTTCATATCAGGATGCCAATATCAGCAAGAGCCAAAAAACTTAATCCAGCATTAGGAGATTACTGGGAAGCACGTTTAATTGAAGTTGAGCAGGCAGGAAAAATCCGCCGTTATATCACTTCATTATTAGATTCAAAGACATACCCACTTATAGCCTTGGCAAAGTTATATGCTCAGCGTTGGGAAATTGAAATGTGTTACCGAGAAATTAAAAGCAATTTACAGGAAGGTAAGCACTTAAGGAGCAAACAGCCAGACTTAATTTATCAAGAATTATGGGGTGTCTTGATTGCTTATAATGTTCTAAGAAGACAAATGAAATATATGGCTCAACGTGCCAAAGTAAGCCCGTTGAGGATCAGTTTTCATATTGCATCTATTGCCCTTCTTAATTTACTCAGATTCGACTCTTTGGCTTCTGCAGGTAATCTACCCAAACATCTGGAAAGTTTAA
>NZ_VPBI01000053.1:0-1448 GCF_013418795.1 Acinetobacter sp. YH12120 | reverse complement strand
CTATCTCCAAGTGAAAGAGGACTCCACCCGTCAGTCAGGGTGGAGGTGAATTTCACAAATTTCAACCTTGTTGATTCTGAATATATTGTTTGATTATTTCCAAAGGCGCACCACCACAAGACCCTGCAAAATATGATCTTGACCATAAAACAGGTTTTGTATAATTCCCTCTCAAGTCTAAAAACTCATTTCGCATTCTTCTACTTGTTACAGACTTTAAATTATTAACCAATTTGCTTAACTGTACCGTTGGTGGATACTGAATAAGCATGTGAACATGGTCGGATTCACCATTACATTCCTTTAATTCAGCATCAAAATCTTTACATATTTCAGTTGCACACTCATTGAAATATTTATGATGCAACTCACCTAGTATTTTTTTTCGATATTTCGTTATAAAAACTAAATGAACATGAAGATTAAAGGCTGAATGTCGGTTTTTATATATCTCACTCATTGAAAAAATATACCTAAAATGTTAGAATCAGCACCATATTAACAGATACACACTCATTAATGAAAATCAATAAAGCGTATAAATTTAGGCTTGAGCCTAATGTCGAGCAAGAGGTTATTTTAAATAATCTCGTTGGCTCTGCACGCTTTGTTTGGAATCAAATATTAGCAATTTCATTTGAAATGTTTGCTCAAAATAAACACATTAATGCGGTGAATCTAGTAAAAAAGATAACAGCACTGAAAAAGAATCCTCAGTTTAGCTTTTTAGATGGAAATTCAAATGCTGTGTCACTTCAACAAAAAGTTCGTGATCTTGCATCAGCATGGGGGAAGTTTTTCAACCCTAAAGAACATGCTCGACTAAAAGAAAAAAAGCGCAAACCTAAGAAACCTAAATTTTTTAAATTGGCTGATGGTACTGAGGTTCAGTTGCGCCCACTTATGCCTAGATTTAAGAAAAAATCAGACGGTTATGATTCCATTCGCCTTGTACAATTCGATAAATACTGTTGGGTTAAAGGAAATAAACTCAAACTCCCTAATGGCGTAGGTGTTATTAAATTCAGGAAGTCGCAAGAGATTCTAGGCACAATAAAAAATGTGACGATCAGTAAGGTGTCAGGACGTTGGTACGTTTCATTCTGTACTGAAACAGAACTTACTGAAATGCCGATCCACCCATCAAAATCAGCGATTGGTGTTGATCTTGGTGTTAAGAAATTAATCACTACCTCAAATGGTCAGGTCTTTGACCCGATCAATAGCTTTAAAACCAATCAGATTAAATTAGCTAGACTTCAACGGAAGCAGAGAAAGAAAGTTAAATTTAGTCAAAATTGGAAAAAACTGAATTTTAAAATCAATAAACTACATCATCACATTGCCAATATTCGTCATGACTACTTGCAAAAAATCACTACAACGCTCAGCAAAAACCACGCAATGATTGCTGTTGAGGATTTAAAAGTAGCAAATATGTCGAAGTC
>NZ_VPBI01000052.1:0-1471 GCF_013418795.1 Acinetobacter sp. YH12120 | reverse complement strand
TGTCTTAACGAATGCGGATAGAATGCATAAACTTACCTAAAAAATAAAATTCAGTTTTATGATAACTTTACTGTTAAAAGAAGTCTAGACAACCTTGTTTTATGCTTGGATATAAGGCTTATTTTAATATAAAATATTCTCAAAACTTTTTAACGAGTGAAAAAGTACTCAACCAAATAATAAAACAATTGAATTTAAAAGAAACCGATACCGTTTACGAAATTGGAACAGGTAAAGGGCATTTAACGACGAAACTGGCTAAAATAAGTAAACAGGTAACGTCTATTGAATTAGACAGTCATCTATTCAACTTATCGTCAGAAAAATTAAAACTGAATACTCGTGTCACTTTAATTCACCAAGATATTCTACAGTTTCAATTCCCTAACAAACAGAGGTATAAAATTGTTGGGAATATTCCTTACCATTTAAGCACACAAATTATTAAAAAAGTGGTTTTTGAAAGCCATGCGTCTGACATCTATCTGATTGTTGAAGAAGGATTCTACAAGCGTACCTTGGATATTCACCGAACACTAGGGTTGCTCTTGCACACTCAAGTCTCGATTCAGCAATTGCTTAAGCTGCCAGCGGAATGCTTTCATCCTAAACCAAGAGTAAACAGTGTCTTAATAAAACTTACCCGCCATACCACAGATGTTCCAGATAAATATTGGAAGCTATATACGTACTTTGTTTCAAAATGGGTCAATCGAGAATATCGTCAACTGTTTACTAAAAATCAGTTTCATCAAGCAATGAAACACGCCAAAGTAAACAATTTAAGTACCGTTACTTATGAGCAAGTATTGTCTATTTTTAATAGTTATCTATTATTTAACGGGAGGAAATAATTCTATGAGTCGCTTTTGTAAATTTGGAAAGTTACACGTTACTAAAGGGAATGTAGATAAATTATTAGGTATACTACTGACAGCTTCCAAGGAGCTAAAGAGGTCCCTAGACTAGCAAGAAGTACACAAGAAGCCTTAAAGATTATAGAAAAGCTTTTCCATGAAATGCTTAACATTATTTAATGTTAACATGTGGCTTTGTGGTAACTACCACGAGTGGTAACTTGTAACATGAAAAAAGTTACAAGTTACAAGTGGTTTATTTACGAACATAAAGGCTAGGAAAGCACTTGATAAGTATATCAAGTGCTTTTTTTCCGTTCGATTTTACTATCCAAGATACCGCTTGACGTACCTAATATTTTAGTGTGCTAAGGGCTTTGCTTTTTCTGGTTATAGTTCGTTCAAAAAAGACCGCAAGGGTAAATGCACGATCATAGATCGCCCTTGCAGCTTTTTAATCTCTCCACTTTTTTATAACCAAGCAAACGGTAATCCTCCCTAAAAATAATTGAGTTTAAAAGTAGAAAATCGAATAACCTTGATTTAAGGAGATTTTCTATGAAAACATCTAAGTATTCAGACAGCTTGATCATGAGTATCTTGAAGCAAGCTGA
>NZ_VPBI01000005.1:0-158979 GCF_013418795.1 Acinetobacter sp. YH12120 | reverse complement strand
ACTGGCAGTACTTTTATAATCATGAACGACCTCATATGTCAGTAAATGGTTGTCCACCTATTTTTAAACAATAACAAGGCTTTAGATTTTCTACCCATTAATTCAATTAAAAATGGGGGTATTACCTCACAACCAACATTTGATAAATATTTCTTTACCCAATACCAATCCGCAACACCCACCAAAAGAAGGGAAAAAGGCTTTTGTAACCTTCAAAATTCAGTTCAAACGAATTTTAGAAACGATTCAAGAAATTTCTGTACAAGAAAATCTCCAACTCAATAAATCACAAATATTAGATATCTCATACGTTATTTTTTACTTTGGTATAGAGGGAAGTTGGACGACATTTATAGTAAATAAACTATCAAGGTATAATGGATTTAATGAAGAATTAGTTATTAAAATTCAGAAAAGGTTAATGGAAAAGGATTTTAGAGGCTGCTTATTGAAAACCAATCAAACTCATTTAAGCTCTTATTTTAGAAATATGTATAATGCTATAAAAATAGTAGATGAATCAACAATCCTAAGTGATTTTGAAAAATACGAGTTAATAAAAATTTACCGTGCTCAACTTTCAAACCCTGAGCTTTATATCCTTTTTTTCAATGTTTTATCGCGTTTTGGAAAAAAATGGCTCCAAAATAATTTTATAAATAAATATGATTTTATTAAAAATATTCCATTTGAATATTGTGACGGATATGACCCTAAACATTACTTTCCATCTATCAAATTCGAAGAGGATGAATATTGATTTAAGTACTAACGCACAGAAAGGTGACATGGATGTAGCCTGTTCGTTAGGCACACGGACGTGCCCTCTAACGAACAAAGGATTTTTGTTACTTTTGATCCTTTAAAAGTAAGGCAAACATTTTAATTATTAGAATACCCTCATCCCAATCTTCTCCCAAAAGGCATAGGTATCTACACAAATAAATCACTTCATCCCAAAAATTAACTTTAATCCCAATACTGTCATGACCGCCCCTGCTGCACGGTCAAAAATAGCCTTAAACTTAATATAAGCCTGACGCGGTTTTTCTGCAGACAAAGCCACTGCAACCAATGAACACCAACCTGCATCAATAAAGAAACACAAAACTGGCAACACCACATAGAAATAAGTTGGAATTTCTTTAGGTAATAAAGCAGTAAAAATACTGGCAAGCACGATTGCAATTTTAGGGTTAGATAACTGCGTAATTAAACCTGTGGTAAACGCACGGCGCAGTGACATTTGCTGCCCATCCTCAAGATTGGTTTGAATAGGCGCTTTGGCATGCTTCACAATTTTATAAGCCAAAAATAACAGATATAAACCACCACAAATTTTAAGCAGAAAATATGCAGAAGGCACAGCCAATAAAATAGCCTGCAACCCCATCACCGCCAATAAACCAAAAATTGCGGCACCCGTACCCGTGCCTAAAGCAGTAAATAAACCATGCTTACGTGAAATGGCTATCGAATTTTTTGCCACATAAATAAAGGTAGGCCCAGGACTCATTGCCCCCAACATTAATGCCAAAGCAATAGAGCCTAAAATCAATAATGATTCCAAGATAGACCTCAAGATTAGAATAATTTTCAACTATTTATTTTACTTAAAAAACCATAATAGAAGATATAATTTTTTTGATTTATGTTTATAAATTTATGGATTTTTCAAGCAATTTGATATTTAGTAAAAAACCAAAAATAGAGTAAAAACTCAATTTAATTTTAATATCAAACAGTTAAAACATAGCATATGAACAGTAAAATTTTATTGTGCATCCATTTTTTCTATTAAAGTTTTTTTCTGATAATAATTTATCATCGATTTTTAGCAGAACTTTCATATATTTTTAAAACACATAATCCCATAATAAAATTACGGCTTTAATTTTCTTTAGAATTACAATCGAGGCACATCAGATGCAAAATAAAAGACTGAAAACATTAGACCACTCTAAATCACATCTTTGGATTGTAGGTGGAGGCATAGCTGGTATGGCTGCTGCTGCTTTTGCGATTCGTGATGCTAAAGTGCCAGCCGAACATATCCATATTTTAGAAGAATTGAATGTTTCTGGTGGTTCGATGGATGGTGGACATAATCCGCTTAATCCGAACCAAGCATGGGTCACACGTGGTGGACGTATGCTAACTGATGAAACTTATTTGTGTACTTGGGATTTATTTTCAAGCATCCCATCTTTAGAAAATCCAGACATTTCTGTTCGTGAAGAATGTCGTGAATTTAACGAACAAGTTAAAACCAATGCTCAAGCACGTTTGATCGACTCAAATCATATTATTGCAGAAGCTCAAAAATTGGGATTATCAACGCTCAACCGTGCTCAAATGTTACGTCTACTGGCATTAAAAGAAGATCGTATCGGTAGTCGCCGTATTGATGAATTTTTTGATGATGCATTTTTCCAAAGTAATTTTTGGCGGATGTGGCGAACCACGTTTGCCTTTCAAAAATGGCATAGCGCAGCGGAATTACGCCGTTATTTTCTACGTTTCATTCAAGAATTACCACGCATCCATACCTTAGCAGGTGTGAAACGAACTAAATACAATCAATATGATTCAATGATTCATCCTCTACAACGCTGGTTGGTGGAACAAGGCGTTGATGTTCGTTTCGGTAGTTATGTCACAGATGCAGACTTTGTCGAAGATGCCCAAACGAAGGAACGTAAGGCAACCCAACTTTATGTCAACATTCCAGAAGGCACTGAACAAATTCAACTGGGTGAGCATGATCTTGCGCTCTTTACTTTAGGTTCGATTACGGCTGATTCACGTTATGGCGATAAATTCGATGTTCCTGAGCTGATTCGTGATCGACAAGATCATGGCTGGCGTTTGTGGGAAACATTGGCTCAAAAAGCTCCTGATTTTGGTCGTCCAATGACCTTCTATGGCAACATTGATGAGCATAAATGGAAATCCTTTACGCTCACCATGCATGATGATGTGCTGCTAAAACGGATTATTGATTACACAGGAAATGAACCGGGTACAGGTGCACTCATGACTTGGTTTGAATCTGGTTGGCATCTATCTGTGGTCGTTCCAGCTCAACCGCATTTTGCTGACTTACCAGAAGGTAAATTCACCTTATGGGGTTATGGTTTTGAAATTGACCATATCGGCGATTACATTAAAAAACCGATGAGTGAAGCGACGGGTCAAGAAATTTTAATTGAGTTGATTCATCAACTTGGTTTCGATGACATTTTGGATCATGTGTTGGCACATACTGACATTACCACAGTAATGATGCCTTATGCCTCTGCCCTATTTGCATGTCGTAAAGCAGGTGATCGCCCATTGGTCATTCCAGAAAATGCAGTCAACTTTGCTTTCTTAGGTCAATTCGTAGAGCTTGAAGATGATGTGGTTTTCACTGTGGAATATTCCGTACGTTGTGCCATGATTGCCATTTATCAGCTCTTAGGTGTCGAACGTGAAATTCCAGAGATTTACAATGGTTTACTCGATCCTAAAGTTGGCTTAAATGCTTTGGAAGCAGTTTTTCATTAAATTTTAAAAAGCCATAGGGTAAATTGCTGCCCTATGGTTATTCAACTTATTTTGATAAAACGATCTTTGTACACGACAAAAAAGATAACTCATTGAAATAATGGCATAATACTTGTTTTCTGACGACGAATATGATCACACATTTCAATGAGTTACATCTCATATTAAACAAATATCTAAAGTGGAACAAGTCACATGTAAAATGTTTTACACTGATTATGCCTGCATTAATTGTAAAACAGACATGTAATCTTTCTTTTGTATCTAAAGCCTTACCCATCAAGTGCTTACCACAATCATTTTATCGACGTATACAACGCTTCTTTGCAGATCAGTATTTCGATTATCGTCAAATTTCTCAGTTAATTTTCAATATATTTTTATTCGATAAAGTCCAATTAACTTTGGATAGAACCAACTGGAAATGGGGAAAACGAGATATCAATATCTTGATGTTAGCCATCATCTATCGTGGAATAGCGATACCTATTGTTTGGACATTGCTCAATAAACCAGACCATGTGGAGCAGATTTCCACTGCTGCGGGCTCATAGTTCAGTGTACTCAAACCTGATAATGCCACAGGCAACTCTTTACCAAAGTGGTGCAACGTATTGCGGTACGCATCGCCATTGATCCAGAACAAAAAGGCATGGAAAACCTACGTCCTGGTATGTCGGTAATCACGTCGGTGGATACCGACTCATAAACCAACACTGACATTCTCAATCAAATACATTTACAATGTGGTCAAATTCATTTCTCGTTCGCAAAAAATGTTTGATCACATTGCTTTTCCTACCCCTTATCAAACATTAGAACTTCCCCAGCCTGTTCAACTGACCATCAAACGCCTTGATCAGATTCATCCCCAGATTTCGGGCAACAAGTTTTTTAAACTCAAATACAACCTCTTGGCAGCACAACAGCAAGGTTTTTCTCAAGTCCTCACTTTTGGCGGTGCATTTTCCAATCATATTGCAGCAACAGCTTTTGCAGCACAGCATTTTGGTTTTCAAAGTATCGGCATCATTCGTGGTCAGGAACTTGCGACCCAAGACTTAAATCCTACCCTACAAACAGCGCAAGATTTTGGCATGCAACTGCATTTTGTCAGCCGAGCCGAATATCGTCTGCGCCATGAAGTAGAATATTTACAACAACTTCAACAGCAATATCCTCAAGCCTTTATTATTCCAGAGGGTGGAAGCAATTCCCTTGCCATTCAAGGGACACAGGAAATCCTCTCCCCTGATGATTTAGAAAATTATGACGTAATTTGTTGTGCCGTGGGTACAGGTGGAACTCTTGCAGGCATCATTGAAAGCAGTTCAGATCACCAGCACATTTTAGGCTTTTCAGCCTTGAAAGGTGATTTTCTCAAACAGGACATTCAACAATGGACTGATAAAAGCAATTGGTCTTTAACCGATGCTTATTGTGGTGGCGGCTATGCCAAAACTACAGCTGAATTATTGAAATTTATTCAAAATTTTGAGCAAAAATATCAAATTCCACTCGAACACATTTATACAGGTAAAATGATGATGGGAATTCTTGATTTAATCCAGCACAATCATTTCCCTGCCCACACTCGAATCCTGGCCATTCATACAGGTGGGTTGCAAGGAAAGCTTAAAGCATATTAAAACCCCCACAAATCTTTTATAATTGCTCGCTTTTCGTCTACCGAGTAATACTCATGGTTCATCAGGTTGATGTTGTTGTTTTAGGTGCGGGCGCATCGGGGCTGATGACTGCTTACATGGCAGCACAACGTGGTCGTAAAGTATTGGTGCTAGAAAAAGCCAATAAAGTGGGCAAAAAAATTCTGATGTCGGGTGGTGGTAAATGTAACTTTACCAACTTAGAAGTCGAGCCAAACCATTATATTTCACATAATCCACACTTTGTCATTTCTGCACTCACCCGTTATACCAATTGGGATTTTATTGGTTTAGTCTGCGAATACGGCATTGAATATGAAGAACGCAAACACGGACAATTATTCACTTTAAACGGCGCTAAAGAAATTTTAGCCATGCTCTTAGCCGAATGTGAAAAAACCAAATTGGTCGATATTCAAACCAATTGTGAAGTCAAAGCCGTGAATGCGGTAGATGATCAAGGTTTTCAAATTGCAACGACTTTGGGTTATTTCCAAGCAAGCGCTGTGGTCGTAGCAACTGGCGGTTTATCTATTCCAACTTTAGGTGGCTCTGGAATTGGCTATGAAATTGCTAAACAGTTTGGTCATCGTGTTTACCCGACCCGTGCAGGTTTAGTGCCTTTTACCTTCTCAGACAGCTTTAAAGAAGTCACTACACGTTTAAGCGGTAATGCGGTGGATGCGACTTTATCAAATTCATTGACTAGTTTTACCGAAGCATTGCTATTCACCCATCGCGGTTTGAGTGGGCCGAGTGCCTTACAGCTTTCTAATTATTGGGATGTCGGACAAAGTTTTAAAATTAACTTTTTACCTTACTTAGAACTCTATGACTTTTTTAAAAATAAAAAGCAAAGCAGTCCTAAAGTTTTACTGCGCACCTTACTCAGCGAGCATCTGCCAAAAAGTGTAGTGGCTGAATTACAGCAACTGATTTGGCCTGCACTCTCTGAAACGGCAATTGGCAATATCAGTGATGAAAAGCTAGAACAGATTGCAGCACGTTTAAATGCCTTTGAAGTCAAACCATCAGGCACAGAAGGTTATCGTACTGCCGAAGTCACTTTAGGCGGAGTCGATACCCAAGAAGTTTCCTCTAAAACTATGGAAAGTAAAAAACAAAAAGGCTTGTATTTTGTTGGGGAAGTTTTAGATGTAACGGGACATTTGGGCGGCTATAATTTCCAATGGGCGTGGTCATCTGCACATGCAGCATCGGAGTATGTTTAAGTTTGCTTTTAGATGAAACATGCAAACAAATGAATGTGATAAAAATGATTCTAGTCTAAACAGAATAATATTGATCTTGCCGATCAAATTGCAAAATGACAAAAGCCAGTTTTTTCTAAACTGGCTTTTTCTTTAACACCGTCACGTACTATAAAGACTTAGCAATACGTGAATCCTGTTATTTTATTCTAAATAATCGGTACGAAATAATACCAATTTTGGCGTATTTGCCAAACGTGATTCAGTTTGCTGCATTTTAAGCACAGCATTTTGTTGATGCATAGGTAACGAATTTGCCACTTGAACTTTTAAACTGATACGTAATTTGTTTAGCATATTGATTTCTCTCATTATTGTCATCCTTGCGCGAATTTTAAGACTCAAATATTTCAGCTTGGTTAAAACCCAAGTTTTTTATTTTTCCCTTAAACCCTCATCAAGCTTTCCAAGTTATTGATCTGATTTATCCAAATCAGTCTTTGGCTCATTCCTGCCAAAGTTGATTAATTTTTAACATAATTTAAGAGCTTGGTCTATCCTCTTTTGGATGATTTTTCTCAACATTTTCAGTTGGTTTTGCGGTGGCTTCTGGCTTGGCAAAAACAAATTTATAGGCTGCAACAAAAAAGCCGATGGTGATGCCAGCAATCACGATTGGGGCAAAAAACTTATCGGGTGCTGATTTGGACATTAGTCTTTCCTCTTTTTTAATGAATACCGAAAAGAAATCGACCAATACGGTGATTGGTCGATCATCTTAGCGATTCAAATCAAAATTTGAACAGGTTATTTCGGGTCATTTTTTGGATGTTCATCAACATCTGGTTCAGCCTCACCTGTCGAACCAAATGGGTTATTGACTGGTGGATGTTCAGGATCAACCTTTAACGTATCTGGCACAGCATGATCAGTTGCCGCTTCAGGTGTTGTAGTCACATCACTTACAGACGCTTGTGGCTGCTCAGATACAATAGGTGTCATCACATTTGATGCTGACGTTGCCGTTTCTGTTTTGTGCAACGGATTCGGTTGATTCGCCTCACGTTTGGCTTTATCAATCAAATCAGTTAACACACGTTCTGCAGGTTGACGACCACCTAAACCAAAGGCAAGTGCGAAAGCCACTGCAACAGAACCAAGAGTTAAACCAAAGGCCAAGTTCACAATAGAGTCTGCAATACCCATCGCGCGTAAGCCCATGGCTACCACCAAGCCCATAATTAAAATACGGACTAAGTTTGCCAACCAACGCGAGCTGTTATATTCACCGCGCTGTACCACTTTGGCGACCAAATTCGCTAGCCAGAAACCCACCACCAAAATGACAGCACCCAACAGAATATCTGCACCAAACTGGATAAACATGGCAATCAAGCCGCTGACTTGATCAAAGCCCAAACGGTTCGCCGCTTCAGATACCGCAAATAGCATGGTAAAGAATACGATCAGATAACCAACCACACATGAAATTTTAGTTGTACCTAAAAAGCGCTGTAAGTCGAGTTTGGCAGGAATACCATCGACTCCTGTGCCTGCAACCACTTCCACCACAATATTGGCTACAAAACGCGACACCACATAAGCCAAAATAAGAATCAGACCTGCCGCAATAATATGCGGGATCGCATTCATAATTTCATACAGCATGGCAGTCGCAGGCTGTGAAATGGCTTCAATGCCAAGTGCCTCAAAACCAATAATCAAGGCTGTGATGATCACCAAGGCGAAAACAAACGAACCGAGTAATTTAGGTAAATTTGAATTTTTGAAGATGCCAACTTTTTCAGCATGCTGTTGAATATTCAAGCTACCCAATAAACCTTCGACAATGCCACGAACAATTTTTGCCAGAATGTATCCTACAAAAACAATCACGCCTGCAATGAAGATGTTCGGTAAATACAGCACAACTTCATTCACCATGTTTTGCACAGGGAACAACAGACCGTTTAAGCCTAAAATTGACAGCACAATTGGCAAGAACAGCAATAAAATCAGCCAATAAACAATTTCACTGATATTTTGACTTAAACCACTCACACCGACATCGGCACTGAGTTTTTCATCCAACTGAGTACGTGCCAACAGTTTTTGCATCCCCACTTTAACCAGATTTGCCAAAATCCAACCAATAAAACCAACAGCAACAGCAGCCAGTAAAGAAGGAATAAACAATAAGAACTGCTGAATCATATTACTGAATGGCCCACTGACACTGGTCAGATTCAACACGTTCAACGCACCAATGACTGCAATAATTAAAATTACCCAAAACACGACCCGTGACACAATCACTTCAATATTTGAACGATGCCCCGTTGCATTTGATAATTTTTGATCGGTACCTAATTTTTGTAGAACCTTTTTAATTCCACCCGCAACCAATAATGCAATCACCCACCCGACAAGTAAAATTGCGACTGCAGCTAAAATGGGTTGAAATTGCTCCCAATAATACATGGCATCAAAACCTCTGCCATGTAGGTTCCCATTAAAATAATCATTCATCTTGTTTAATCCTCATGGTGATTAGCTTCATTTTTAGGTTTGCACTACAGCGCAAAACTGCTTTTTATCGATTCAAATTATTGAGTAAAGCTCTACCCACCATAGAATTTGCATATTTTTTATTCAACCTTGGGATGCAGAATCGCAACAATTCTACAAAGGAGGGATAATAAACCTTGCGAAAATCCACAAAAAAGCCCTGCATCTAGGCAAGGCTGAATTTGTAAATACGATTTTTTGACGCTTAGGCTAAACTACCGATCTGTTGCTGTTGCAGTATTGCTGTCCTCTGCACGTGCTTCATCTCCAGCTGTGCCCGTTGTCGTGCTATTTGGCGTTGCTTGTTGTACGGTTGGATTAGGATGTCCAGGAGGTGCTTCGCTCGGACTCGGATTGCGATCCGCCATCATGTAAATCAGCAATGCCAATAAAAAGATTCCCACCAGTAGAAGCATATAGACTAGAATACGTTTTTTTCGCTTAATGTCTTCAGCTGAGTTTACATGAGGTGGTTTATTGAAATCATGCGGCATGTTCCCCTCACTTATGTATTTATCTGATGAATTTTCATACTAACAAGCTCCTCACGCTTATTGTGTGACAATACATAGCAAGATGGTGAAAAGATGTAATATACCTCAAGTACCACCTATGTTGCCCAATATCGACAAAGCTGCCTCTCACGGGGAAATGCGCTATAATCACGTACCGTTTTTTTGTGTACTTTGAACTTTATGGCGTATCGTCAACAAAGTGTATCGCTTGATCTTGACACTGACGTCACTCATCAATGTGCCTTGCACTATACCCGTGATGGGCATCTCATTGGTATTATTGAATTTAGCAAGCCCAGCTATCTGCTCAAATGGGGCGATTTGGAATATTTCCGTCGTCGTACCGAAGAATTTTCGGTCATGCCATTTCCAGATTGTGTGAATGCCATGATCATTGATATTCGCAACATTGCTGCATTTCTGGATAATGAAGTGCCAATTTTACCGTGGCGCTTACTTGAAGAAGAATGTCCTGTGCGTTTGGTGGTTCCTCAAGAGCGCTTAGAGCATTATGCAGGTTTTTTTGAACCGACTTGGCTAAGTAGCGATGTCGATAGCGCGATTCAGGAAATCCGCGAATATATGGATATGTTTGTGCATTAATCTCTTTAAAAAAATTCACTTTCAAGTATTACCCTTAAAAGTTGTTTTCAAACTGGAATCGTACAAAGTAAAAAACCTCATCTGCACCGTTGTAGATGAGGTTTTTATATGAATGGTGAAGATCACCTCAACAACCAATTTTTAGCGAATTGTGAAAATACATTTATTTTCAAAACTCGATTTAGGCAGCCACAAAACCTGCTTAAAACGCACCTGATCTATGCCAAAACTTCGCATTTTCTTAGATGTATAGCGCCAACCGACACAGTCTTGATATTTTTCATATTCAGGAGTCTGCCCTGCAATGGTTGAGCTTTGCTGAACTTTAATTTTCTGAAAAAAAGCGGTTTCCTTTGCACGGATTGGGCCAATATATTCATTATACATTTGTTCCATTTCGGCACTTTCAAATTGCATTTTTTGCAAACTGCCACCATGCCAACCCAACTGACTACGCAAGTTTAAATATTTTACTTTGCCCGCAGGAAACACATAATTGGCACAAGAAGAAAAGCAATACTGCGCAACTTCTACATTAAGTTGATGGTCAAAGACCAAATTGCCCAAATCAATACCTAAGCCGATCTCGCCACCCCGACTGTTGATTTTTAAGGTATCAATTTTATCTGACTGTTTAAGTAATTCCGCTGCACGTGCGTTGGCTTCAGGGCTAAGTGGCCCATCATAAATGAGTACGTGATCTTGCACAGCAACCTGAGTTTCCACCGTTTCAGCCTGTACGGTTTGTGCGACTATAAACATCAGCCCTGCGCTGGCTATATATTTGAACAGTTGATATTTGAATAGTTGTATCACATCCTCACCAATAATTTTCAACTGCAATATTACCTTCCCCACGGCGGTTCATGCTTAAACCACGTGCTTTTAAGGCTTCTTTGGTATCATCAACCATGGCAGGGTTACCGCATAACATCACATGGCTAGTTTCAGGGTTGAGTACACTGCCTGCAGCCTGTTCCAGTTCGCCATTCGCAATTAATACAGGCAAACGATCATGCAAAGCAGCTTGAGGGTCGCGAGTGATAATTGGGATAAACTCAAAGCCTGTATGCCCTTCGCCAAAAGTTTCGGCAATTTCGTGAATTTTATCGACATAAGCTAATTCGGCTTCGGTGCGCACACTATAAACCAAATAGATATATTGATATTTTGTCCACGTTTCAAAATCTTGCAGCATGGATAAAAACGGTGCAAGACCTGTACCTGTGGCCAACAACCATAAATCGTGTGGCGCAGGCAACTGATAACGCGCCAAGGTCAAAAAACCATAAGGGATTTTTTCCAAGTACAGCTCATCCCCCACTTGAAGGTGCTGCAAGTTAGAAGTAAATGCACCAGCTGGCACGACAATCGAGAAAAACTCTAAAGTTTCATCAAAGGGTGATGACACCACCGAATAAGCACGTACTACCAATTCATCGCCCACTTTTAACCCGATACGTGCAAACTGCCCTGCGGTAAATTTAAAATGCGCAGGTCGGGTCATGGTGAAGCTAAACAAGGTGTTGGTCCAACGATGAACCGAAAGCACTTTTTCTAAAGTAAATTTTTCAATTGACATGATTTGAGCGTGGCATGAAAGACTGTGCTCATGTTAGCATGTCGGGGTAATTTATGAATATTTTTTAAATGTTAAGGCTTGATTCATGCGCATGACTTTACGCCAGTTGGCGGTTTTTGTAGCAGTTGCCCAAGAAGGGACAGTAACCAAAGCCAGTGATGCCGTTAAGCTCACCCAAAGTGCTGCAAGCATGGCCTTAGCAGATTTGGAAGATGGCTTAGGCGCTCCACTGTTTGACCGTTTGGGTAAGCGTCTACAACTAAATGATTTGGGTCGTTTTTTATTGCCACAAGCCTTAGAAATTTTGGGTCGTTGTGAAGCATTTGAGCAAGCCGCTAAAGGCGAGCTACAAAGTATTGATTTGCGTTTAGGTGCAACTCTTACCATTAGTGACTATTTGATGCCTGATTTAATGGCAGACTTTTTGCAAATTCAGCCGCAGGCGCATTTACAGTTACAAGTGGGCAATACCCGCCAAATGATTGAAGCTGTAAACCAATTTCAGCTAGATTTAGCACTGATTGAAGGTTCTTGTCACTTACCCCAACTCCAATGTATTCATTGGCGTGATGATGAACTTGCAGTGTGCTGTGCGCCAAGTCATCCTCTAGCGCAGTTAAACCGTGCTTTAAGCATTGCAGATTTTGAAGATGCCGAGTGGATTTTACGTGAAGAAGGTTCAGGTACCCGTGAAGTGTTTGACAATGCAATTTTAAAAGACCTGCCTGATGCCAATATTCGTTTAACTTTGGGTCATAACGAAGCGATTTTAAAAATTGTCGCAGGTGGGATTGGTATGTCGTGTATTTCACGATTGGCGATTGAACCTTTACTAGAAAAAGGTCAATTGGTGATTTTAGATACACCTTTCTGGCAACTGACGCGCCCGTTATTCATGTTGGTGCATCGTCAGAAATACCAAGGGCCTGGCTTAAAGGCATTTATGAAGTTTTGCGACGCGAAATAGTTTATAAAAGAGTACCGATGATGGTACTCTTTTTTTAGCGATTAAACTGACTCTCACACGGTATGCCGTCACCATCACCGTCCATTTTAGTATTTGGACAATTTCGTATAAAGAATAATGCTTCTTCGTAAGACGTCATTTGACTACAGTGCTCACGCCCATCACAAGTAAAGTTCTGTTCAACAACAGGAACTTCTACTACTTTTTGTACTGATAAAGCTTCAGGCTGACTATTTTGCCAAGCTTGGTACTTATTAAATACTGCATAAGCCAAGCCGAATATAATCAATATACCAATATAAGTAACAAAATTGGATGAGTTATTTTCAGACTTCTGCTGTCTTTTATGATTCTGCTTTGTCGTATGAATTGCCCTTGATTGAGGTGTATGCCTTTCGACTGCAACCTTAATATCTAGACGGACAATATTATCTGCTTTGAACTTGCCATTTTCTTCTACTTTACGAAATTTTAGATTTTCTCCCACTTTTAGTGGAATATTTTTATTGGGAAAATCTTTAATATGAAAAAATAAATCTTTAGGCTCTCCTTCTATTTGAATAAAACCAAAGCCTCGTTCTTCGTTATAAGTTTTTATTTTCCCTTCTAAAAACATAAATTACTCTTTTCACGTTAATTTTTGATTATTGTACAAAAAAAGAGGCGAAAATGCCTCTTTTCTGTGCATGAAAACATTTAAAACTAACGCTTTAAGTTTGATAACAATGCAGACGTAATCGACGTATTCGCAGCAACCGCTTTGGCTTTTTTTGCTTTTTTGGATTTATCTTCTACAGGTTCAATATTAATGGCTTTATAACGATCACCATTTTGAACCACATTAAATTTAACGCGATCATTGCGCTTTGGCTCGCCTTCAGCCGCAGGAAAATCCGAGATATGGAAAAACACTTCACCTTCAGGTGCGGCAATAAATCCATAGCCTTTTTCGGCATTATATTGTATGATTTTCCCTTGATATTGTTCAGATTTCATGGCTTAACCTTTTACGAGCTGCACTTTATATGAGTATATAAAAAAGAGGCAGTTAATGCCTCTTTTTCACCGACATTCGGCTTAATCTTTTTGCACTGAACCAAAAATTTTATCGCCTGCATCACCCAAGCCAGGCACAATATAACCATCTTGGTTTAAACCTTCATCTACCGATGCAGTAAAGATCACCACATCTGGATGCGCGGCTTCTACACGTTGAATGCCTTCTGGCGCTGCAACCAAAACCATCACACGAATGTCTTTACAACCACTGGCTTTGAGCAAATCAATCGCTGCCACTAAAGATGAACCTGTGGCAAGCATAGGGTCAATAATCATCGCAATACGGTTTTGTACATCTGGTACTAATTTTTTGTAGTACGTACGCGCTTCTAAAGTTTCTTCATCACGTTCCAAGCCAAGTACAGACACTTTGGCACTTGGAATCAAGTTTAAGAAACCATCTAACATGCCAATACCTGCACGTAAAATAGGCACAACCGTAATTTTTTTACCCGCAATACGGTCTACAGTGACTGCACCATTCCAACCCGCAATTTCGTGCTCGACCATAGGCAAATCTTTGGTCGCTTCATAAGTCAGCAACATGGTGACTTCTTGTGCCAATTCACGGAAGTTTTTGGTGCTGATATCAGCACGACGTAATAGCCCTAATTTATGACGAATAAGCGGATGTCGGATTTCATGAATAGCCACGGGAGAACACCTAAAAGGAAAGAAAAGCAAATATCATTTTATTATATGCTGTTTTTATTGTGTATATAAACCAAAAAGCCCTCAATTTATGAAGGCTTTTTGACTGAAAGTTAAACTTCTTTCAAATTATTGCTGTGACAGCATGAAATGGATTGGTGACAAAATTTCAGCTTCAAGTGCAATTTTGATAATTGGGTCTGGATAAACACCAATCACCAATACCGCTAAAGCTGCAGCCAATACCATAATACCGCCCACTTTTTGACCCCAATGATCAACAGCGTCCATTTTTGGTTCATCTGGCGGTGTCATATACATCACCACCATAACGCGCAAGTAGTAGTACAAACCAATACCTGAACCTACGATGATCATCGCAGCTAAGAACCAGTGCTGAGTCGTTACCGCAGCCATCACCACCAAGAACTTACCAATGAAGCCTGCAGTTAATGGAATACCTGCAAGAGAAAGCATCATCACGGTTAATACAGCAGTCAATACTGGACGACGCCAGAACAAACCACGGTAGTCAGCCAAACTTTCAGCTTCTGCTACGTTGTTGTATGGGCTAGACATTAATGCCACTGCACCAAACGCGCCAATAGTCGTCAAGACATAGGTAATCACATAAACGCTGACATTACCCAAGCTTGCATAAGTCATGCTGATCAAACCAATCAACAAATAACCAAAGTGTGCAATTGATGAGTAAGCCAAAATACGTTTCAAGTTCACTTGACGTACAGCAAGGAAGTTACCCACCAAAATTGAAAGCACGGCAATAATGGTCATGATAGTTACAATCGAGTCGATCAGGATTGCCCCTGAACCCAAAATGTAACGCACGAACAAACCAATGGTTGCTACTTTCGCTGCAGTCGCAAGGAAGGTTGCGATTGGTGCAGGCGCACCGTCATAAACGTCTGGTGTCCATTTGTGGAATGGCGCCAAAGACAGTTTAAATGCCACAGCAAAGACAATTAAGCCTAAACCTAAAATTACCAAAGGTTGCTGGATGTTTTGCATTAATGCTTGAACAGAGTCATAGAACGACAATGAACCTGTGTACGCATAAATGTACGCCATACCCATAAGCAACATTGCTGATGCAGTTGCAGACAATACTAAGTACTTCACACCCGCTTCTAAAGATTTAGAACGCTGGTGGGTATATGCCAATAAGCCATAAACAGGAATTGACATTAACTCAAGGCTAATGAAGAACGATGCATAGTGCGAACTTGACACCATCAACATAGCACCCGCTACAGAACATAACATCAAGATGTAAAGTTCTTCGCGGTTGTCTTTATAGGTCTCAATATAAGCATGAGACAAAGTAGAACATGCCAATGCTGCGATCAGAATCACCAGTTGATATAACAAGGTGAACGGATCAATCATAAACATGCCCATCACGCTGGCAGGAGCAAAATTCCCGCCAAACATCATGAGTAAAAGGTAAGCAGCAGCGAGGTTCAAGCCCACCACTGATGCTGTAGCAATTAAGTTATGGTTACGCTTAATTGCAGTAAGGATCATCACGATAATCGCAGTTAAAGCCACGATCATCACAGGAGCTAAAGGCATAAGCTCAGAAAATGACATTGTGAAGTTCATGGCTTATTGGATCTCCACATTTTCGAGTTGAGCTGTTACTTCTTGCGTAACTTCAACTACTTCTTGAACTGGGATGTAGCTATTTGCTAACCACGCCATACTTGAATTTGAAATATCAAGGAAGGTTTGTGGATACAGACCAAGCCATACTAGACCCAGCGCACAAATTGAAAGAATCACAACTTCACGTGCATTTAAATCTTTTAACGGATTTGCATAGTGCTGTTTTTGCTCTTCATTTGGTACACCAAACAAAGCTTTGTGAATCAGGATTAAACCGTAAACACCTGCAAAAACTAAGCTGATTGCCGCAATAATTGTGAAGGCTGGGAACTGTTCAAATGAACCCATTAAAATCAGGAATTCACCAATAAAGTTACCTAAACCAGGAATACCAACTAACGCTGCCACAAAGAACATCAGGAAGAATGAAAGGTATTGGAATTGACCACGAATACCGCCCATTAAACGCATGTCACGTGTGTGTACGCGCTCATAAATTTGACCACACATAATGAACAGAGCTGCAGATGACAAGCCATGTGCCAACATCATGATCATTAAGCCTTGGTAAGTCAGAATATTACCTGCATAAATTGCAAGTAATACGAAGCCCATGTGCGAAATAGAGGTATAAGCAAGTAAACGCTTCATATCGGTTTGCTGGAAAGCACACCACGCACCGTAGAACACCCCAATTAAACCCAAAATAATGGCAATGTCAGCAAACTGAGCAGAAGCCGCTGGGAAGAATGGAATCACGAAACGTAGTAAACCGTATGCTGCAGTTTTAATCAAAATACCTGCAAGGTCGACAGAACCCGCTGTAGGCGCTTGTGCGTGTGCATCTGGTAACCAACCGTGTAATGGGAAAACTGGAAGTTTTACCGCAAAACCGATGAATAAACAGATCATGAGAGCATAAGCGACTGCTGGTAATTGTGCGTCAAGGGTATTCGCTACAGCCAATAAATAGTTGTAGTTGAATGAAATAGTACCTGACATCATGTATCCATAGATCACTAGACCTAAGATACCAATCAACATGATTAAACCAGCAACTTGCGTGTAGATAAAGAATTTGGTTGCAGCGTAAACACGTGAACGACCATTTGAACCTTTATGACCCCATAACGCAATCAGGAAGTAGATTGGTACAAGCATCATCTCCCAGAAGAAGAAGAACAGGAACAAGTCAATCGCAAGGAATACGCCAATTACCCCACCCAAAGACCATAAAAGGTTAAGGTGGAAGAAACCGACGTTCTTTTGAATCTCACCAAATGAACAGCCTACCGCTAAAATACCCAGTAATGCAGTTAAACCCACCATGAGTAAAGATAAGCCATCCACCGCTAAGTGAATGTTGATGCCTAGGGTTTGAATCCAAGGCAGCATAAATTCAGCCGACCAAGTTGGAACTTGAGCGCCTAATTCATAGTTATAGCTAGCACCTTGCCACAATGCGACAGTTAAGCCCAAAGTAACGAGCATGCCCACTAAAGCAATGTAACGCGGTAATTTATCGTCGAGTTTATCGACCAACCAGCAAATAAAACCTGCAATGAACGGAACAAGGATCAGCGCGGGTAGAATTAAATTGTTTGGAGTATCCATCTTATTTCCCCACGACCTGAATCACGATCAAGATCATTAGTAAGACCACCACACCAAGTGCCATACTCGATGCGTACTCACGTAATGAACCAGTTTGACGTGAACTTGTGAAGCTATGACCACCTTTCACCAGTGCAGGCAGTACTAACCACATACCATCCACTGGATCACGACCTAATAGTTTGGCAATCAGCAAGTATGGTTTTACAAATACGATGTCATACAACGCATCGAAACCAAGTGCATTACGGCAAATGTTGGCAAGGCCTGCGCCCAATGAAGTTTGCGCAAAACCTTTTACAGCATTGTAAGCAAAGGCAAATAACACCACACCTACTGCTAAACCAGCCAAAGCCACACCAATTGCAACATACTCTGCACCATGTGCGCCTGCTTCTAATGCTTCAGGAATCACAAATGCTGGGATTTTTGCAGCATCAAGAATGCTCATCACTGGTGCTTTTAATACAATCGCTAAACCAGTTGAAAGTACTGCAAGCACTGCCAATGGGAACCAGTAAGTTGCGCCTTTGATCTCGTGATACGGTGTGTTTTCTTTACCAAAGAATACAACCCAAATTAAGCGGAATGTATAAATTGACGTTAAGAATGCACCTGCTACACCCACCCAATATAAGGTGTTATATAGCGGAATACCTGCGATATGACTTTGCGTCCAAACTGCTGCCAAAATAGCGTCTTTTGAGAAGAAACCAATGGTCAAGAATGGAATCGCTGCCAATGCACCGCCACCAATTGCGAAACATGCAAATAGGAATTTGTTCTTGTAGAACAAGCCACCCATTTTGAAAATGTTTTGTTCGTGATGGTAAGCCAAAATCACCGCACCAGAAGACAAGAATAATAATGCCTTGAAGAATGCGTGAGTTAACATGTGGAATAGACCCGCTTGGTATGCTTCTGCACCAACTGCCATAAACATATAACCCAGCTGACTCATAGTTGAGTAAGCCAAAATACGTTTGATGTCGGTTTGAACCAATGCTGCAAAACCAGCAACTAGCAAGGTCACAGCACCTGTAATTGAAATGAATAACATCACTTCAGGTGCAAGTTCAAATACGCTGAACATACGGCAGCATAAGTAAACACCCGCAGTTACCATGGTTGCAGCGTGGATTAATGCAGATACAGGTGTAGGACCTGCCATCGCATCGGCTAACCAAGTTTGCAACGGAATTTGTGCAGATTTACCCGCAGCACCCAAGAACAACATTAACGCTGTCCAAATGGTGATCGACGAGCTTTGAGTCATTACATTGGCTGCATTTTCTACGATGTATTGTGTGTTCAACGTACCAAATTGTTGATACAACAAGAACAACGCGATCAGTAGGAAAACGTCACCCACACGTGTTACGGTAAATGCTTTGATTGCTGCAAAACCGTTTGCAGGGTTTTGGTAGTAATAACCAATCAGCAAGTAAGAGCACAAACCTACACCTTCCCAACCTAGGAACAATAACGCCAAGTTATCGCCAAGTACCAACAACAACATGCTCGCAACGAACAAGTTGAAGTAAGAGAAGAAACGTGCAAAGTCTTCTTCACCACGCATATACCATGATGCAAAGATGTGAATTAAGAAACCCACGCCTGTAATCATGCCCAGCATGAGCAAAGATAAACCGTCTAAGTGCAAGCTAAACGCAGGTGCAAAACCACCCACATTGAACCAAGTCCATAAATGTTGAGTCGTTGCAACCGAACCGTTGTTCACAAAGTCCATGCCTGCAATTAGCGCAAATAATGCAGACAGACCCACTGAACCTACGCCAATAATCGCAGCAACTTTTTCAGGTAAGTTGTTACGCCCTGCCGCTAAAAGGATAAAACCAATGAGCGGAAACAATACTGTTAGATATAAATAACTCATCCGCGCATCTCACTAGCAGCATCCACATCCAAATGATGGAAGCGATGATAGAACTGAAGGACGATCGCAAGACCGATACACGCCTCTGCCGCAGCAAGTGTCAAGATCAGGATAAACATGATCTGACCATCTGGTTGTACCCATGCACTACCAGCCAAGACAAACGCCAATGCCGCAGCGTTCATCATGATTTCAAGGCCCATTAAAATAAATAGTAGGTTGCGTCGCACCATCACACCGTAAAAACCGAGTGCAAAAAGAATGGTCGCGACAATCAAACCATGTTCTAAAGGGATGTTGCCCATTATTCTTTTTCCTCTTCTGCACTTGGTTCACGTTTACCGATGTGGAAGCCTGCAACCAAAGCTGCAAGTAATAACATTGCGGCAACTTCAACCAACAATAAGTACTGAGTAAAGAGTGCTTGACCCACTGCTTTTGGACCAACCATTTCGGTGCCCATAAGCGCGCTTGGTGCAGTGTAGTCTGAGCTTAATGACCACACTAAAACCAAACCAATTAGGAAGCTCATCAAAGCTGGGTATGCCCAAGTTGATGAAGTCAACCATTTACGCTCTTGCTCAACAGTTTGCTGACCAAGGTTGAGCATCATCACCACGAATACGAACAAGACCATGATCGCACCCGCATAAACAATGATTTCCAAGGCACCAGCAAATGGTGCACCCACGATCATGAACATGCCTGCAACCGCAAGTAATGACACGATCAAGCTTAATAAAGCATGTACTGGGTTCGCGTTAGTCACTACACGAACCGTAGAAACAATGGCCACGAGTGCCATCAAGTAAAACGGCCACATCATGGTAATAGACTCCGTACATCAATAGGTGCGCTTTCACGTTGCGCTTGACCTTTGTCTTTACCTGTAACAGCCATACCCGTTACACGGTAGAAGTTGTAGTCAGGATATTTACCAGGACCTGAAATGAGTAAGTGTTCTTTCTCATACACCAAGTCTTGACGCACATATTCACCTAACTCGAAGTCAGGTGTTAACTGAATTGCAGTCGTTGGGCATGCTTCTTCACACATACCGCAGAAAATACAGCGTGAGAAGTTGATACGGAAAAACTCTGGGTACCAACGACCATCTTCCTGTTCTGCTTTTTGCAGTGAAATACAACCTACTGGACAAGCAACTGCACAAAGGTTACATGCTACACAACGCTCTTCGCCATCTGGATCGCGTGTTAACACAATACGACCACGGAAGCGTGGAGGTACAATTTCTTCGGCTGGTACTTCCGGATACAAAATGGTGTCACGTTTACGTGTCACGTGCGAGAAAACCATCCACAGTGAACGTACAATTGACCCAAACCCAGCTAGAAACTTAAACATATTGTTCTCCCTGCTGTCTTAGGCCGAATGATTCATAAGAATCACAGCACCAGTTACCAAAAGGTTAACAAGCGCCAATGGCAAGCAAATTTTCCAACCAAAGTTCATCACTTGGTCATAACGCGGACGCATTAAAGAACCACGAGCCAAGACAAACATCATCACAAAGAATGCTGTTTTGATAATGAACCAGAAAGCTGCTGGAATGAATGGAATTTCAAGGTTAAACGGCGCTAGCCATCCACCGAAGAATAGAGTCACGATAAGCGCAGAGATCAGTACCACGTTGACATATTCTGCAACGAAGAACATCCCCCACTTCATACCGCCATATTCGACGTGATAACCTTCAGCCAATTCTTGTTCTGCTTCTGGTTGGTCAAATGGGTGACGGTGAGTTACCGCAACACCTGCAACCACGAAAATCAAGAAACCTAAGAATTGTGGAATCACAAACCAAACATCACGTTGCGCTTCAACAATTTCACGCATGTTGAATGAGCCTGCAATTGCAACCACACCCATGAGTGAAATACCCAAGAACACTTCATAAGAAATGGTTTGCGCGGCTGAACGTAAACCACCAAGCAAGGCGTATTTGTTATTTGATGACCAACCACCGAATAACACCGCATACACTGCGATACCTGCCATTGCCATAAAGAACAACAGGCCAATGCTCATGTCTGCCACACCTAAATAAGGTGATACAGGAATAACCATGAACGACAGTACCGCAGTTGCCATTGCAACTGCTGGTGCCATACGGAACGTAAGTTTGTCGGCAAATTTTGGTGTCCAGTCTTCTTTGAACATGATTTTCAGCATGTCGGCAACAATCTGGAACATACCGCCAGGACCTACACGGTTCGGACCATAACGGTCTTGCCATAAGCCCAGTAAACGACGCTCAATAAAAGACATGAGTGCAGCAATCAATACCACAACCAGTAAGATGACAATCGCTTGAATGACTGAATAGGCAATTGGCCAGTTCTCAGCCCACAGCGGCGTCTGACGGATTAATTCTTGTTGCATGAATTACACTCCTACCGCGACTGAAACAGGCTCTGCAAGAGATACCGTTGGTGCAAGACCAATTGGGTAGCCAATATAACCTGTAGGTAAATATTCAATCACTTGTACTGGCAACACGATAGATGTTTCGCCTGCTTGTACAGTAATTGTTTGACCATCTTGTAGATTCAAACGCTGCGCATCCTGCGTACCTACAGCAAATACTGCTTCAGGAATACGTGATTCCATTGCAGGAGTTTTCACCGTAAATTCCCCCGATGCAAAAATGTGATGCATTGGAATTAAACGGAAGCTGTCTGGATTTGCAAGTACTGGTGCAGGTGCAACATAGCTACGTGCAGGACGTTTCGCCAAACGGTCGAATAAACGAATACCTGCGTCACCACCTTTTAAGTGACCACCCACGTTGTCTTGGAATTTGTTCCAAGCTTGTGGCGAGTTCCAACCTGCAGACCAAGCAAATGGTACAAGTGCCGCTGGCGTTTGATTACCCACATAACCTTCCATAGAGAATGTTAATGCTGAATCTACATCGACAGGTTGTTTTGGTTCGTGAATGGATAACGGTGCACGCATAGCGGTACGACCTGAGTAACGACGTGGTTCACGCGCAACTTTTAAGCCATGTACACGGAAACCTGCATCTGGTGCAACATCTTGAATTGCTTCAAGTGCTGGAACATTCTTCACTACAGATTCAATCACGTCATCTAAAACAGTCCAAGCAATTGCTTTGCCTTTTAAGCCTGTTTCAAGTGCGTGTAACCAGCGCCAAGATTCTTTAATCGCCAATTCAGGTTTGTAGTAGCTTGGGTCATAAACTTGGAAGAAGCGTTGTGCACGACCTTCCTGACTCACCACCGTACCATCACCTTCCGCGAAGCTTGCTGCAGAAAGTACGATATTGGCTTTTTGCACAGTTGCGGTTTCAGCATGATCTAGCACGATGACATCTTGTGCTTTCGCTAAAGCTGCATCGACTTGTACTGCAGGTAAACGACGATATAAGTCATTTTCAACCACAATCACAGCATCGTAATCTTGCGCAAATGCTTGCTCTAAGCTTTGACCACCAAAAATAGCCAAGCCCATTGAGTTCACTTCTGGCACAGTTAAGCTTAAACCTGCGTTTTCACCCAAGTTTTGTGCCACTTGTGCAGCCGCTTCCATAATGGCAGCGTCTAGTAAGCTTGTACCTGAAATCACCAATGGTTTTTTCGCAGCTTTTAACGTGTCAGCAATGGTTTGTGCAAATGCTTTCGCATCGTCATCTAAACCTGTGATCACGTCACCTGCAACCGCAGCAGCAATGGCAAAACCTAAACGTGCGATATCATTTGGAGAAGCAACCACTTCACCTGTTGCGACATCAGCTAAACGAGTTTGCGTTGCAGCCAAAATGTAAATTGGTGATTTTGCATCTTGCGCAATACGTTGCACAGGTTCAGCCAACCAATCTGGCGTACGACGCTCTGCCGCCATTTCTTTGGCTTTGTTTTTCGCCGCTTGACGAACAGACAACGCCATACGTGGTGCAGTTTGGGTTAAATCTTCACCCAAAATTAACACAGCATCGTAGTCTTCAATTTCACGCATACCCGGGTTGTAAATCCCTTCGGTTTGCATGATTGAAGCTGCAAGTTCAACCAAGTTTTGCTCTTTTTGCGATAAACCTGTTGAGTAGTTGTCTTGACCCACCAACTCACGCAAAGCAAAGTTTGATTCAAGCGATGCACGCGGTGAACCAATACCCAAAACTTTTTTGCCTTGAACTTTGGCAATAATCGTATCAAGTGCAGCATCTACAGAAACGGTTTCTACGCTCGCACCGTTACGGAACTGAGGCTGACGTGGACGATCTTCACGGTTCACATAACCTGTACCGAATCGACCTTTATCGCATAGGAAGTATTGGTTGACTTCACCGTTAAAGCGGTTTTCTACACGACGCAATTCGCCATAACGCTCACCCGGAGAGATGTTACAACCTGAAGAACAGCCTTGGCATACGCTAGGCGCATACTGCATGTCCCACTTACGGTTATAACGCGCAGAGTGAGTTTTGTCGGTGAATACACCTGTTGGACAGACTTCAGTCAAGTTACCTGAGAATTCAGATTCCAAAGTACCCGATTCAGGACGACCAAAGTAAACACGTGATGCGTTGGCATAGACACCAAAGTCTGTACCGCCTGCATAGTCTTTGTAGTAACGCACGCAACGATAACACGCGATACAACGGTTCATTTCATGCGCGATGAACGAACCAAGCTCTTGGTTATAGTGAGTACGTTTAGTAAAGCGGTAACGACGACGATCGTGCTGTGTCATTACAGTCATATCTTGTAAATGACAGTGACCACCTTCTTCACAGACTGGACAGTCGTGTGGGTGGTTGGTCATCAAGAACTCTACAATTGAAGCACGGAACTCAGTTGCTTCCTTGTCTTCAATCGAGATATAGGTATTGTCAGCAGCAGGTGTCATACATGACATCACCAAGCGACCACGAGTATCTTCAGGGTTCGCATATTGGGTCACGGCACATTGACGGCAAGAACCGACAGAACCTAAGGATGGATGCCAACAAAAGTACGGAATGTCGATCCCAAGGCTCAAACATGCTTGCAGCAAGTTTTCCGAGCCATTGACTTCGTACGATTTTCCATCGACATGAATTGTAGCCATAGTCGAATTCCTTAAGCTTGTTCTACGTTGCTAGCTTGAGCAGCAGGACGGCTATTTGCCACTTTTGCTTCAAACTCGCCACGGAAATATTTGAGTGCGCCCATTAATGGCTCCATCGCACCTGGTGCGTGAGCACAGAAGGTCTTACCAATCCACAATTTTTTGGTGAGTTCTTGAAGATGTTGAATGTCTTCTTCTTTCCCTTCGCCATTTTCAATTGCTTTGAGTGCTTTTACAGCCCACGGTAAACCATCACGACATGGGGTACAGAAACCACATGATTCGCGCGCAAAGAATTCTTCTAAGTTACGGGTTGCAGAAACCATACACTGGGTTTCATCGACCACCATAAGCAAACACGTGCCTAAACGTGAACCTGCCTTCATGATGCTTTCTGCATCCATAGGCAAGTCAATGTGTTCTGCTGCCAAGAAGTCGGTAGATGCACCACCCGGTAACCATGCTTTTAGCTTCAAGCCATCACGCATGCCACCCGCATAGTCTTCAATTACTTCACGTGCAGTCGTACCAAATGGAAGCTCCCATAGACCTGGGAATTTCACCTTACCAGAAGCACCGTAAATTTTTGTGCCAGGGTCTTTCGATTTACCTGCAGATAAACCGATATACCACTCTGCACCACGCAACATGATTGCAGGTAAGTTGTTATAGGTTTCTACGTTGTTGACAATCGTTGGACGACCCCATGCCCCTGCAACTTGCGGGAATGGTGGTTTAGTACGTGGGTTAGCACGGCGACCTTCAAGCGAGTTAATCAATGCGGTTTCTTCACCACAGATATAACGACCTGCGCCTGTATGCACGTATAGCTCAAAGCCCCAGTTGGTACCTAAAATGTTTTCGCCCAAATAACCTTTGGCACGAATTTGCTCAATCGCTTCATTTAAGTACTGTGCAGCTTCGATGTATTCGCCACGAATAAAGATATAGCCGTGGGTAGCTTCAAGCGTGTACGCAGCAATCAGCATACCTTCAATCAGTTGGTGTGGAAGTTTTTCCATCAACAAACGGTCTTTGAAAGTACCCGGTTCCATCTCATCGGCATTACAAATCAGGTAACGTGGACCTGAATTGTCGTTTGGCGCCATCAGTGACCATTTGATCCCTGCTGGGAAGCCTGCACCACCACGACCTTTTACTGTCGCAGCTTTAATGACTTCAAGCACATCTTTAGGCGGCATAGAAATCGCTTTCTTAAAGCCTGCATAACCTTCTAGTGCTTCGTAATCATCTGCATTACGCACGTGCTCTTGCTTGCTTAAACGCCAAGTTAATGGATGCGTTTCTGGGTTACCGTCACCATAAATTGGTCTTGGTTCGGTATTCATACATACTTCTCCAATAACTGTTGCACCGATGTCACCTCAACTAAACCGTGAGTATCTTCATCAATCATCAAGGTTGGACCCTTATCGCAATTTCCTAAACAGCAAATTGGCAATAACGTGAAACGACCATCTGCAGTCGTTTGACCAAACTGAATGCCTAATTCACGCTGGAATGCTTCTGCCAGTGTTTCTGCACCCATCAAAAAGCATGCAATCGAGTCACACAATAAAATCACGTGACGACCTACAGGCTGGCGATAAATACGGTTATAGAATGTTGCGACACCTTCTAAATCAGCAACGCTGATGGTTAGAAGCTGTGCAATCGCATTGAGCTGCGCATCATCTACCCAGCCATTACGGCGCTGTACACACTTCAAGGCATCTAAAGATGCTGCACGTGGGTACGGATAATGACCAATGTGATGTTCAATTTCATGGATTTCTTCCGCAGTCAAAATCCCTTCAACATTCACACGTGGCTTTTTATCAGTCAAAATCATCATAATGCGTTTACCCCTTAGCGATCCACGTCTGCCATTACGACGTCAATGGTCGCTAAATAAATGATTAAGTCAGATACCAGACTGCCGTTAATCACAGAAGGCATTTGCTGTAAATGCGTGAAAGTTGGTGTACGAATACGGGTACGGTAACTCATCGTTGACTTATCTGAAGTCAAGTAGTAATTCGATGCACCTTTCACCACTTCTGCCATTACAGATGCTTCACCAGCAGGCATTACAGGACCCCAAGACACGCTTAAGAAGTGCGTAATCAGGGTTTCAATATCTTGTAATGTCTTGTCTTTTGGTGGTGGAACAGCCAATGGATGGTCTGCTTTATATGGACCAGATGGCATGTTATCTAGACATTGTTTGATGATTTTCAATGACTCTTCGATTTCACGGAAGTGAACCAGTACACGAGCGTAAGCATCGCCTTCGTACTCTACAGGTACTTCGAAGTCATAGTTTTCATAACCACTGTATGGACGGTATTTACGCACGTCAAAGTCGATACCTGTTGCACGTAAACCAGTACCTGTCACACCCCAAGCCAAGGCAGATTTCGCATCATACTGCGCTACACCTTGCGTACGACCCATGAATACCGAGTTGCGTAATGCCGCAGTGTAGTATTCGTTCATACGTTTTGGCATCCACTCTAAGATTTCACGAATCAGGTGTTGCCAGTTGTTTGGTAAGTCGTGTGCGGTACCACCGATACGGAACCATGCTGGATGCATACGGTAACCCGTAATAGCTTCAATCGCATCGTAGATTTTTTGACGGTCTGCGAACATATAGAATACAGGGGTCATACCGCCCGCATCCTGAATTGCAGTACCAATGAACAATAAGTGGTTATTGATACGGAACAATTCCGACATCATGACACGGATACATTGTGCGCGGTCTGGCACAGTAATGCCTGCCAGTTGTTCCACACCCATGACATACGGCATGTTTTGCGCACAACCACCCAAGTAGTCCACACGGTCTGTATAAGGAATGAATGAATGCCAAGTTTGACGCTCAGCCATCTTTTCCACACCACGGTGGTGATAGCCGATATCTGGCACACAGTCTTTCACTTCTTCACCATCCAACTGCAAAATTACACGGAACGCACCGTGCGCAGATGGGTGGTTAGGACCCAAGTTCAGGAACATGAAGTCTTCGTCTTTATTACCGCGCTTTAAGCCCCAATCTTCAGGCACAAAGCGAAGGTGTTCTTGCTCGAAGTCTTGTTTGGCTTGGTTCTGCATATACGGTGTATATTCCGTTGCACGTGCAGAATACTCTTTGCGTAACGGATGACCTTCCCAATATGTTGGCAACAAGATACGACGAAGCATTGGATGCCCTTCGAAGTTGATACCAAACATATCGTAAGCTTCACGCTCGTACCAGTTGGCATTTGGCCAAATGTTGGTTGCTGTTGGAATATTGAGATCACTCTCATTCAACGCAACTTTAATACGAATGTCCGTGTTACGCTCTAGCGATAACAAGTGATAGAACACAGTAAAGTCAGACGCAGGTAGACCATCGCGGTGAGTACGCAAACGCTCATCTACCGCAGACAAGTCGAACAACATCACGTATGGACGTGACACTGTACGCAAGAACATTAAAACTTCTTGTACACGTGCGCGCTCAACCCAGACTGTTGGAAAATCTTCAAAAGTCGTTTGCACATAGAAGTTCTCACCAAATTTGGTTTTGAGCTCTTCTACAATTGCAAATGCTGGGCGTGAATCAACTGCTGTTGATTCTGGCATAGCAATGTCAGTTTCAGCCATTGGCTTGGCTTCCTATTTAATACAAATTCAGTCAACCTAAACGACAACTACACCCGTCGGGTGCATCAATATTTGTACGTTTAAATTATTTAATTTCATCCATAGAGCGTAAGTTTTTCACCGCAATACGCTGCGCATTCTTACGGTCACGTTCTGGCATCATCTTCGGCTTATATACTGGCTTAAGATCATCACCAATCACCGCAGACAACGGACGACGCTCTAATTGAATTTGGTCTTGTAATAACATCAATGCTTGGATTAATGCTTCAGGACGTGGTGGGCAACCCGGAATGTACACATCCACAGGAATGATTTTATCCACACCTTGCACAACTGAATAAATGTCGTACATACCACCTGAGTTTGCACATGCGCCCATTGAGATTACCCACTTAGGCTCAAGCATTTGCTCGTACAAACGTTGAATTACAGGTGCCATTTTCACAAAACACGTACCTGCAACAATCATCAAGTCTGCCTGACGCGGTGAAGCACGAATAACTTCTGCACCAAAACGTGACAAGTCATGCACACCTGTTAAGGTAGTTGCATACTCTACGTAGCAGCACGATGTACCAAAGTTAAACGGCCAAACTGAGTTCTTACGTCCCCAGTTTACTGCTGTATGTGCCAAGTCCTCTAAACGAGTCATGAACACATTTTTATTCACTTCTTCTTCAAGCGGATCGGTTACGATCTGACGCTCTTGAAGTGGATATTGATCAGCATCGGGATTCGCACGGGTTAAGGTATATTTCATCCCGAGTTACTCCTTGTCAGATGAGGTAGTCGCAGATTTTTTTACACGACCAGAGGATTGAGCTGGAATTTGACCGGTAGGGTCCGTTACCAATTCTTCAATTGAGTTAAAGCGTGTGATTTCTGCAAGATCCATATTTGGCGAACCAATTTTAGGTTTAATCCCTGCTGCTTTACGCTTATCAGATGGAGCCCAGTTCAGCGCACCAGTTGATAATTCATAAATTAAGCCAACGAGTAAAACTAAAATAAATACAGCAGCCGTTGCAAAGCCCACCCAACCTACTTCACGAACAGAAGCTGCCCATGCGTATAGATAAAGTGCTTCTAAGTCGAAAACAACGAAGAAAATTGCAACCAAATAGAACTTTGCAGATAAGCGGATACGTGCTCCACCAGCACCTACAACACCCGACTCAAACTGCTCTTGCTTCGCACGCCCCCATGATTTACCCCCAAGGAGTAAAGGAACGGTCAGCATAAAGACGCATAAAAATGTAACGCCGATCACGAAGGCAATAATTGCCCATTCGTATGGAGTAATGGCACTCATGCGGGGATAACTCCTGGCAGGCCTATTTATTAACAAAGAATGTATGTATTGGCCTTCAAATACACCAAACACAAAATTAATCACGCCAATTGTACCTGATTTATGATTTCACTTGCTAGTTCATAAGTCTTAGTCTTTCGGATGATTTTTTATTCAAATACTTGATATTTTAGAATTCCACTACTCCGTAGGGCTCTTAATCGCTTTAACAAATAGATAAGTCAGTTGTGATTATTTTTTCCAAAACACCAATTGAGCGGTTCGTTGCAAAGTTTTTAAATTTATAGAGAGATCATCGCAACTTCAGGTTTCAGCTTAGTTTAAGCCGCACAAAATTTTGTGTAGTTTTTGCAACTTAGACCCTGAGTTTCTTTAATTTTTCACCCAGAGTGTGCTATTCCTAGTAAGCATTAAAAATTTGAATAATAAGGAGTAAACACATGAGCTTAGACTATACCCACAAACCAAATTACTTTATGTTTGCGCAATTATTTATTCGTCATTTGCAAAATTATTTTGAAAAACATCCTGACGCACAAAATGCAATTTTTGACCTGCGTGATATTTACGAGTTATTTCGCCAAGACAAAGCATCTGCCACCATTAATTTAGACGGCATTATGAATATTGCAGATGAATACCGCCTTGAAACCTTACAAGGCGATCAAAAATTAATTAGCCGTTATGCGATTGATCCACAAAATAATTCTTTGTTGGTAGATTTTAACCGCGAGGCTTTAGACAGCTTAAAACAAGGCAAAGCAATTTTACCACCTGATGCAACGCTACAAGAATAAAGCCGTATAGAATCTGCATTAAAGTGTGTTGCTTAAAACAGCCAACACTTTCATAAAGCACAAAAAAGCGAGCATCTGCTCGCTTTTGAGTATTGAGAGCCACAAGCCCTCCATCTAGAATAATTTAGCTTTTACGTGACAATAAAAACTCGGAAATTTGCTGTAACTCTAAGACGGTATCAGTTTTAAAATATGCCAACGCAGCAAAGGCTTGATCGTGCAATTCTTGTGCATAAGCTTGTGCTTTTTCCAAGCCCATGAGTGCAGGATAGGTCGACTTTTCAACTTGTTCATCTTTCCCCGCAGTTTTACCTAACACTTCAGTATCCGAAATAATATCTAAAATATCGTCTTGTACCTGAAAGGCTAAACCAATTGCCTGCGCATATTCACGCAATTGCGGAATCGCTTTATCTCGTCCATCAAACACGGTCACAGCTGCCATCATCACCGCTGCAGAAATTAACGCCCCTGTTTTATTACGGTGGATATTTTCCAAAGTCGCCTGATCTACCTGTTTACCTTCAGACTGCAAGTCTAAAACCTGACCACAGACCATTTTTGAAGAAGCGGTGGCTAAAATTTGCATCTGTTTGAGCACAATGCCTTGATCTACTGCAACAGCCTGATCAAACAAACGACTGCCTAAAATTTCAAATGCCATCGACTGTAAAATGTCGCCTGCCAACAATGCTGTATCTTCACCATACGCTGCATGGCACGTCGGTTGCCCACGACGCAACAAGTCATTGTCCATACACGGCAAGTCATCATGTGCCAATGAATAGCAATGAATCAGCTCAATCGCAACTGCAGCACGGCGTACCGCAGCAGAGTTTTGATTCGGTCTTAATGCTGCGGTGGCATAACACAAGGCAGGGCGAACACGTTTTCCACCCAACATGACGGCATGATGCACGGCAGACTTTAACGGTTCTGGCAATGCAAAAGCCTCTAAAGCGGTAAGCAAGTCTTGCTGAATACGTTGTTGGGCTGCGGTTAATGCATGCGCCTGTAAATCGTGAAGTGATGACACATTCGCCTCGAGTGGTTGGTTCATGTCTAATAAGCAGTAAGCTGCCTGTGTTGCAGCATTGTACCTGTAATTCAAAGTTTTTTAAGCCTTAACTGAACTGATATAACATTTCAGCCATAAGAAAGCCCCTATCGAGATAGAGGCTATATGTAGTTAATTAGGGTCTGTTGACACTTCATCTATGTTTGCGACAACGCATATTTTTTAGCTGATATAAGGCATGGGACAGGAAATTTAGTCATTCTAAATGACTGGCACATAACGCAATAGCAGCAAAAAATATGCTTGTCCTGAAAGGCTGTGGCTAAAACTTTCTCAGATTGCGTTATGAAACTTGGCAATAGACCCACTATTCCCTGCGTTTCATGCCTGATCTGCTCAGTTTTAGCCTACAGCGCAAGCCATTTATGAAATGTCAACAAACCCCAAATCTGTTCGAAGCAAAACTTATTCTAATGTTTCCGCAGGTACACGCACCCAACCTTCCATTAATACACGTGCACTACGGCTCATCACAGCTTTTTTGACTTGCCATTGTCCATTTTCCTGCACGGCTTGCGCACCCACACGAAGCGTACCTGATGGATGTCCAAAGCGCACTGCTTCACGCTCTCCCCCGCCCGCAGCCAAGTTGACCAATGTTCCCGGAATGGCTGCAGCTGTACCAATCGCGACTGCTGCTGTACCCATCATGGCATGGTGTAATTTACCCATCGACAATGCACGTACCAATAAATCGGTATCTTCAGCCTGAATTTGTTTACCACTTGAAGATACATAACTTTTTGGCGCAGAAACAAAGGCAATTTTTGGCGTATGTTGGCGTTTTTCAGCTTCAGCAATTTCCTGAATCAAACCCATTTGTTTAGCACCATAAGCGCGAATGGTTTCAAAACGTGCCAAAGCTTGTGCATCACCATTGATTGCATCTTGCAGTTCTGTGCCTGTATAACCAATTTCTTCTGCATTTAGGAAAATTGTTGGAATACCCGCATTAATAAAGGTCGCTTGGAATGTTCCAATATCTGGCACATGCAAAGTGTCCACCACATTTCCAGTTGGGAACATCGCCCCACCTTCTTCGCCATCATCGGCAGGGTCTAAGAATTCAATTTGTACTTCTGCGGCAGGAAAAGTCACGCCATCCAACTCAAAATCACCCGTTTCCTGCACCTGACCATGCGTCATTGGAACATGCGCAATAATGGTTTTTTCAATATTTTTCTGCCAAATACGTACGGTACAAATGCCGTTTTGTGGAATTTTACTGGCATCAACCAAGCCATTGCTGATCGCAAATGCACCGACTGCAGCTGTTAAGTTACCGCAGTTGCCACTCCAATCGACAAATGGCTGATCAATCGAAACTTGCCCAAACAAATAATCGACATCGTGATCGGGTTGAGTGCTTTTGGCTAAAATTACGGTTTTACTGGTACTTGAGCTTGCACCGCCCATTCCATCAATTTGCTTGGCATAAGGGTCTGGACTGCCAATCACACGCAATAAAATTTGATCTCGAATTTTGCCTGGCAGCTGGGCTGCTGCAGGTAAATCATCAAGTTTAAAAAATACACCTTTACTGGTACCGCCACGCATATATGTTGCTGGAATTTTAACTTGTGGTGCAAAACGCATGAATTTTATTCCCTTGTTTTTTGATTGTTATGGCCATATAAAAAGACCCTTTTGCATCATAACGGTTTTTATTCAAAAGGTATCGCGGTCTTGACTTAAGTATAAAAAAACAACATTTGGTAAATTTTACCCTAACCAGTCATCTTGATTTATAAGGCAAAAATAAAATTAATATATTGATTCACTTATCTTTTATACAAATAAAAACCATAAAATATTTTAATATTTATCATAAATTTATTTCATTATTGTCTAGCTACTAGGCTAATGAAATTTGATCTATTACAATCTTGTCACTTTTTCCTTGTCGGGCTGAATACTTTGAACAACGAGTCTTCACAACTTCAGCGTGGCTTAAAGAACCGCCATATTCAATTGATTGCCATGGGTGGCGCAATTGGTACAGGCTTATTCTTAGGTTCCGCGCAGGTCATCCAATCTGCTGGCCCTTCTATTATTTTGGGTTACGCCATTGGTGGTCTTATTGCATTTTTAATTATGCGCCAATTGGGGGAAATGATTGTTCATGAGCCCGTTGCAGGATCATTCAGTCACTTTGCCTATAAATATGCAGGTAAATTCCCTGGCTTTTTAGCAGGTTGGAACTACTGGATTTTGTATATTTTGGTGGCAATGGCAGAACTCACCGCAGTTGCCAAATATATTAACTACTGGTGGCCGCATATTCCTGCTTGGACTTCGGCATTGTTCTTTTTCATTGTGATTACCATTATTAACTTGGGCAATGTAAAGTTCTATGGTGAGTCAGAATTCTGGCTAGCAATCATTAAAGTCGCTGCTGTGGTTTCGATGATTGTGTTTGGTTTATATCTCTTACTTTCTGCAGATGCCAATTCAACCGCATCATTCAGCAACCTTTGGGCGCATGGGGGGTTCTTCCCGAATGGCTTTGAAGGTCTGTTCTTCATGCTTGCATTCCTCATGTTTGCCTTTGGCGGCATTGAGTTGATTGGTATGGCTGCCGCAGAAGCGCAAGATCCTGAAAAAACCATTCCTAAAGCCATTAACCAAGTGGTGTTCCGTATTCTAATTTTCTATATCGGTTCACTCACCATTCTATTGTCTTTAGTGCCTTGGAATCAGTTAGATTTAGGTGGTTTAGATAAAAGTCCATTCGTAATGATTTTTAGTCAAATGGGCATCGAATGGGCAGCGCACTTACTGAATTTCGTGATTTTGACTGCGGCACTTTCTGTGTATAACAGTGGGATGTATGCCAACAGCCGTATGCTGTTTGGTTTGGCCAAACAAGGTAACGCACCAAAAATTTTCCTAAAAGTGAATAAACAAGGTGTGCCAATTCCAGCAGTATTATTCTCTGCGGTATTAATTTTCGGCTGTGTATTGTTGAACTACTTTGTACCTGAAGAAGCTTTAAGCCACCTCATGTATATTGTTGTGGGTGCATTGGTTTTAAACTGGGCGATGATCAGTTTGACTCACCTTAAATTTACCAGCACACTGAAAAAATTAGCGATTCCAACTAAGTTCCCTGCGCTATGGTCACCATTTAGCAACTATTTGGTTTTAGCGTTTATTGCAGTGGTACTTTATATTATGTGGACACAAGGCTTTAAAGAATCAGTCATTATGATTCCTGTATGGGTGGTCTTGATGTACATTTTATTTAGAGTGCTTAATGCGAAAAAACCTTAATTTGCATAGTACGCATAGTACAGATTTCTAAAAATTAAAAAGTTATTGCTTCGGCAGTAACTTTTTGCTTTTAAGCCCCCCCCTTTTAATAGCCCATAAATAAAGTGCTGCACTTAAAATAATTTAAATTCCAACCTATTGTTTTCAGTTGATATTTCAACTTTTTGTAGCAAAAACTACATCATTTACATTCTAAATGATAAAAGGACTCTACATGAGAAGAGTTCTTAGTTATCATTTGAGCACAAAATTTGTCGTGTGAATAAACTATGAATGCGTACGCTGCTCAACCTGCCAATGTCTTGACGATCCAACAGCTCAGTAAAAAGTTTGGTTCGCGTTTTGCAGTGCAACAAGCAACATGGTCAGCGATGAGTGGACAAATTGTGTGTTTATTAGGTCATTCAGGCTGCGGCAAAACCACAATGCTACGTCTGATTGCAGGCTTGGAAACACCAAGCAGCGGCACAATCCAACTGGAACAAAATACCTTGTGGAGTGAGCAAGCACAGATTCCTGCGGAAGCACGCAATATTGGTTTAGTGTTTCAGGATTATGCACTTTTCCCACATTTAAGTGTGTTAGACAATGTTATGTTTGGCTTAAAGAAATTTCCCAAAGCGCAGCGGGAAACCATTGCCAAACAAGCTTTAGCGCATGTTTCCATGTTGCATCATCAAGACAGCTATCCATATACACTTTCGGGCGGCGAACAACAACGCGTTGCCTTAGCACGTGCCTTAGCACCAGAACCGCAAGTTTTGTTGATGGATGAACCTTTTTCAAATTTGGATCATCGTCTGCGTGATCAAATTCGTCAAAATACCATTCAACTCCTCAAACAAACTGCAACGACTACGGTTATCGTGACACATGACCCAGAAGAAGCATTGCAAATTGCCGATCAAATTATTTTGATGCATCAAGGGCAAATTATTCAAATTGGTTCACCGAAACAACTTTATTTACAGCCTAAAACGTTATTTGCTGCACGCTATTTTTCCGCATTGAATGAAATCCCAGCGCAAATCGATCACCAAGAAATTCATACCGTATTTGGCAAGATTGATTTGCCAGAACATACCACCGCTCAAGATTCACTGGTCTGCTGCTTCCGTCCGCATCACTTGCGTGTCAGCCAAACACCAAGTGAAAATGCGTTGCCCGCAAGCGTTGTGTCATCAAGTTTTATGGGACATGCGCAACAACTGCGTCTAAAACTACGCGATCACGATCTCACTCTTTTGGCGCAAGTCAGTCATCTTCAAGATATTCAGCCCGCTGAACAAGTCTATGTTTCTGTCAATTTAAACAGCTGTTATTTCTTGGCGTCTGATGAACAATCACCCACTGCTTCATCTTCTACTCAAGCTGCTGTTCAGGTTTAAATTTTTAATTAGGAATACTGCATGAAACCACTGTCTAATTTATCATTGCTTGTTACAGGTTTACTTGCATTTGGTGCAAGTGTCGCACAAGCAGCGGAAGTCAATTTATACACCACGCGCGAACCTGTGCTGATTCAAACCTTATTAACCGAATTTACCCAAAAAACTGGGGTAAAAGTCAATACGGTTTTTATTAAAGATGGTTTATTGGAACGTGTAAAAGCAGAAGGTCGTCGTTCTCCTGCCGATGTGATGCTGACTGTAGATTTTGGCAATTTGGTTGATTTAGTAGAAAGTGGTTTAACCCAGCGCGTAAGTTCTAAAACCTTAAATAGCGCAATTCCTGCCAATTTACGAGCTGCCAATGGTCATTGGTATGCTTTGTCGATGCGTGCACGTGCAGTCTACGCCTCTAAAGACCGTACACCGCTTAATGCGATTACTTATGAAGATTTAGCCAATCCAAAATGGAAAAATAAAATCTGTATTCGTTCAGGCAACCATCCATATAACACTGCTTTAATTGCGGCTTATATTGCCCATCATGGTGAAAAACAAGCCGAAACTTGGTTGCGTGGTGTGAAAGCCAATTTAGCTCGCCCAGCCAGCGGTGGTGACCGTGATGTGGCACGTGATATTTTAGGTAAAATTTGTGATATTGGCGTTGCCAACACCTATTATGTCGGCACGATGCGTACAGGTGATGCGGAACAAAAGCGCTGGGGCAATGCGATTAATGTTGTGTTACCACGTTTTAAAAATGGTGGAACGCATGTAAACGTATCGGGTGCAGTGGTTTCTAAACATGCACCAAACCGTAAAGAAGCTGTACAACTGCTCGAGTTTTTAGCTTCTGATCACGCACAAGCCATCTACGCACAAAACGGCTTTGAATACCCTGTCAAACCTGGGGTAAAAATTGACTCGATTATCGCTAGTTTTGGCAAACTGAATATTGATTCAATTCGTTTAAGCGATATTGCACGTCACCGTAAAGCCGCCAACTTATTGGTCGATAAAGTCCAGTTTAACCGCTAAAATTTTCTGCTTTTGTCTTACAGTGCAGCGCTTTGCACTGTAAGATGCTCAGCTGATCCCTCCCCCTTATTTAGTACCTCTATTGCAATGCTTAAAAATAAATTTAATTTTTTATTTTCGCTCAGTGGGTTATTGACGCTACTCGCCTGTTTACCTGTGCTCGCTTTAATTTGGACAGCATTACAAGGTGATAGCGAAATTTGGGGACATCTGCTGCGTTATGTAATTCCACACACGTTGGCAGAAACAGGGATTTTATTGTTGGGTGTGGGGATTCTCACCATCCTGATTGGTACAGGCAGCGCATGGATTGTAACAGCGTATCAATTCCGAGGTCGTGCATTTTTAGATTGGGCCTTACTGCTGCCTTTAGCCGTACCAACTTATATTATTGCGTATAGTTATATCGACATTTTGCACCCCATTGGCCCTGTGCAAAGTATCCTGCGGGATGGGTTTAATTTAGAATTACAACAGTTTTGGTTTCCTAATATTCGTACCGTTTGGGGCGGCATCTTCTTGCTTAGCTTTGTGCTGTATCCGTATGTGTATTTAAGCACCCGTGCAATGTTTCTGATGCAATCGGCCAGTTTAATTGAGGTTGCACGTACATTAGGATTAAAACCCGATCAAGTGTTTTTACGTGTTGCAATTCCACTGGCACGTCCTGCAATTGCTGTGGGTACTAGTCTGGTTTTAATGGAAACCATTAATGATATTGGTGCAACAGAATTTTTAGGCATTAAAACCTTAACTTTGTCGATTTATTCAACCTGGACCAATCAGTCCGATTTAGCCAGTGCTGCACAAATTGCCATTTTCATGTTGATGATTATTACCTTATTGGTGTTAGTAGAGCGTTTAGGACGACGTAAACAGCGCTATATGAACTCGGCTCAACGCAGCCGTTTAATGCCTGCACAATCGGTCAAAGGGCTTAAAGCGCTTGTGTTATTAGGCTTGGGCTTAATTCCTGTTTGTATTGGCTTTTTAATTCCCATCAGTCACTTACTTGTAGAATCTTACAAACGCATTCAATATGCAGGCTTTTCAGATTTCCTAATCCAAGCCTCAATCAACACACTAATCCTTGCCAGCCTTGCCACCATCGTCACCATTTTGATTGGTTTCTTTATTGTCAGTGCGGCACGTTTTAGCAAACACAACTGGTTTAGCCGCATTTCTAGCTTAGGCTATGCCATTCCAGGAACTGTTTTAGCCATTGGTCTCATGTTGGCTTTGGGCAAAATTGATCATGCCGTTGCAGATTTTTTAGAGTTTAAATTAGGGATACACACAGGTTTATTATTTCTCGGTACTAGTTTTACCCTTATTTATGCTTATGCTGTGCGTTTTTTAGCTATTTCGGTGGGCGGCATTGAGTCAGGCTATAACCGTATTCATGGTGTTTTTGATGATGCTGCACGCAATTTAGGGCAAAACAACTTTGCACTGTTGTGGCGTGTACACCTGCCATTATTACGCCCTGCTATTATTTCTGCAGCTTTATTAATTTTTGTAGATTGCATGAAAGAGCTACCTGCCACTTTGTTGCTCCGTCCTTTAAATATGGAAACACTCGCTACCCAGCTATATGCAGAAGCGTCTAGAGGCACTTATGAAGATGGCGCAGTAGCAGCTTTATTAATTGTATTGGTTGGGCTGATTCCTGTCATTCTTTTGGCAAAGCTTGCAAAAACCACACGTTAATGCACCCCATTTTGTTGCAAAATATGCCTTGCAACAAAATGAGTTTCGATAAAAAAGTATTTTTTTTAACCAATTAAAAACATTTAAACAAGAGATTGATTTTTAAATTTTATTATTTAATTTCAATCACTAACAAGCCAAAAACCCACACAAATTAGAACAAATACTCTATTCAGCGTGTTTTTTATACTGATTAGTTTTTTCTAGAGCATTTACTCTTATTTTAATTGTGATATTTTTGTCACATGGAGTAACAAATGGTCTCGGTTTGCACAAATCGAAATCATCCTAAATGAAAGCTTAAAGCATCAACAAAAACTGTCATAAAAGACTTTATAGCCCAAGGGAAATGTATAATGAAATTAAAAGCACTTAGCACAGCAATGATTTTAGCAACTGTACCAATGACGGGTGCTTTTGCTGCAGCAATGGACCGTTCAGGCCAATCTATTGCAGCCTTCCTGCAACCGGGTAACTATTTTGAAGCGGGGATTTCTGTTTTAGATCCTAATGTATCTGGAAAAGAAGTTGGCGAAGCTCCTGCTCGTCGTAATATTAGTGATATGGCGGGTGATTATTATTTTCCAAGTGCTGCATTGAAACTCCAACCGACTAGTAAATTCTCATTTGGTATTTTATATGATCAGCCATTTGGTGCTGAAGCAGAATATACAGGTAACAATGCGTTTGTCTCTCAACCTACTGACACGATTTTACCTCAACCTCTTTTAGATGGTTTAGTATCTCAGCAAGTCGATGCTACTCTTGAAAGCTTATCTAGTCTAGAATTAGTAGGTTTAGCTGCTCAAGGATTAGTAGCTCAGCAAGATATTACGCCTAATGATCCAACTTATGATACAGCGATCGAAAATACAGTTACAGAAATTATCACTCAAGCAGGTGGAGATGTAGACGCAGCAGCAGAAGGTGTACTACCTCAAGTACGAGAAGGTGCTCTTGCTCAAGGTCAGGCACAGTTAGCAGAAACTTTAGAAGGTATTCCATTGGGAACAGGCAATACCAAAGTTGATGTTCAAACACAAAATCTTACTTTCTTATTGGGTTTCCAACCTAATGAAAATTGGAATATTTATGCGGGCCCAGTTTACCAAACTGTGAAAGGCACAGTAAGTTTACGTGGTCAAGCCTATAGTATCTTTAATGGCTATGATGCCACTATAAAAGAAACTGGTGATCTTGGCTGGTTAGCAGGTGTTGCTTTCCAAATTCCAGATATCGCCCTTAAAGCTTCGGTAACCTATCGATCTGAAATTGACCATGTAGCTGCTACTACTGAGCAACTTTCTGCAGCAGCAGGTTTCGGATTGATTAATATTGATCCAGCAGATATTGTTGGTACTCCAGGTAAAACCAAAATTACTACTCCACAATCTGTAAACTTAGACTTTCAGACAGGTATCATGGCAGATACTGTGGCATTTGCTAACGTGCGTTGGGTAGAGTGGTCTAATTTCTCTATTCGCCCATATCAGTTTGGTTTAGCCTCAGAGGCGGTAGGACAATTAGAAGCTGTTAATCGACCAAATGGTTTTAATTTAGTTGAATATTCTGATGATCAAATTTCAGCTACTGCTGGTATAGGTCGTAAATTTAATGACCTATGGGCTGGTAATGTCTCTGTAGGTTGGGATTCTGGTGCAGGTAATCCTGTTTCTACGCTTGGTCCAACAGAAGGATATTGGAATCTGGGCTTAGGTCTACAATATAGTCCAACACCAGCCACTTTTATTGCTGGTGGTGTGAAGTACTTCTGGTTAGGCGATGCTAAATCTCAAACTGCAGCTCAAGTAGGTGAAAGCAATCGTATTGTAGGTGACTTCCAAGATAACCACGCAATTGCATATGGTTTAAAAATGGGTTACCGCTTCTAATTCCAATATTTTTCAAAAGAGCCACCCTTCGGAGTGGCTCTTTTTGCACTTAAAACTCCTCTTTTTTATACAAGTGTTAACTAAATGTTCAAATTTAAAGCAATTAAACTCATATTTACCAAAACATCACCCTAAAAATTATTTAATAAAATTCATTCACTTAAGACCTGAAAATAGTACTTTTACTCTAATCAACTGCGATTTATAACTTATTCAGTTCATTTATTCTACGAAGTTGAGCATTTACTCTTTTTCTAAATATGTTACTTTTCCTGCACTTTTTGTTACATAAAGCATCAGGGAACGACCATGAAGCTCAATAAAATCTATTCGGCTATTTTACTTAGCACTCTCCCACTTACACCTGCGCTTGCTGCTGGTTTAGACCGTTCTGGTCAATCTATTGCTGCATTTTTACAATCAGGCAATTATGCAGAAGCAGGTATTTCAGTTTTAGATCCAACAGTTAAAGGAAAAGATCTTATAAAAAATAACGTCAGCGATATGGCTGAAGATTATTACTTCCCTTCCGCTGCAATTAAAGTACAAGCGACTGAACAAATTTCTTTAGGTCTTTTATATGACCAGCCATTTGGTGCAGATGCGATGTATAGCCTAGAACAGAGCATGTTTACTAATGGAATTGAAGGCACAAAAGTTGAAGTTGAAACACACAATCTTACCGCTTTAATTGGTTACCAACCTACAGAAAACTGGAATTTCTACGCTGGACCAGTTTGGCAGACAGTAGAAGCAGATATTAATTTACGAGGTCGTGCATACATCTCCCCTAAAGACCCTTCAAAAGTTTTAAGTGGTTACAATATTAAAGTACATGAAGAAGAGGCTTTTGGTTGGCTTGCAGGCTTTGCTTATCAAATCCCCGAAATTGCACTTAAAGCATCAGTAACTTATCGCTCAGAAATCAAGCATAAAGCTAAAAGTGATGAAAGTTACACGTTTGCACAAGCCACTCCGATTGCACCTAATGTTATCGTACCAGCAGGCACAACTGTTAACTTAAGTAATGCTAGTTTAGATGCAACTACGCCACAATCTGTTAATCTAGATTTTCAGACAGGCATTGCAGCCAATACCTTAGCTTTTGCAAATATTCGCTGGGTGCACTGGGATCAATTTGCTGTCACTCCAAAAGCATTATTTGCTCGTTCGGGTGGCAACAACCTCATCGACTATTCAGATGACCAGTGGTCTGCAACAGTCGGAGTAGGACGTAAATTCAACAATCAATGGTCTGGCTATGCTTCTGTAGGTTATGACTCTGGTGCGGGTAACCCTGTCACCACTTTAGGTCCAACAGAAGGTTATTGGAGTGTTGGCTTAGGTGGTCAATATAGCCCAGCAGAAAACTATTTTATTCAAGCTGGGGTAAAATATTTTTGGTTGGGTGATGCTCACGCTCAAACGGGTGGTAATATTGTGGGTGAGTTTACCGACAACTACGCATTGGGTTATGGCTTAAAAATTGGCTACCGATTCTAAATCAATGCACAGTTAATATCACATAAAAAACAAAGGGCATCAAATGATGCCCTTTGTTGTACTCAGCTTCAGATTAAGCTGGAATATCACGTACCGAAGCACCACGAATTGCTTCTTTTAATGCTTCATAACCATTAATTGCAGGGAATTGTGGGAATTCTGCAATCACATTCTCAGGTGCATCAAATAAGAAACCATGATCCGCTTCACCTAGCATTGTGGTATCGTTATATGAATCGCCTGCAGCAATTACACGGAAATTTAAACCGTGTAACGCTTTAACGGCTTGACGTTTTTGGTCTGGTTGACGCAATTTATAAGCGGTAATCATGCCATTTTCATCTGATTCTAGTTTGTGGCAGAAAATTGTTGGCCAGCCCAATTGCTTCATCAACGGATGTGCAAACTCATAGAACGTGTCTGAAAGAATAATCAATTGGAAGTGTGTGCTCACCCACTCTACAAACTCTTTCGCGCCAGGAAATGGCCCCATATCCGCAATCACGGCCTGAATATCATTTAAGCCCAAGCCATGCTGCTTTAAAATATTTAAACGCTGAGTCATCAACACATCGTAGTCTGGAATATCACGTGTAGTTGCTTCTAGTTCTTTAATTCCAGTTTTTTTAGCAAAGTTGATCCAAATTTCTGGAACTAACACACCTTCAAGATCAAGACATACGATTTCCATGGGTTCTCCCAAAATACCAATAAAAATTTTCACTATCATAGCCGAAGATTCGGTTTTTGCCTTGTTCTTTTTTAAATCTATTTAGTTCATAAGCATTTATTTTTTAGTGATAATAGAGTTTTGACAATTCTATTAAAATAAGCGCTTAATTCAGTAAGATTAGCTTCTCCAAGCCGAATGCTAGGAACATATAATGACCACCATTCCAACTATAGATATCGTTGATGCACTCGCAACCGAATATGCAGACAAATCGCCTAGCGAGATTTTAAAACTTGCTTTGAACCAGCAGGGTGAAGTTGCAATTTCTTTTTCTGGCGCAGAAGATGTGGTACTGATTGATATGGCGTCTAATTTAGGTTTGCCATTTCGTGTATTTAGTTTAGATACAGGACGTTTGCATCCTGAAACCTATCAATTTTTAGAAACTGTACGCAAATATTATAATATTGAGATCGAAATTTGCTTTCCTGAAACCGAAGCAGTCCAACAATTGGTACAAGAAAAAGGCTTATTTAGCTTTTTTGAAGATGGGCATCAAGAATGTTGTGGGATTCGTAAAGTTCAACCTTTACGTAAAAAACTGGCAACACTAGATGGCTGGATTACAGGTCAACGTAAAGACCAAAGTCCAGGTACACGCCAAGATATTCCTGTCGTACAAGCAGATGCAGGATTTTCAGGTCCAGATAAACAATTAATCAAATACAATCCACTGGCAAACTGGTCAAGTAGTGACGTGTGGAATTACATTCGCATGATGGAAATTCCATACAATCGTTTGCATGAAAAAGGTTTTATTTCAATTGGCTGTGAACCTTGCACCCGCCCTGTTCTTCCGAACCAACATGAACGCGAAGGGCGTTGGTGGTGGGAAGAAGCAACGCACAAAGAATGCGGTCTACATGCTGGAAATTTAAAATAACACATCTATTACTACAATAAAAATCACAGTTTTACTGTGATTTTTATTGACTTGCGATGGCGCAAAAATCACTATATTTGTTTGATAAAAAAGATATACTGAATTAAATCTTATATAACTCTAAAAACCTTGTTCAGATAAGAACAAGCGTAGAAATTGCAGTGAGGCAATCCACAATATGCGTCCATTACACCCTATTGATTTTATTTTCCTATCACTCGAAAAACGTCAACAGCCCATGCATGTGGGTGGATTATTCTTATTCCAAATTCCAGAACATGCGCCAGACACTTTTATTCAAGACTTGGTTGCCGATATTCGCAATTCAAAGTCGATGCCTATTGCACCATTTAACAATAAGCTCAATGGTCTGTTTTGGGATGAAGATGAAGAGTTCGATCTCGATCATCACTTCCGTCATATTGCCTTGCCAAAGCCAGGCCGTATTCGTGAATTATTAACTTATATTTCACAAGAACACAGCTCGTTGATTGATCGCGCCAAACCACTCTGGACTTGCCATATTATTGAAGGTATTGAAGATAATCGTTTTGCGATGTTCTTTAAAATTCATCATGCCATGGTAGATGGTATTGCTGGCATGCGTTTGGTGGAAAAATCCCTTTCGCACGACGAAAATGCAAAAAGAATTGTACCGCCTTGGTGTGTGGAAGGCCCACGTGCTAAACGTCTGAAAGAACCGAAAGTCAGCCGTTTAAAGAAAATTTTTGGTGGGGTTAAAGGTCATGTTGAAGCAACCCCTCGCGCAGTTTATGAAGTATCACAAACCGTTGCTAAAGATATGGGACGTAACCCCGATTATGTTTCTAGCTTCCAAGCACCAAGCACCATCTTAAACCAACGTGTGAGCGCCTCACGTCGTTTTGCCGCGCAATCTTTTGAGTTTGCACGTTTGCATCGCATTGCTAAAGCTTTGGGCGTAACCATTAATGATGTGGTACTGGCAATTTGCTCAGGCGCATTGCGTGAGTACTTACTCAGCCAATATGCTTTACCGAAAAAACCTTTAATTGCGATGGTGCCTGCCTCTATTCGTGATGACGATTCTGAAGTATCTAATCGAATCACCATGATTTTAGCCAACTTGGGTACGCACAAAGAAGATCCGCTTGAGCGTTTAAAAATTGTGCGCCGCAGTGTACAAAATGCCAAGCAGCGTTTTAAGCGCATGAATGCCAATCAAATTATGAACTATAGTGCTTTTGTTTACGGCGCTGCTGGTTTAAATATTTTGTCAGGCATTATGCCAAAGCGTCAGGCCTTTAACTTGGTGATTTCCAATGTACCTGGCCCACGTGAACCTTTGTATTGGAATGGTGCAAAGCTAGATGCACTATACCCTGCTTCAATCGTGTTAGATGGACAAGCTTTAAACATTACCATGACCAGCTATTTAGACAAATTAGAAGTTGGTTTAACTGCTTGTCGTCATGCCTTACCGAAAATGCAAAACTTATTGCAACACTTAGAAGATGAAATTCAGCGCTTTGAACAGATTATTGATGCGCCTGAAGGGGTCAATAAAATCGTGGATTGATACGTCAATCCATCAGAAAAATAATTCAATAGAATCAATTAAGGGGCAATTGCTGCCCCTTATTTTTGAATAGTACGACACTGTTTTAATAATTGCTGACAAACTGCGCTAACCATTGCAGTGGTAATTTGAGTTTCTTTACCTTGCTCATCCACAATATAACCGTTATGTGTCACTTTACGATCTAATACTTTTAAACTCTTTTGAATCACAACTTTACTCATACCCATGGCATACCTCATTTGCTAAACCGAGGGAGATGTTCGGCTTTGGCTACTCTGTATGCTTAGTATTGAGAATTCGCTCAAAAAAGTAAAATTTCAGATGTAACAACTGTTTAGCGATATCCTGTTACAATTTCAGCTCAGAATGATATCGTATTGCTCTTGCGTATATAAATTTTCCACCTGAAATTTAATCACACGGCTGACAAAGTGCTCTAAATCCGCCACTGCTGGCGCTTCGGCAGTTAACAATCGGTCAATCACCGATGGGTGTGCAACGACAGTAAAGCCACGTTGTGATTCAAATGCGCGTGCATATCTTAAAATTTCTCGAAAAATTTCGTAACACACTGACTCTGCTGTTTTGACATATCCCCGCCCCTGACAAGTTGGACAGGCTTCACAAAGTAAATGTTCTAATGATTCACGGGTGCGTTTACGGGTCATCTCGACCAAGCCCAATTCAGACACTTGGGTAATTTTGGTCTTGGCATGATCTCGTTCAAGCATTCGCTCAAACTGACTCAAGACTTCATCACGATGCTGTACTTCTTGCATATCAATGAAGTCAATAATGATGATGCCACCCAAATTACGCAAACGTAACTGGCGGGCAATGACCTGTGTCGCTTCCATATTGGTTTTAAATACGGTGTCTTCTAAAGTCCGACCACCGACATAAGAACCCGTATTCACATCAATGGTGGTCATGGCTTCGGTCTGATCAATCATCAGATAACCGCCTGACTTTAATGCCACACGGGTTTGCAATGCTTTTTGAATATCTTCTTCGACATTGTATAAATCGAATAGTGGGCGCTCGCCTGGGTAATGAATCAGGCGATTGTGCATATTGGGCACAAACTCATCCACAAATTCTTTTAATTTGGCGTGAATTTCACGTGAATCGACATAAATTTTGGCGGTGTTATCATTCGCCAAATCACGAATTACGCGTTGCGGTAACGGCAACTCTTCAAAAATCAAAGAAGGCACAGCAATGCTTTTTTGTTTACGCTGAATATATTCCCACAATTTTGCCAAGTAACACATATCTTGCACTAAGGCCGCTTCATCGACGCCTTCGGCTGCTGTGCGTACAATCACTGAGCCTGGTAATTTATGCTCAGCCTGAATGGTTTCAATGATCCCGCGTAGACGCTCACGTTCTTCACTCGATTCAATGCGTTGTGATACGCCAATATGACTGCCATACGGCATTAGAACCAAATAACGCGAAGGAATGGAAAGATCAGTGCTCAGTCGTGCGCCTTTAGTACCAAGCATATCTTTCATCACTTGCACAGTTAGAATTTGTCCAGGCTGCAATAATTCAAAGACATTCGGTGTAGGTTGGCTGCGCGGCCAAATCATGTCATTGATATGTAAAAAAGCAGTACGCGATAAGCCAATATCGACAAAAGCGGCTTGCATGCCTGGCAGCACGCGCACCACTTTGCCTTTATAAATATTGCCCACCAAACCACGCTTGGCTGTACGCTCAACGAATAGTTCATTGACCGTGCCGTTTTGAATTAACGCCACCCGACACTCCATCGGTGTGACGTTAATCAACAACTCGTCAGACATAATAAAACTCAAAACATTATAAAAATTTTTGTGCAGCAGTTAATTTAGTGCCTTAACTGTCTGTAATAACTGTACGGTTTCATAGAGTGGCAGGCCGACAACATTGCTATAACTGCCCTCAATACGCGGAATATAACGTGCTGCGATGCCCTGAATCGCATAAGCACCCGCTTTTCCAATCGGCTCACCTGTTGCCCAGTAGCTTTCCATATCATCTAGGCTAAGCGATTGAAATTCAACCTGTGTACGTACCACTATACTGGATTTTTTCTGTTTTGTACGCACACAAACCCCTGAAAAAACATCATGTTTTCGACCAGAAAGTTGTGACCAAATGGCAAAGGCATGTGCTTTGGATTCTGGCTTGCCCAAAATCTGCCCATCTACGCCTAGACTGGTATCGGCAGCAATCACAATAGCATCAGGAAATAGCCGTAAAACCGCATCGGCTTTGGCACATGCCAACCGCTCAACATACGCGGCAACATCTTCGCCCGCTAAAATAGATTCATCGATGTCTGGACTGTAAATTTCAAATTCCAGCCCAAGCTGTTGCAGGAGTTCCCGACGGCGCGGTGAACTTGAGGCAAGAATTAAATGCGCCATTTTCGCAAGAAATAATACAGCACAGGCCAGAGCAAAATACTACTCAGCAAAGGTTGCCAATGACGGGCAAATGGGAACTGAATCCCACCCATGACTTGCATCACCCAAATCAGGGCGAGGTGAGCCAAAATTGCGATTACACTAATGACCCATAAATTCGCAAACGTCATAATACGGCGCTCACGAGTCAGGAAACGCGCCACAAAAGTAATCACCACAAAACTTAGGGCATTCATGCCCAAAGGTGCATCGAGGAGCAAGTCTGCAAACAAGCCTGTACCAAAGGCAAACCAAATACCACACCAAGTTGGTTGCCCAAGCACCCAAAACAAGGTCACCATCAACATAAACAATGGTCGCCAACCCGAGCCTGTATAAGACAGCGGATACACCATGAGTACAGATGCAGCAATTACAGAAAAAATAATCGGAAATAGTGGATCTTTATTCTTGTTTTGTCCGAGTCGGGTTTGTCCAATTTTAGCGATTGGCATTTGGCTGCTCCTTCGCTAAAGATTCTGAGAACAGCACCACCACATGATGACCACCCGCCAATTGTGCTGCAGGCATCACATCAATTTGTGCAAACTCACCAGAATTATGTCGGCTGATTTTGGCAATGCTTCCAACCAAATATCCTGCAGGGAAATGCTCGCCCAAGCCTGAGCTATAGACTTTCTCTCCAACCTGAATATTGGCACTGGTCGGTACATATTCCATTTTCAAACGCCCTAAATCGCCCGTACCCGACACAATGGCTCGCATGCCTGTATGTTCCAAACGCACTGAAAGTGAGTGTTCTTTGTCAGAAAGCAACATGACACGGCTACTGTGTGGATACACAGCAATGATCTGCCCCATAATGCCTTTATCATCCAAAACGGTTTGCCCGACTTTGAGCTGATTTTGTGAACCACGGTTAATCACAATAATGTGGCGCAAAGGATCGGCATCGGTACCAATTACTTCAGCAATTTCCATGCGTCCATCAATGATTAGAGGCGTATCGAGTAGACCACGCAGGCGGGTATTTTCTGCAGAGAGTTCAGACAATTTTTGCAAACGGACTTGAGCCTGTAATAGCTCTGCCTGCATCGCGGTATTTTCACGACGCAATTGAGCCTCAGACTTACTTTGTTGACTTAGCCATTCTCGCGACAATACAGGATAGCTTGCAAGGGCATAAATTGGATTATATGCCGCATACAAAACATCACGTGCAGGTTGAATTACATGCGGGACACGCCAGTTAAAGAACAGGATGACCAAGCAAGTAATGACCGCAATTATAAAAGAGCGAAAAGATGGCGGTTGTCTGGAAAACAGATTTGTTTGCACCGCCGAATCCTATGTATTAGCCAACAAATAACATATCGTGGTTTGGATTATCAAAGAATTCCAAGACCTTGCCACCACCACGGGTAACGCAAGTTAATGGTTCTTCTGCGACTACCACAGGCAAGCCAGTTTCCTGTGCCAAAAGCTTGTCTAGGTTACGCAATAACGCACCGCCACCGGTGAGCACAATTCCACGCTCTGCAATATCGGAAGAAAGTTCTGGTGGAGTTTGTTCCAGTGCAGATTTTACTGCCGATACAATGCTTTGTAACGGATCAGAAATGGCTTGGGTAATTTCATCAGAAGTTACAGTAATGGCACGTGGCACACCTTCTGCCAAGTTACGACCACGCACTTCAATTTCCAGTGGTTTAGCACCTTCATCTGGCAATGCCATGCCAACTTCTTTCTTAATAGTTTCTGCTGTGGTTTCACCAATCACACAACCATGTGCCTTGCGCACGTAGTTAATGATTTGCTCATCAAACACATCGCCACCAATACGCAATGAATCTGAATAAACACAACCTTGTAATGAAATAATCGCGATTTCTGTCGTGCCACCACCAACATCTACCACCATTGAGCCACAAGCTTGCTCGACAGGCATACCTGCACCAATTGCTGCTGCCATTGGCTCTTCAATTAAACGTACATCACGTGCGCCCGCATTAAACACGGCTTCACGAATGGCACGGCGCTCTACCAAAGTAGATTTGCATGGTACACACACCACTACACGCGGTGCAGGTGGGAATAAACGTTTTTCATGCACTTTGCCAATAAATTGGTTCAGCATGGTTTCAGTCACTTCAAAATCAGCGATGACACCATCTTTCATTGGGCGAATTGCAGAAATGTTTGCAGGGGTACGACCCAACATTTGTTTGGCATCAAGACCGACTGCGGCAACAATTTTCTGTGAACCGCTGTGACGAATTGCCACAACTGTCGGTTCATTTAATATAATGCCTCGTCCTGGCGCATAAATAAGTGTATTTGCTGTACCTAAATCAATGGCTAGGTCTGGCGAAAACAAGCCAATTAGTCGTTTTAGAATCACGGAGTCGTTCTCGATTAAACTTTATGTGGACGCAAGTTGGCAACTTTAACTAAATGTGGTGCGTTGAACAAGTCAATCGCTTATTATAACGCACGATATTTTGAAATTTTTTATTAATACTGATTTTAGGTGATGTTATGTCTACCTCGGATGCTCAGCATTCTGCAGATTTAAATGCACAAACAGTTTCAGCAATTGCCCATCTTGCTCGTCTTAAACTCAATGATACGCAATCTGCTGAGTATGCTCAAAGTCTAAATAAAATTTTAGGCATGATGGAAAGCTTAAAAGGCATAAATACCGATGACGTTGAGCCTTTAAAAAGCCCATTTGACCACCCTCAACCATTACGTGAAGACGTCGTAACCGAACAGAATCATCGTGAGCAATATCAAGCTGTTGCCCCTGCAGTTCAGGATGGCTTGTACCTTGTTCCACGTGTGATTGAATAATTTATTCGGCTGTTACATTTTGACTTCATAAAAAGGTAAAAGAATTTTTCTCATGACAGATTTACATCGCTTATCGATTCGTGAAATCTCTGAGGGTTTAGCGGCAGCCAAATTCTCCTCTCGCGAACTAACAGAACATTATTTAAAACGTATTGCCAAAATTGATCCGCAAGTGCGCTCTTATGTCACCGTGACCAATGAAGTAGCACTGGCACAGGCAGATGCAGCCGATGCATTACGTCAGGCGGGTCAAGCGACAGCACTGACAGGTATTCCTGTTGCACATAAAGATATTTTTTGTACCCAAGGCATTAAAACCTCTGCGGGTTCAAAAATGCTGGATAACTTTATTTCACCTTATGATGCAACCGTGGTTGCACAAGGTAAAACAGCAGGTTTGGTCACTTTAGGTAAAGTGAACATGGACGAATTCGCAATGGGTTCAACCTCTGAAAGTTCATTCTACGGCGCAACCAAAAACCCATGGGCGCTAGATCACGTACCAGGTGGTTCATCGGGTGGTTCGGCAGCCGTTGTAGCGGCTGACCTTGCTCCTTTTGCTACGGGTACAGACACTGGCGGTTCAATTCGTCAGCCTGCATCATTCTGTGGTTTAACTGGTCTTAAACCAACCTATGGACGTGTTTCACGTTACGGCATCATTGCTTATGCATCTTCTTTAGATCAGGCAGGCCCAATGGCACGCTCTGCAGAAGACTGCGCATATTTAATGAATGTAATGGCTGGTCATGACGCCAAAGACTCAACCTCTATGGATAAAGCGGTTGAAGATTATGTGGCTAACCTGAATGCAACAACGCTCAAAGGCTTACGCATTGGTATTCCGAAACAATACTTCAATGTGGCAGGTTTAGATGCTGCGGTGAAAGCACGTGTTGAAGAATCACTAAAAAAATTAGAAGAATTGGGCGCAGTATTGGTTGAGATTGATCTCAACATGACTGAAAGTTACGTCCCGACTTACTATCTGATTGCTCCTGCAGAAGCATCATCTAACCTTTCACGTTACGATGGTGTGCGTTATGGCTACCGTGCAGAAAATCCGCAAGATATTTTAGACCTTTACAAACGCTCACGTTCTGAAGGTTTTGGTGCAGAAGTGCAACGTCGTATCTTGATTGGTACGTATGCTCTTTCTGCGGGTTATTACGATGCTTACTACGTGAAAGCACAAAAAGTTCGTCGTTTAATTCAGCAAGACTTCTTAAAAGCCTTTGAACAGGTAGATGTAATTGCAGCACCGACTGCACCAACCACTGCATATAAAATTGGCGCGTCTTTAGACCCTGTTGAAATGTATTTGGGCGATATTTACACCATCGCGGTGAACTTGGCAGGCTTACCAGCAATTAGTGCGCCTGTTGGTTTTGACCAAGATCACTTGCCTGTAGGTTTACAATTGATTGGCAATTACTGGTCTGAATCACAACTGTTATCTGTGGTACATCAGTATCAACAAGCGACAGATTGGCATACTCAACGCGCTGCAATTGCTGAGGAGAACGCATAATGGCGAAGAATACCGCTAAACCAAAATCAAACCTGATTGATGGTTGGGAAGTCGTGATTGGTATTGAGATTCACACTCAGCTTGCAACCAATTCTAAAATTTTCTCAGGTTCATCAACCGAATTTGGTCAAGACCCAAATACGCAAGCCAGCCTTGTTGATTTAGCTATGCCGGGCGTCTTGCCTGTGCTGAATAAAGAAGTGGTGGACTTGGCAATCCGTTTTGGTTTGGGCATTGATGCTTACATCGACCAAGCATCTGTATTTGCACGTAAAAACTATTTCTACCCGGATTCTCCAAAAGGCTACCAGATCAGCCAGATGGACAACCCTATTGTCGGTTTAGGTCATATCGACATCCAACTTGAAGATGGCACGACCAAACGCATTGGCGTAACCCGTGCACACCTTGAGGAAGATGCAGGTAAATCGATTCACGACCAATTTGAAGGCATGTCAGGTATTGACTTAAACCGTGCAGGCACACCTTTATTGGAAATAGTATCTGAGCCAGATATGCGTTCGGTTGAAGAAGCGGTTGCTTACATTAAAGCGATTCACACACTGGTTCGTTGGTTAGGTATTTCTGACGGTAATATGGCGGAAGGTTCATTCCGTGCGGACTGTAACGTGTCATTACGTCGTCCGGGACAACCTTTCGGTACACGTTGTGAATTGAAAAACCTGAACTCATTCCGTTTCATTGAACAGGCAATCAATGTTGAAATTGAACGTCAAATGGAAATCTTGGAATGGGATGGCACCATTGATCAGGAAACACGTTTGTTTGACCCTGTGAAGATGGAAACGCGTTCAATGCGTTCGAAGGAAGAAGCGAACGATTACCGCTACTTCCCTGATCCAGATTTGTTGCCTGTGGTTATTCCAGATGCGCAAATTGAAGCAATTAAAGCCACTATGCCTGAATTGCCTGCTGCACGTCGTGCGCGTTTCGTGGCGGACTTTGGTGTGACTGAGTACGATGCTCACGTGCTTACACTAACTCGTGAAATGTCAGAATTTTACGAAGCTGTAGTTGCTGCGGCTGGTGGTGCGGCACAAGGTAAGATTGCTGCAAACTGGGTAATGGGCGAATTCTCAGGTGCTTTAAACAAAGCAGGCTTAGATTTGGCGGATTCTCCTGTATCTGCGGAAAAACTTGGCGGTATGATCGCGCGTATTGTGGACAACACAATTAACGGTAAGATCGCGAAGCAAGTATTCGGCTTTATGTGGGAAGAAGGCAAATCTGCGGATGAAATCATTGCTGAAAAAGGCTTAAAGCAGGAAACAGATACAGGCGCAATTGAAGCAATTATTAAAGACGTACTTGCTGCGAACGAGAAGATGGTTGAAGAGTATAAATCTGGTAAAGAGAAAGCCTTTAACGGTCTTGTTGGTCAGGTAATGAAAGCTGCGAAAGGCAAAGCCAACCCTGCACAAGTAAATGAGTTGATGAAGAAATTGATTGGTTGATTTAGTCTTTTTTTAAAAGAAAACCCGCTTAAGAGCGGGTTTTCTTTTTCAGAATTTAAAAACTTCCTTTGCTTTTTCAATTGTCTTTGGACCTACGCCTTGTACTTCTGATAGTTGCTTAAGCGTTAAACCATTATTTTTGACTCTTGCCACTACAATTGCTTTGGCCACATCCCTCTTTACATTAAGTAATGCTTCAATTTCATCCAATGAAACCTCTGTGATCAATGGTTGAGTTGTTCTACTTCTAGGATCAACATTTAAATACTCTAGAAGATCTGCAAGCATTAAATAAATATGGAACATAGCTTTTGTTGCTTCTAATTGTGATACCTCTGTATGTACACCTTTACAAGTTAAGGTGTAATCAGCAGCCATCCAACTCCCCAAATAATCTAAATGGGCTTTGGCCATATCTTTATTGCTTTTCGATTCAATAGAGAGATCCATGAATCTCCAAATTCGGTTTATATACTGATTTTGTTTAAAAGTACGCCCATTAATATTTTCGTCTGTAGCAGGATATAACCTATCTGCTAAGCTCTCTAATAAACGCCTACATGTTGCTAAAGCCTGAGACCATTCTTCTTTAGAATCCGAGGAAACTGATTTAAAAGCTAACATGAGTTGTTCAGCAATTTCAGGATCGAGATCAAGTAATTTGTCATCTACTGCATTTTTTAAGAGATCAAAGCCTGAAGCAACTGTTCCTGAAAATTTCAATCTATTATATAAATCAGTTAGATACTTATGACATTCACCCTTAACATAAGCCAACCTCTCTTGAACATTATTCAAATACAAAGTTTTATCATTACTATGTTTCTTAAGATAGCTTAAATGATCCTCAAGATGATGAATAGATTTATCAAGACCACCTGTTGCTGAATTTGTTTTTAAACGAAAAAAAATTGTAGTACAGATAAACTGAATATCTATGTCAACCTCTGTAAGCTTTTCTAACAGAGGTTTATATTCTTCATCTTTATAAATCTTTATATCTTTTTGTTTTTCATTATCTTCCATAATTTTTGAAAGAAATTCTTTTAAGGGTTGGATAAACTTCTCATTTCCAAGTTCAATTTCCGCCCAAATATAATAATTTTTTTCTTCTAGTAAGTTTGAAGCCCTCGAGAGCTTTTGTACGCCAACTGTTATACTTCCTTTTTGAGATTCTAATTCTTTGATTCCTTCTTCAACAATTCTTAAAGCTTCTTCTTTCTTGTTCATTTCCCCAAAAACCTCAATTTTTCAAAAGCTAAACATACAATAATATAATCTGAAACTAATTTTTTATGTGCTCAAAATACTCATTTGCGCATAGAAAATTTAACCTTACAATCAACCCAAACACTTCATGCTCACAACAAACATGACCATCAAAAAAGTAACCTCAATCATCTAACTCGAAGACTTGGGACGTATCCAACTTTCAAAGTCTTTCTTTATGCGTGATTTCAGAATCCCCTTCCTTGCCAAGCTTCGCTTCTCACTTTTTCCAAAGGGGGACTTGTCACGTAATCCATTGGATACGCGTGGTTCCCTCTCCTTTTTAAAGGAGAGGGCTAGGGAGAGGATTATTATTTAATTTTCAACATTTAAAATATACAATCAATCCAAAAATCACACCAAAAACAATATGACCATCAAAAAGTATCATCCATCGCCAAACTCGAAGACTTAGGACGAATTCAACTTTCAAAGTCTTTCTTTATGCGTGACTTCCTCTATAGCGAAATCGCTAATTGGTATGGTGTACCCAACTTCCCCGACCATCCTGACATTGCCATTCGCACAGGCAAAGAACTCTGCCAACAACTGCTCGAACCACTCCAAGATAAATTTGGACGAATTGCGATTCGCTCCGCTTATCGCTCACCAAGCGTCAACCAACTTGGTAATGAAAAAGGACATAACTGCGCCAGTAACGAGAAAAACTTTGCCAGTCACATTTGGGACTATCCCGATACAAAAGGTTATGGGGCAACGGCGTGTATTGTCATTCCATCATTTTTAGCACTGTATGAAAAAGACCAAAGCAATTGGCAACAACTCGCCTATTGGATTCATAATAATTTGAATTACAACCATCTACAATTTTTCCCAAAACTTTGTGCATTTAATATTGGCTGGCATGAACAGCCTGCACGAGAAATTTATAGTTATATTCAGCCCAAAGGCTATTTATTACGTGGTGAGGCGAGAATAAAGAATTTGAGCAGTTTTATCCTGATCTTATTTAGTTTTACCTTTTAAATCACCCCTCCCCCTTGCGCAGCAGTACTGCTCATCCAAGTGGGAGAAGGAGCTTCCATTACCCATTAAATGCCATCAAAAATTTAATATTGGATATTGAAAAGGTCTTTAAAACAAGCACTAGTGATAAACTGCACTGTGGTGCAAGGGAGAGATAAATATTTAAATTTTAAAATGAAGAGCAGATCAGAAATTATGCGCTCCTCACTTCATGCCTCTTAACATATTCTTAGCCCCTGCATGATTATAATTATTGGCTAAATTCTGCAAAATACGTTTTACCTGTGCATCTGAATTTGGAAAACGACTCCGATAACTCGAAACACCCGTTAAACAACGTGCCACCAACATACCAGATTCTGTATAAATACGTGTACCCTCTGCGCCCTGTAACTTGCCATAGTTATAAGCACGTTGTGCATTATTACAGGCATTAATCTGATTACGCCCACTATTTAAATCACGACGCGCAGCGACATATAAACGTGTCTGTTGCTGTTGTGGTGTTTCAACCACACGTGGTGGAGCTGTTTTTAATGATGCAACTACAGGCTCTTTTTTCTCTTCAGGTTTTTCTTTCACTTCAGCAACTTTAGTTGCATTTGTTGTTTTTGGATTACTTGGAGCTGCTTTAGGTGCAGTCTTTGCAGATGTAGAAACCGCTCGGTAAAAACGTCGCGCTTCATCTTCAGACATTATTTTAGTGACCAAACTCACCACTCGCGCTTCACCACGCTGTTCCGACTGGCGCTCTGCCACAGGCTCAATTGAGACAATCCAACTATCACCCTGACTACCTACACAGCGGTATGCCCCAATCCCCTGTTTTACATCTCGATAAGTATTGAGTAGTTTTTTAGACCATGCATTTTTGACTAAACTCATTGAGCTTTTATAGGCCAGCGTTAAGCGTCCATTTTGTGACTGACAATAGCTGCCCATATATTTACGTGGAATCATAGATTCAGCAGGCTGATCTTTGCGCTGTGGCCCCCAATAATAGACATATTCTTTAGCAGCACCACTGGGCTGATTTAAGTTTTTTTGAACAATCAGTTCTTGTGCAGATGCAAAATGCTTCACCGAATTTGGGCTAAATTGATCAACTGTTGCACAACCAAATAATAGGCTGCCAATTCCCCCAATCAAGAGTAATTTTTTGCAGGTCACGTCTCAATTCTCAATTGTTTTTATATCAATGAAAATATATGAATTAGCGGAAAATAACAAATACAACACCTTGATTTTATAGTTAATTAATCATAATTTTATTTGAATCAAGTTTGATATTTTTATAAAACAATCCAATTCATCACAGTTTTTTATGATTTTGAACACTAGCACCAGTATTATTTTTATACAACTGTTCAGATCAATTTATATTTGGCAGTCACCACTCTAAACATTCGAACGCGACATCCACAACACTTATGAATGTCGCCATCAAAACTATTGATCCAAGGTCGATTCAAATGCTTTTAAACGCTTATGAATAGACAAGAGCTCAATAATAGTCGGCCAAGACGCGATGAGGTACTGGAACGACTCACGGACTTTGCCAAATACGTTGGCGATTTGCATCATCAAGCCCAAGGTAATTGCCCCTGCGGCAATGCTTGGGAATAACACAAATAAGCCGTAAATATTGTCTAATTGCATATACCAAATACGCACCAAGTTAAAATAGGCGTAGTGGAAATATAGACGGAAATAATTAAAGCGCACCTTGCTAAACAGTTCTTTTAAACTCAGCGGATCGGCACGTTCTGGATGATCTTCACCATAAACCAGTTCTTTACGATATGCAGCTTCGACTTTTTGGTTGTTAAATTCCAAACCTGGAAGTTTTGCACCCACCACCATCAACACCACCGTACCAAATACTGCCCAGCCAACAGCCGCCCACACTAAGGCATACGGAATTTCCCCAATTATAGGCAAGGCTTTGACATGCACAGACAAACTAAACAGCACAGGTAAAAATGCCAACAAAGTCATTAGGGCTTCGACTAAATTCACCCCTAAAGTTTCCATGGTTCTGGCAAAACGCATGGTATCTTCTTGAATACGCTGTGATGCACCTTCAATATGTCTGAGTTTTTCCCAATGTGCGGTGTAATAATTATTCATTGCCGTACGCCAACGGAAGACATAGTGACTGACAAAAAACAAGTTCAAAACCATTAAGGTCACAGCCACCATGGCGATGTATAAAAAGGTCAGCACGCCTGTATAGAGCTCATTGACATCTCCACCACCACTACTGAGCATTTTTTGAATCAGGTCATAAAATGGGTTGTACCAAGCATTCACCACAACATTGACTTGTACCCCAAACCAAATATTAAACAGGATGAATGCCGATCCCCATACAGACCAGCGCTGCCATGGGTGATTTGCTTTAAGTTTCCAGAAAATGGCAAACAGCGTCGTTGCCACAAAAAACCACAGGTAAAACCATAAAAATGCAGGTGACCAAAAACGGCTGACATCGATGGGTAATGTTGCTTCAGCATAACCTTGCGGAAGGCCAATCAAGCTACCCCATGCGCTACCGCCTGAATACCACAAGGCTAGATTGATCGCGAACCAAACAAGCAATGAAATAAAAAACCACTTTGGATTTGGAAAAAATGACTTAAACATGCAGACAAAAAGCCTTTATTTTTTAAATTGGAATGTAAAACCCAGTGCCTTCACCACTTAAAAAAGCGTGGATGGATACTTTAACTTTTATACTTTATACGCTGTTTTTTCAGCAATAATTTTATTTTTATACTGAAAACTGTAAATTTCATCAATCGGCTATATTTTACTGCGCTGTTCATTTGCCATTCATCTAAAAAATTAAATGAAATTGCAATTTTTCTCTATATTTTTAAAGTGTCAAATTATGCAGTATTGGAGATATTTATTGCGTTTTTTTGACCAACCATTTAAATACCAAATGTTTAAACCCGACACAAATTTACGATTTTGTGTAGATTATTCATCAATTTACTATATAATACAGTTGATTAAAAATAACTCATTTAGGGTGCGGTATGGAATCTCCAACAGAAAACATTGCTATTGAGCTACTTGAACCTATTGTTCTACGTAAAGAAAACTGCGCACCAATTGAATTCGAGCAAGGTACAATTTTAAAAGTTTTATTGGTTAATCCTAACTCCTACTTGGTTACCGTAGACGACGAATTTAACTTTACTGTCTCTTTAGAAGATGAAAATAAGGTGTGGCGTAAACTTTAATTACTGAGTCGCCACAAACTTTAATGATTGAATGTACGCAAAGCACATTCAATCATTAGATAAAGCTTGATAAATACGCTACTGCTTTCATGGCTTATAAAAACTAAACTTTCATTACACCTATCAATCACAGCATCCTTTTAATTTTTCAGAAGTCCACTTCGGGTATGGCTCTCTGAAAATGTTGCCTAAGATTCAGTTTTCAATCCTCTGTATATCATTGTAGATTTTGCAACAATCTCATCAAAATCACCTTTATATTGGGCAAAATGAGATAAAAATTAGCTTTAAATTTTCATCTTATTTTCTCTATAAAAATCAATAAAATATACCAATTGATCAAACCAAAACAACAACAGCAATGACTTTAAATTCACTTTTACAACTAAGCAAAACCAAAATTAATCAAAAATTATGATAAGATCATGCTTCTTGTAAAACACATTTTTTTATAAAGATGAGTTGCTTAAGCAATTTTTACTGTCTTTAGTGTGTTTTATTTTTTCTATTTTTTTAATTCACATCCTATTTTGACAAGATCTACTTGATCTCTAAATTTAGGATTGTATTTGCTTATTTTTATAATGCGGATATTTAAAATCCTGAATTGTGTCACTCAAAATTGGAGAAGTAATTAAGAACTCAAAAACTAATGGAGATAGCAATGGATCGAATTGCAATTATTGGCGCTGGCCCAAGCGGCATGGCCCAATTAAGAGCGTTTCAGTCAGCAAAGGCCAAAGGTCTACAAGTTCCTGAAATTGTATGTTTCGAAAAACAAAATGATTGGGGTGGACTCTGGAACTATACTTGGCGCACAGGTATAGATGAACATGGCGAACCTGTCCACGGCAGTATGTACCGTTATTTATGGTCAAATGGCCCTAAAGAAGCGCTAGAATTTGCCGATTATACTTTTGATGAACACTTCAAAAAACCAATCGCGTCTTATCCGCCACGCGCAGTGTTGTGGGATTATATTCAAGGTCGTGCAGAAAAAGCACAGGTGAAAGACTTAGTCCGCTTTAATACCGCCGTTCAGCATATTCATTATGATGATGCGACGCAAAAATTTACGGTTGATGTCGAAGATTACGCACAGCAACGTCATTATTCAGAACAGTTTGATTATGTTGTGGTGGCCTCTGGGCACTTTTCTACCCCGCGTGTCCCTGTTTATGAAGGCTTTGATCAATTCCATGGTCGTATTTTACACGCGCATGATTTCCGTGATGCACTGGAATTTAAAGGTAAATCAGTGCTGTTGGTGGGCAGCAGCTACTCTGCCGAAGACATTGGTTCGCAATGTTATAAATACGGCGCCAAACAAATTTACAGTTGCTATCGCAGTAAAGCCATGGGCTTTAAGTGGCCCAAAAACTGGTCTGAAAAACCACAATTACTGCGTGTAGATGAAAATACTGCTTATTTTGGTGATGGAACATCGGCCAAAATTGATGCCATTATTTTATGTACGGGCTATTTACACCACTTCCCGTTTATTGAAGATGGCTTGCGCCTCAGAACGCATAACTGCCTTTATCCACTAGGTTTATATCAAGGTGTGGTTTGGGAAAAGAATCCACGTTTGTTCTATTTGGGTATGCAAGATCAATGGTACACCTTCAATATGTTCGATGCGCAGGCATGGTTTGTCCGCGATGTGATTTTGGGCAAAATTGCGTTGCCAAGCATAGACGAAATGCAAAGCCATACCCAAACCTTGCATGAAAAAGAACAACGCTTAATGAGCGATGAACAATCTGCACGTTTTCAAGGGGATTACATCAAACGCCTGATTGCGCAGACCGACTATCCATCTTTCAATATTGATGCAGTACACGATATTTTCATGCAATGGAAAAAGCATAAAAAAGAAAATATTATGGGCTTTAGAGATAAAGTTTATCGCTCAGTGATGACAGGAAAAATGGCTAAACCGCATCACACACCATGGCTTTATGCACTAGATGATTCTTTGGAAAGTTATCTAGAAGATGAAGCTCAACGTGAGGCAATGTAAGGCGTAATCTAAAAGATCAAAGTAACGAAAAAACAGCTACAAGCCTCAAAAGTTTTGCTGATGAGGCTTGTGGTTTAAAGATTTATTTCAACTTAGCGTTATTTTAGAAATAGCGCTGATTATAAGTCTGACTTAGCACGTTTTAAGGCTTGTTGCCAACGCGCTAAATGTTCTGCACGCTCTGCTTCATTCATTTGGGGTTCAAATACCCGATCTAACTGCCAAGATGCTGAAATTTCAGATAAGTCAGAAAATACACCCGCCTTTAAACCTGCCATAGCTGCTGCTCCCCAAGCGGTTGATTCCAACATTTTAGGACGTAACACAGGCACATTTAAAATATCGGCTTGGAATTGCATCAACATATCATTTTGACTAGCACCACCATCGACTCGAAGCTCTTTCAGTGGATGATCTAAATCGGATTGCATCGCAGTGAGTACATCCGACACCTGAAATGCAATGGATTCCAAGGCAGCACGGGCAATATGTGCCTTGTTGGTGCCACGTGACATTCCACATAAAAGCGCTCGCGCTTCACTGTCCCAATGTGGCGCACCAAGCCCTGTAAATGCAGGAACTAGCACTACACCATCGCTAGAAGTTACACTATTGGCAAGTTGTTCCACATCGCTGCTTTTTTGGATAATACCCAAACCATCGCGCAGCCATTGCACTACAGCACCTGCCATAAAAACACTGCCTTCAAGGGCAAAATGGGTTTGATTTTGACATTGCCACGCCAAAGTAGTGAGTAACTTATTTTGGCTAAATTGCACCTGATTGCCTGTATTAAACAACATAAAACAGCCTGTGCCGTAGGTATTTTTTGCTGTACCAACTTCAAAGCACGATTGCCCAAACAACGCCGCCTGCTGATCGCCTAAAATACCTGTAATTGGGATATTCGCCCCCAATAAACCCGTTGCGGTATCTGCAATATAGCTGTCGGATGCAATAATTTTAGGTAAAACTGATGCGGGAATTTGAAATAATTCCAGCAATTCTTCATCCCAAGTTTGGTGATGTAAATTCATCAACATCGTTCTTGAAGCATTACTCGCTTCAATGACATGCTCTGCGCCTTGGGTCAAATTCCAGATTAACCAACTGTCGATGGTGCCAAAAGCCACATGCCCCTGCTGTGCCAATGCTTTTAATCCATCGACATGCTCAAGCAGCCACACCAGTTTGCCTGCACTAAAATACGGATCGATACGCAGACCTGTTTTTTCCTGAATCAATTGCATCTGATTATTTTGAATCAGGTGATGACACCAATCAGCCGCACGACGATCTTGCCAAATTATTGCAGGCGCTAATGGTTTGCCTGTGCGTTTATCCCACACCACTGTGGTTTCACGTTGATTGGTCACACCAATTGCGCGAATGTCTTTAGCCAAAATACCTGCAGTCGCCAGAGCCTGTTGCACCACAGCAATTTGATTTGACCAGATTTCTTGAGCATCTTGCTCCACCCAACCTGAATGTGGGGTCTGAATATGGGTTTCTCGTTGTGCCGTTGCCTGAACTTGTCCGTGTTCATTGAAGATGATAGCGCGACTAGAGGTTGTGCCTTGATCGAGTGCTAGTAAATAACTCATATTTTTTATTGTGTTTGACTTGAAAAATAAAATATTAGCGCAATTATGTAACTAAGCGCATCGAAATGTGTAATTGTGCAGAAAATACATCGTAATTTTTGCCAGCTATGCTATGATTGCGCTGTGATATGGGGATGTTATTGGCTTCGACGCTGATGATGAAGCTCATAGATGCATGCCGAGAGCGCATTTTCTCTCGTAAATCAAATTTGCATTAAAATAGTCGCAAACGACGAATCTTACGCTCTAGCTGCCTAAGGGCCGCTTGTCCGCTTCACTGAATACTTGTGGTCAGTGAACCCGACTGAAGCGCACGCACACAAGTCCGTATAGAGTTGAGCCTCGGGACTTTATACCAAACTTAGAGGATCGCACTTTAAACCCTGTTCGTCGGGTCTTAGAGTGTTAAAACAATAGACGATATCTAAGCATGTAGTATTCTCGAGTGTAGTGTTGGCGGACGCGGGTTCAACTCCCGCCATCTCCACCAAATTCTTAAATTCATATGAAGTTACATAACTAAATATGACTAAAAAAGCCTTAAACATCAGTGTTTAAGGCTTTTTCTATGGGTTTTGCGTCCAATGCTATCCAGAACAAATTGACCCAAATTTGAATAAATTGGGTCAAAATTGCGTCAATTTGACCCACAACTTTTAGATCTATAATGACCTGAAGCGAAGTACATCTCTCAAACAACCCTTGTCATAAATTTGTAATGTTTGTTGCTTATAAATTCTTAGAAATTTCAACTTTATATTTTAAGGTTCAGGAATGTCAGCAAACATCAGCTTAAAGTATCTAAATTCATTGATCAGTGATGCTCAGACTAAAGGCAATAAAATTGAGAAAATATTATTGGGCTATAAGGCTTATTATTTTTTCATGTCAGATAGTGATTTCCATAAGGCAGTGACTAGCTCTGCACTCTCGCCAAGCAAACGTAAATATAAAGACCATAAAATTAAAGTGACCCAAGACGACTATCAAATTGAGGTAAAACTTCACGAAAAATGATCAGGATTGCTCACTTTTGCACAATACAGGTTCAAATCCACTTTTAGGATTTAAGCCTTTTTATTGGACGGTTTATTCATCTCCAAACATTTTTCGCTTTCATCCCCCAAACCGAATAACTCTCCCGCACAATAACAAAATAGATTATATTCTCCTTAATTGATAAAAAATTATGCGGAGTACACATGCAGGTATTTCCCTTAGGCAAGCGAACGATTTCCGTGATTGTGGTCATTGTAGCTTTGGTTTTATTGTTAATTTACGTAGTCTTACGCACAGGCCCATTTGCCCCTGTCAACGTCACCCTCACGCAAGCCAAATATCAATCCATTCAACCTAGCCTGTTTGGCATAGCTACCGTTGAAGCGCGTTATAACTATAAAATTGGCCCAACTGCAGCAGGTCGCTTAAAAAACTTAAAAGTAGATATTGGCGATAACGTACAAGCAGGACAACTGTTAGGCGAAATGGATCCTGTCGATTTGGAAGATCGTTTATTGGCTCAACGTGCGATAATCCAAAAAATTACCGCTCAGCAACAAGACACTCAAATCCGTCAAAATTTTGCGCAGCAACAAGTCAAGCGTTATCAACAACTGGCCAAAATCAATGCCACCAGCCAAGAATCTTTAGCCATTAAACAACAAGAGCTCGATTTGGCAACGGCGGCACTCAGCGCGATGCAACAAGAACTCAATAAAGCACGCGCAGACTTAAACACCTTACAAGCACAGCGCGATAATTTAAATTTAGTGGCCACAGCCGCAGGTGTCGTCACTGCACGTTATGCAGAACCGGGTTCAACAGTCGTGGCAGGTCAAACAGTACTAGAAATTGTCGATCCTAACTCCATTTGGATGAATGCCCGTTTCGATCAATCCAGTGCGATTGGTTTAGCTGCAGGTTTACCTGCTCAAATTCATTTACGTTCACGGCAAAATAATGCTTTGGCAGGTCATGTGTTATGGGTAGAACCCCGTGCCGATGCCATTACCGAAGAAATTTTAGCCAAGGTGGTTTTTAATCAACCACCAACGCCTCTTCCGCCTTTGGGTGAGTTAGCAGAAGTCACCATCAGCCTCGCACCATTGGCACGCAGTTTAACCATTCCCAATGCGGCAGTTCACCGTATCGATAACCAAGTGGGGGTGTGGAAAGTTGCAGCAGAAAAACCACAATTTGTTGAAGTTCAATTGGGACGTTCAAATTTAGCGGGCGATGTGCAAGTGCTCGCAGGCTTATCTAAAAATGATCAAGTGGTACTGTATAGCGAAAAACCACTGCATGCCAAAAACCGTTTACGGGTTGTGAAGCAACTTGCAGGAGCAGCTAAATGATTAGTCTAGCAGGTCGTGATATTTTCCATTCATGGGGTAAATTTGTATTTACTGGCTTTGGACTCGGCTTGCTGATTGGTGTGACCTTAATTATGGCTGGCGTGTATCGCGGCATGGTAGATGATGCCAAAGCCCTGCTGAATAACAGTGGTGCTGACCTATGGGTAGTACAGCAAGATACACTTGGCCCTTATGCAGAACCTTCAAGTGTGCGTGATGATTTATATCGCAGCGTGATGAATATGCCCGGGGTGGCGCATGCTTCAAATATTACTTATTTAACCATGCAAGTGCATCATCAAGATAAAGATATTCGCTCGATGGTGGTCGGGATTCAAACAGGTGAACATGCGTGGAATAACTTGGGGTGGCCGCCACATTTATTGGCAGGACGTCAATTGACCCGCGGGCACTATGAAGCCGTAGCCGACATGAGTACGGGATTAAAGTTGGGTGATCGTATTAAAATCCGTCGTAACACCTTTACCGTGGTGGGTTTAACCCGACGCATGGTGTCTTCGGGTGGTGACCCGATGATTTTTATTCCGCTGAAAGATGCACAACAGGCGCAATTCCAAAAGGACAATGCTGCCATTTTACAAGACCGTAGACGAATTGCAGTAAACCCAATTTATAACCGCCCTGCTTATCCTGACTTGCTTGAAAGCGTACTCAATGCACAAAGTAGCAACCGTTATGTGAATGCTATTTTAGTCCGTTTAAATGCAGGTGCTTCAGCTGAAGAAACAGCAGCACATATTCAGCGTTGGCAACAACTAACAGTCTATACCCGCCCGCAGATGGAACACATTTTAATCAGCAAAATGATTGCCACATCCGCCAAACAAATTGCCATGTTTTTGGTGATTTTGGCCTTGGTCAGCGCCGCGATTGTGGCATTTATTATTTATACCCTGACTATGGACAAAATTCGTGAAATTGCGGTCTTAAAATTAATTGGCACACGCAATCGCACAATCGCTTGGATGATCTTGCAACAAGCACTCGCGCTTGGATTAATTGGGTTTGCTGTTGGTAAAATCAGTTCAACCTTTGCCGCACCATATTTCCCGAAATATGTCTTATTGGTTCCGCAAGATTCTATTTTTGGATTTATTGCGGTGATGCTGATTTGCATGTTAGCCAGTTTGGTTGCAATTCGGATGGCACTGCGCATTGACCCTGCCGAAGCAATTGGGGGATAACATGACACACGGCATTTTAATTGAAGGTTTAAAAAAGCGTTTTGGACAAGGTGACAATGCCTTTTATGCCTTAAAAGATGTCAAAATGCAGGTTGCACCCGGTGAAGTGGTTGGGCTGATTGGCCCCTCAGGTTCGGGTAAAAGCACCTTGCTCAAATGTTTAGGTGCCGTGATTGATCCTACCGAAGGACGCATGACTTTGGGCGATGAGGTGATTTTTGATCAACGTTGGTTAGTCAAAGACTTAAGTGCCTTACGCCGCGATAAAATTGGTTTTATGTTCCAAACCCCGTACTTAATTCCTTTTTTAAATGTTTTGGATAATGTAGCGCTGCTGCCGATGTTAGCAGGCGTAGCCAATGACATTGCCCGCGCCCGCGCATTGGAAATTTTAACGGCGCTCGATGTGCAGCATCGGGTACATGCCATGCCTGGGCAATTGTCTGGTGGTGAACAACAGCGTGTCGCCATTGCACGTGGTTTGATTAATCAACCGCCTGTGATTTTAGCCGATGAACCCACTGCACCATTGGATAGTGTACGCGCGATGACCGTGATTCGCTTATTACACGAAATGGCAGAAAAATTTCAAACTGCAATTATTGTAGTCACACATGACGATAAAATCATCCCTACCTTTAAACGCTTGTACCACATTCGAGATGGTGTGACTTATGAAGAACAAGGCGAAGGACGTCCTTTTAAGTAGGCTCTAAAGTTTTCAGCGCTGGAAACTGATGTTTTAGCTCAATATCAAAAGCAATAAAATATCTGCATTTCAAGTTACATGCGACACAATGCTAAAAAACGGTTGATGTGGTATTCTGATAGCATCAGAAATGCAAAAATATAATACTTACTAGCTTCATACTGTTCTTGGAATTTAATCAAAATACGCATATATTGATTAAATAGAGCAATTTATTCTTAATCCAAGAATTGACGCGCTAACCATGAAACTTAATCACCTAGAGGTTTTAGATATGTCAACTAGAAACCGAACCAATGAAAGTGAAATCGCTACAGCTGCAGCTGACGTTTTGCGTGAACGCTTCATTGCAGTAGCTCACAGTGATCGAGTACTTTATGTGGAAAATGATGCCTTAGTCAGCAAAACCCCGAATGGCAAACCAGTTTTAATCAAACAGTTATCTGGTCGGAACCCTGATCTAGCCCGCCAGTTTAATGGTCGCAGAACCTTTAAAATTAGAAAACGTAACATAGAGGCTACTGCAGAATAATTTATGTTGCCAAAAACACCTCGAATCAGAATGTTTGCGGGTCCAAATGGATCGGGCAAAAGTACGATGATTAATGGTTTAGATAGCCGTTTATCTAAATTGTTTTTGAATGCTGACAACCTTGAGCGCGATCTTAAAGCCACACCCATTCTTGATCTAAGTCAATTTGATATACGCATTAATGCAAACATATTGGTTGATTATCTTACTCAAGCAAGTCGACCACTAAAAAATGCAGATGGTACTCTAAGCAAAAGTCCTCTCCTCTCAGTAGATCCTGTGATTGATGGAAGCTTAATCGACTTAAGCGGGAACACGATTGATTCCTACCTCGCAGCCCGAATTCTTGATGTCATCCGTAAAGAGTTACTTACGCTTAAGGTTGGATTTACATTTGAAACCGTAATGTCTCATGAGAGTAAAATCGAGTTTTTGCGAGATGCTAAAACGCAAGGCTATCGTACCTATTTATACTTTGTGACGACTGAGGACCCTGATATTAATGTGGACCGAGTTAAACAACGTGTGAAAAATGGTGGTCATCCAGTCGAAGAAATTAAAATCCGTGAACGCTATTTCCGCACTATGCACATGTTGATTGATGCGATTGAAGTATCCGACCGAGCGTATTTATTTGATAACTCAAGTAATGCGACCAAGAATATGGCTTCTTATATCTGTGAAGTGACTAACGGAGATACATTGATCATTAATCCAGATTTTAAAGGAGAGTTTCCGATCTGGTTTGAAAAATATGTACTTGTTCATTTGGTTGATGAAGAATAAAAAAACCGCGCTTGAATCATTCAAACGCGGTTTTTTAAATATTCACAGGTCAGTAAACTGAACCCATCGGCATCTTACTCAGCCAACATTTTACTCAGTATTCATAGCCATTGTTGATTGACCATTGCTGCAATTTGCCATAATAGATTTCATCGTTGAACAGTAGGTCTGCTTTAGAGGCAGCATTACTTTCTTCAGTTGGGCAGAAACCATCATCACAATCGGCATCGACAACCCAGCAACCACGAACGAACAATACTTTATTGCCTTCTTGCTCCAGTTGTTTCTGAACGCGATCAATCGCTTCATGTAAGTCATCTGCGCCTAAATATGCGGTCAAATACGCATAAGAGCCTGTTTCATCGGATGCTTTGCGGAACTCGACACCCACACAAAATAAATGTTTTTTCATTCTTGGCTCCTTGTCATCTTATACAGCTAAACTAATCTTTAATTTGGTCTAGGTCTAGTGCTTTTTCTTACACTTAACAATACGTTACCTATTCACAATACTGCAGTTCAAAGTAAAAACATAGTATCCAAATATTAGACTTAAGCCATAATCGCTGTATAAATGAGGTAGAACGCAACACCAATGACTGTTGTAGCAAATACCTTTTGTACAGTATTGCTATTCATGCGATGTACCAAAGTACGTCCAAGTAACATCCCGACAATACACGCCAGAACAAAGGTGATGGTGACTGCCATTGGGTACTGAAAGCCATCTAAAACGTGTGCTGAAATACTCACGCCACCAATCAGGAAAATAATCATCAAAGAGGTTGCGACGATACTGCGCATATCCAAATCGGTAAATTTACGCAATAACGGCACAATAATAAAACCACCGCCCACACCCAACAAACCCGTCAACAAGCCTGCAATTACACCAACACCACCAAGCAAAGACGCCGTTTTAACATTCCAAATTAAGCGTCCTGTGTTTTGGTTTACCTTACACGGTGGATTAATTTGGTCGTTGACTTTATTAAAGAAAATACGATACGCCACAATAAACATGACCAGACTGAACGCCAGTGTTAACCAAATGGGCGGGACAATACCTGCCAAATGCACCCCATAACGTGCAGATGGAATACTGATTAAGGCAATCCACAATGCAGCACGATAACGCACAATACGTTTGAACAAGCCTTCAACTGTGCCAACCAAAGCTGCCAAAGTGACTGCCAATAAACCCACGGGTGCAGCCTGCACCACAGTCCAGCCCTGACTTGTCATAAGTGCAGGAACGGCAAGAATACCGCCCCCTGCCCCTGTCAAACCCAGCAAAGTACCAATCGCCAAGCCTTCTAGGATTAACATCCACATGCGTATTTTCCCCTATTCCATCACTGTGTTGTGCTGTGCAAGCATTACTTGCCGCAAACTTTATTGGCAGGCAAAGCCACATCAATATGTTTTGGATAAGGCAGTTTTAAATTCTGCATGAGGGTAATAAATTCCGCTTTGGTGCGCCCTTGTCCTAAACGCGAGTTATTGCGTTTTTCCTGCCCAACGGTAGAAGACACACGCCCTTTGTAGTCATGCCCTGGGTACACCAAAGTGTCATCAGGTAAGCTAAAAATTTGTAGATGAATGCTGTCATATAAAGTCGCTGGGTTGCCTTCCTGAAAGTCAGTACGACCACAACCATCAATTAACAACGCATCGCCAGTGAATACCATGCCATTGACCACATAGCTGGTACAGGCGTTGGTATGACCCGGGGTATAACGTGCTTCAATCAACAATTCACCCACATGAATGGCGCTGCCATCGGTAATGAAAATATCGCCACACACCACACCTGAATTACGATGTAATACAGTTTTACAACCAAAACGTGTTCTGAGTTCGTTGGCAGCAGTAATATGGTCAGCGTGTACGTGCGTATCTAAGCTATACACCAATTGCAAATCATGCTGTTCTAGAAAAGCAGCATATTGCTCAACCTCTGAAATTACAGGGTCAATCAGCACCGCTTCACGGGTTTGTTCAGATGCCAATAAGTAAGTATAGGTCGAGCTGTCAGCTTCAAAATATTGATGAAAGATCATGAGATAGATACTGAGTTTTATATTTTGTTATTCTTAATTTTGCAAATATAGTGCCAACTTAATCTCTTTTAAATATATTAATAAAATACAATATATTAAGAGATATTGTTTAATTTAGATCATCCTCCATGTTTCACATCTGTTGCATTTTGTGTTTCAATTGAATCAATAATGAAACAAAAGATGAAACATCATGAATGCGATACATGACTTTGAACAACAAGCCAGTCTTGAAAGCTTTTTGTTTCATTTACAACAACTTTGTCCAGACAGTTTGCTCTATGTTTATGACGACATTGCTCAAACATGGATTTATGAATATGCACAAGATGCTTCTGTTTCTGCAGCTACGGGTAAAACATTAAAAAATCAATTATTGAAATTAAAACTACAATCACAATCAGCATCACAACCACAGACAGGTCTGCTGCAACTCCCGAATAGTGCTAAGGCATGGCACTACCACAGCTTAAATATTCGTGTCCATACAGCCGATTTCACAGGATGTTTATTCTTTCTGCAGCCTAGCGTTGCAACAGTGTCATCACAAACACTCACCCCATCTGCCCAAGCACAAAATAGTTTGGCGGAGTTTTTCCATAGTGATTCGCCACAAATGCAGCATATGTATTCCATTATTGAACGGGTAGCGATTACTGAGTTTCCTGTTTTGGTGCGTGGTGAATCTGGTAGTGGTAAAGAGTTGGTGGCGCAAGCAGTACATGCACGCAGCCAACGGCATACACAAGTCTTTATTGCGATTAACTGCGCGGCTTTAAATGCCAATATTTTAGAAAGTGAATTGTTTGGGCATGTGAAAGGTGCATTTACAGGGGCAATTCGTGAGCATAAAGGTGTGTTTGAACGTGCTGCAGGTGGTACTTTATTTTTAGATGAAATTGCAGAAATTCCACTGGAACTGCAAGCCAAATTATTGCGAGTATTAGAAACGGGCGAATTCACCCCTTTGGGCGGTGAAAAAGCGATTAAATCGAATGTCAGAATTATTACCGCAACCCATCGCGCTTTACGTGAAGAAGCGCGTTTAGGCAGATTTCGCCAAGATTTACTTTATCGTTTACGGGTGATTCCAATTTTTGTGCCACCACTACGTGAACGTAAACAAGATATCCCTAAAATTGCAGCATTTATTTTGCAACAACAAGCCCAGTTTCAGGTCACGCCACATTTGACCGAGCAAGTACTGAAGGTATTAATCAATTACGACTGGCCAGGCAACGTACGTGAATTAAAAAATACCTTGCTGTATGCATTGACCATGTCAGCAGGTAAAACGGAAATTGATCAACACGATTTACCCGATGAAATTGTGCATGCTAGTTTGAAACTCGCCACAGCTACCCCAACGCCACAACCTATTGAGCTGCCCATCAAAACCAACAATAAAGTAGATAAAGACACACTGCAGGATTTACTGGAAAAATATCAGGGGCAAACTGAATTGGTGGCACAAGCCTTGGGCATTAGCCGAACCACCTTATGGCGTTATCGAAAAAAATATCATTTATGAGGCGGAAGTTTGCTGAATAAAGGACGCTTTGCTTTGATCTGCATATTCATAAATGGTGTCTAAATCTTTTTGAATGGCAGCTGCGACTCGGCTAGGCATCAACTGATTAAGTTTTACAAAGACTTTTTCAGGATAACCGACCTGATAGGATTGACGGTCTGTTTGTAAAAATTGATACAGTTCTTGTGCCACAAATTCAGGTGAATCCACTTTTGTACCCATTTTGATATTCATTTCAATCACATCGGGATTGTTCATACTGGTATTGGTCGCGCGTGGGGAGAAATATCTAAAACGAATGGCAGTCTGACAATACTCTCGCGCCAACGCTTCAGTTGCACCACGCAAGGCAAACTTACTGGCGCAATAACTCACATAGCCAGGATAGCCGATGCTGCCAAAAGTCGAGCCAATATTGATGATCTGACTCGGCTGACTGTCCGACATATATGGAATCACATCCTGAATCAGTTGCAGCGGATAAGCCACATTGACCAACATCATTTGCTCAATGGTATCCTGTGATTGCTGCGCAAACAGACGAAAATCATTCATGCCTGCATTGTTAATATAGTAATGAATCGGCTGTTTTAATGCGGCAAGTGCCTGAATAAAATCATGACGACTGCTGGCATCAATTAAATCACAACGCAGACTGTGTAATTGCAACTGAGGATACTGCTGCGCCAGACTTTGCTCTAGTTGTTGCAAGGTGTCTTGCTTACGCCCAACCAAAATTAAGTTTAAGCCTTTTTTAGCAAAATGATGCGCAATCGCATGACCAATCCCGCCTGTTGCCCCGAAAATCACCGCAGTTAAATTTGACATAAAAGATACTCTCAATTTTAAGATATTCGATACAACTCAATTATAAAAATGCAGGATTCAGTCCCAAGCCCATACAAATATAGAGTTTACGATCTTCTAATGGCACCAATATTTCACGTCTGCCATGCATAAAGCGCTTGTTATCAATGAGCACCACATCACCATCTTGCCAGTCAATTTCTGAGGTTTCACGCTCGCATCGCTCTGCCAACTCTTCCAATAATTCCGCTTGGATTTCGCTGCCATCGGCAAAGTAAAAACGCGGCTTTTCGTAATTATAAGAAGGCCCCAACAAGGTGTTGGCAAAGGTAGGCACAGCTTTTAAATTGTCATGGCGAATCATCGGCATGCTTAAATCGTACTGTACGCCTTCATCATGCGCAGGGCGAATCCGTTGTATAGGAATCATCTCAATAAAATGAGCGAGTTCCTGCTGCCCGACCTGTACGGCATCGGCAATATTGAGTGCTGTCGCCACATACTTTTGCCACATCGCTTTGGGTAAGTAACGGCTGATGGTCATCGGTTCAGCAAATTTCTGCTTCAGTGTGTCAGGCAGTTTTTGCCATACCTCATGTCCATCACATAAAGTAGTCTGCGAACCACGCGAAGCACTTTTTTCACTAAAAAAAGCAATAATATCAGGCGGCATTGGGGTTGAACCATTTTCTATATGCAGTCCCATTGCCTGCGTACCTGCATCTACTTTTTGCGATTGTCGGGTCACATTTTCACGTGCAGGGTCATAGGTCAGCTTTTGGCAAATATTGCTCATCAGCCCACTAAACGCATTCACATCATAATGTTCATTTCTAAGTAAAACCCAACCGTGCTCCACCAAACGATCTTTAATTTGTTGTGGGGAATGTTTGAATTGCTGTTGTGCAATATTCATGTGATTTCTCTCTATCTCTATTGATGACTGACAGGTTGATGTCTATCTGTGAAACATCTCCAAGATCAGCCATTAAATACGTTGTAGGATGTGCCAAAGCTGTCTGATACTGTTGCTGAATGACTGCTCTACGCAATTTTCCGTTATCGGTTAACATCTGATTATTTAAAGAAAAAGGTTGTTCAGCACGGCACCAGTGTTTAATTTGGGCATAATCAGGCATACGGGTATTGGCACGATAAATCGCGGCTGCCAATTGCGCATCTGAACGATGTTCCTCGGCATAAATCACTGCAGATAATGACGGCTGCGCTTCACCAAACACGGCAATCTGTTGAATTTCAGGCTCACTCAAACTGTTCGATTCAACCCATTCTGGTGAAATATTGCACCCAAAACTGCTGACAATAATTTGCTTGATACGCCCCGTGATATATAAATAGCCATCTTCATCAAAATAACCTGCATCGCCTGTGTGAATATCGGCTGATACCGCATCCTGCTCACGCCCAAGTTCATGCATATATCCCAACATGGCATTGCCCTTGACCACCACTTCTTGATTGGCAGCAATTTCGACTTGAACATGCGGTAATACGCGGCCAACACTGCCAATTCTGCGAGCTTCAGGCAGGTTTAAACTCACGACCGATGCACATTCAGACAGACCATAACCTTCATAAACAGGTAAATTGAATTGCTGACACTGCTTGAGTAAATCTGCAGACACCTTGCCACCACCCACGGCAATAAACTTCAAAGTGCGCAAGCCCAAATCGCCGTGTTGATGGATATATTCCACAATCGCTTTGAGCATTTGTGGCAATAAAATCACGCTTTCAATATGATATTGCTGCACGGCATCGACAAAGCGTGAAACATCAAACTCATGGTTGGACAGCAAACCAAACTGACTGACTTCAGCCACCACCACTGCACGCCCCATGTGAAAAGGCACATACACGCCTGCGATATTTTCAAGCAATGTTGCAAATGGAATTAGACACAAATGCCGCCCAAGCTGGCTGCTTTGCAATGCCTGACTTAAAGAGTACGTAATTGAATTAATGGTGGCTTCTGCCAAACATACACCTTTGGGAGTACCCGTACTGCCCGAGGTATAAGTAATTTTTGTAGGCTGCTCAGCAGAATTTGGGGATAAATGCGGTTGTGCTGTTTCAACGCTTAGACGAAACAACTGCCCTTGATATAAATCTGATGGTGGCAAAACCTGTGCCTGAACTGCATCAATCATCTCCAACAAAGCTTCTGGAATAGCAGTATTTCCAATAGCCGAGTTAACATTGGACGGAGTATCGCTTTGTGCAGTATCCGTCAAAATACACAGCAACTCGGCTTGGCTGTCTTGCAGTAAATGTTGCACTTGTGCAGCAGTAAAAAATAAAGGCACAGGAATGACTGTCATTGCAGCTTTACGTGCGGCTAAATCGACCACAATCCAATCGGCCTGGTTCACACCCCACAACGCCAAACGCTGTACTTGATAAGTTGCCAATTCTGCACTGAGCAACTCAACCCGTTGCTGTAATGTGGCATAACTCAGTGTGGTTTGTGCCGTCACAATTGCTTCACGCTCAGGGTCTGTTTGGGCATAGTGATTCAGGTTTTCAAACAACTCATTCATCTTTCAATTTCCGCCTTTCTGCATAACCTTAGGCATAAAAACAATATTGCTGTTGCGTGACCGCCAACGCTGCTGCAACGTCAATCGCCAGTACATAAGGCTTCTGTTGGTAATAACTGCCCCATTGATGCTGTGCATCGCCCAAGGCTTCGGGGTTGGCTTTTTCTAGCACCTGAAAATGCAGTCCCATTTGCTGTAACACATAGCGCACTGCTGCTGTTCCTGTGCAAACTGCCCACGACACATTGTTCTGCGATAAGTGAAAGACCAAAAAAGCCACCATCAATTTGGCTTTGCTCATGTCTTGCGCTGCCAAGTTGCCAATTTCAACAATCTGCGCGCGCGTTACAGGCACTTGGCTCAATTGGGTTAAAATGGTTTCAATGGGTGCACCTAAATACTGTTCCAAAAAGGCTTGGTTTGCGCCCAATGGTTGCATGCCAATCACCACTTGCATGTCGTGGTTTACATAGCCTGCAAACAAGGTATCTGAAAAAGTATTTATGGATGCCTGATGGACTTTTTGGTATTTATCTCGAATAAAATGCTCTAATGCCAAGCGTTGTTCGCTAGCATCTCGGGTCACAGTTGTCACATTTAAATGTTGTGCTGTTGTGTGTGCTTGAATCACCGAGGCATAGCTGTGTAATACATCTAAATGTGGCTGTTCTAGGTTCAACTGTTTTGGGTTCGTTTGTGGTTTATACGGCTGCGCTACAGATGCATACCCGTTGAATTGTTTTTTATTTTTTTGCTGATGAAAATTCGCATCCAGAAAATGCGTTTGACTGGATGATTGAGCATCAAAATTAAATTTGATCATGTGCATCACATTGGATAGAAAATAACTCAATGCTCAAGATAGAAATCTAAACTTAAAGAAAACTTAAGTCGCTACAAACTGTCACAATTCATAAAGTTGTTTATGCACACAAAAAAGGAGCTGATCACTCAACTCCTTATATGTCTAAAACAATAAACTAATCAAAATAAACAGTCATCCAATTAGGCAAAACACAATTGTTCGCGCCCTACCTTAGATTTTAATAGGCATAAGACGCAATTGCCGTTGCAATTGGTTTATCTTCATCATTGACCATCGTCATGCGCATGGTGCAGCCTTTACGCCCTAAACGTAAAGTTTCCGCACGGGCAATAAAATACTTACCGCGTCCCGGTGCTAAGTAATCCACCCGCATATCTACGGTAGCCAAACGGGTGACTTTTTTTATGGTATCGGGCAAGTCGTCAGGTTCAGTTCTTTTATATAACTCACCCATCGCCACAATACCGCCCACACTGTCCAAAATGGTTGCAGCAACACCACCATGTAAAATTTGGAAAGCCACGTTGCCCACCATATACGGTTGCATCTCAATATAGGCTTCAATTTGACCATCGACCACACGCATGCTCATGCCATTGTGTTGAAAAAATGGCGATCCATTAAATGCATTGACCAATTGTCTTAGCACGACATCAATATCGACTTTCGCGCCTAAATGTATATTCCCAGTCCAATTTTTCTCTGCATTACTCATAACGTGCCCAAAAGTCCAAACAACTCAATTTACCAACAATAAAAACAGCCAATGTATGCCCAAATGAAATTTAAGGGGCTACAATAGTCGTCTAGTTTAATACTGATCAGTGAGATTTTTATGACCTATACGTTCAATCGTCCTGCATTTCCTGCCACTCGTATGCGTCGTATCCGTAAAAATGATCAATTACGCGCCATGGTTCGCGAAACTCACTTAACCACAGATCACTTGATTTATCCTGTATTTGTTTTACCAGGACAAAATCAAACCCAAGATATTCCAAGCATGCCGAATATTCAGCGTTTATCGGCAGACTTATTACTCAAAAAAGCCGAGCGTTTAATGCAGCTGGGTGTGTCTAAACTGGCATTGTTTCCAGTCACGCCACAAGAAGATAAAAGCCTGACCGCAGAAGCAGCATGGCGTGAAGATGGCTTGGTGCAAAACACGCTACGCCTGCTGAAAAAAGAATTACCAGAGATGGTACTGATTACCGATGGCGCACTTGACCCTTACACCACCCATGGTCAAGACGGCATTATTGATGACACAGGTTATGTGCTGAATGATGAAACCGTTGAATGTCTGATTAAGCAAGCCTTAAGCCATGCTGAAGCGGGTGCTGACGTGGTTGCACCAAGTGACATGATGGATGGTCGCATCGGTGCTATTCGTCAGGCCTTAGAAAGCAACGGCCATATTTACACCTCAATTATGGCCTACTCTGCCAAATATGCCTCTAGCTTTTACGGCCCATTCCGTGATGCAGTCGGCTCTGCAAGCAACCTAAAAGGTGGCAATAAATACAATTATCAAATGGATATTGGCAACCGTGCCGAAGCCTTGCATGAAATTGCACTGGATATTCAAGAAGGTGCAGACATGGTCATTGTTAAACCTGGTATGCCTTATTTAGACATTGTCCGTGAAGTGAAAGATACTTTTGCTGTGCCTACGTTTGTATATCAGGTCAGTGGTGAATATGCCATGCTTGCTGCAGCCATTCAAAATGGTTGGTTGTCGGACAGCGTGATTATTGAATCACTGATGAGCTGCCGCCGTGCGGGTGCAGATGGTATTTGGACATACTTTGCCGAAGAAGCTGCGCTCAAACTTAAAGACATGGCATAAACAGGCGAGCTTTCATGCATATTGCAATCATTGGTGCAGGCATCAGCGGTTTGTTGTCTGCACTTGAACTGGTAGAGCAAGGTTGCTCTATCAGTATTTTTGATCAACAACAGGCAGCTCAAGCCGCGTCATGGGCGGGCGGTGGGATTCTTTCTCCCATGTATCCGTGGCGCTATCCTCAAGCGGTTAATGACTTAGCCAAATTTGCCAAACCACAATACCTCGCATGGAATGAAAAACTCAAACCAATTACTGGCATTGATTTTGAAATCCATGAAACAGGCATGCTAATTTTTGATGAAGATGATTTTGAGATTGGCCTAAATTATGCTACGCAGCATAATGAGCCAATGCAGCAGTGTGACTATTTAAATCAGGAACAACTTGAACAAGTTAACCCGCACATTGCTGCAAAATTTAAACACGCCTTGTATTTTTCGCAATTGGCCAATGTGCGTAATCCACGCTTATTGCAATCTTTGACCCAATACTTAAAGCAGCATCCCAAAGTACAGTTTTTGGAGCATTGCCCTATCCAGCAATTTCAGTTGCAGGGCGATCATGCACAAGCCATTCAAAGTGCAGATGGTCAGTTGCACCATGCAGATCACTTTATTGTCACCACAGGGGCATGGTCACAGCAATGGGCAGCACAACTTGGTTTAAGTATTCCTGTACAGCCTGTTCAAGGACAAATGCTGTTGTTTAAAACCCCTGCGCAATGGTTGCCTACCATGTGCATGAACAAAGTGATGTATCTCATTCCACGCTGTGACGGACATGTGTTGTGCGGTTCGAGTATGCGTCAAGTCGGTTTTGATACTCGCCCTGATCCTCAAATTAAGCAGGATATTTTAAGCGCTTGTTTGGAAATGGTTCCTGAATTGGCGCAGTTTCCAATTGTGAAACAATGGGCGGGGTTACGTCCTGCTTCACCAACAGGTGTGCCTTATATTGGCCAAACGCCAAACTTTAATAATGTATGGTTGAATTTTGGACATTTCCGTAATGGTTTATGTATGGGCACAGCCTCGGCACAGCTATTAAGACAACTCATGCTTGGGCAAGAGACTTTGGTTAATCCTGCAGCCTATGACCCGAAACAGCTACAAGCTGATCCAATCTGCGCATAATACTCAGCACATTACCCTCTTTTATTTTGAGGGTACTGCTGAACCTAAACAAGCCTCTAACGCCTGTGCAAGTTTTGGATATTTAAAATGGTAACCTGCCTGCACTAAAGCTTGCGATTCAACATATTGTCCATTTAAGACTAATTGTGATTGTTCACCCAGTAACCAGCGCAGTACCAAAGCTGGCAGCACAAACAATGGGCGGCGCTTTAACAACTGTGCTGCCGTTTCTGCAAAATATTGCTGACTGCTCATTTCAGGTGCCACCACATTCAAAATTTGTGCCTCAACAGGATTGGTCATCAGCCATAAAATAGCCTCTAAAACATCTTGCAAATGCACCCATGCCACAGGTTGACGTCCATGCCCAATCCGCCCGACAGCATTTAATCGAATCGGCAATAACATTTGTGGCAGAATTCCACCGCCACGTCCAAAGACCACGCCTAAACGAATAATTTTGGTATTTTGCTGACTAAAACTTAAAGCGGCTTGTTCCCATTGCTGGCACAGCTGTGACATAAAAATATCTTGTGGGTGACTTTGCTCAGTGCAAGGCTGTTGCCACTGCTCAGTGGGATCAATACCGTAATAACCGACTGCAGAACCTGAAATAATACATTTGGGGAAAATACGGCGCTTTTGCAAATATTCATACAGCTGTAGTGTGGTTTGCACCCGACTTTCAATGAGTTGTTGTTTTCTGGCAGTCGTCCATCTTCCCTTTCCAATACTTTCACCCGCCAAATTAATGACATAATCAATCTGATCGGTGTCGAGTTCATCCAGGTGCTGAATCCAACGTAATTGGGGATGTTTAGATACTCGATTGGGCTGTCGAGTCAGCCCCACCACGCGATAATCTTGTGCCAATAAAAATGGCAACAACTGTGAACCAATAAAACCACTTGCCCCTGTAACCAGCACCAACGGTTTATACATCGCTCAGTCTCTGCAGTATTAGAATATGCTGTTAGCTATACGTGATTTCAACCGATTGTTCAAGTCTGAGCCAAATCATCATAGCTGGAGGAGCCGAGTTTCATAAAGGTCTTATGCAGTTTGATCAGTGCTGACCAAACATTTTGACTACCATGCGCTGCGCCTGTTTACCGTAAAACCAGTAGGTCAGCAGATACAATGGAATTGCAATCAGTAAGAACATGATCACCACCACACTCATAAATTGTGGTTGTTGCAAATATTGTAAAAAATCTTGCCAGATACTTGGGTTCTGCCGTGAAAAAATCACCAAACCTAACAATAAAAAGGCCAAGTTATAGCCCCAAAAAATCAGGCTAAAGCCTAAAGTAAATTTTTTACGTTCAGCATCGGAAGGTGCACGGCGTTGTTGCTTTAAAAATTTATACAGCACCAAAATCATTGCCACCAAATAAGGCACCGCCGTTAAAATACCGCCTACACCTGCAGGTAAAAGTGCAGCCAACACGCCACAAATACAGGTCATCACAAAGCAATACAGGAAAAACCAAAGAAAATAACGGCTTAGTGATGGCATAGTGCAAACTCAAACAAAAGATTCAAACTAGTATAAAAAAATTTGATTTTTTTTTCATAAGATTGTCAACCGAATCGCAACGCATGGCGTTATATAGGCTACAAGGTCACAACAACCGTTAATGTGTATTGGCATCCACAATATTTTCGGTGACCTGACTAAAGCAATAAATCGCATGCAGTGAAGTTTTGAACAGCAGCCAAAGCTTTACTGCATCGCAAGTTTTCTTTGACCGACGATTTCATCATCACTCGAATCGTCGGTCTTTATTTTTTAAGGTCTTTTTTTAGCCTTTCTAACATCAGTATTTTAACTCTCTATATTTTTCTATACAGATCACGACAGATTTTACTTTCCCTTCTCTTTAAAATCTCTGCGACCTAAATTGTCGCTTTAAAAGCAGAAAACTGGTTTTTTGCCGCAGTGTTGCGCTCAGTTATGTTAAGTTATCCCATAATTCAACATCAAGATTGGAACACGCATGGCTGTTCATTTTTTACATACGTCTGATTGGCATTTGGGGCAATTTTTCCATCACCATGAACGTGAATATGAACATACTGAATTTTTAAATTGGCTCTTAACTCAAATTAAAAGCAAACAGCCGAATGCCCTGCTCATAGCAGGCGATATTTTTGATGTGGTCAATCCTGCTTCGAGCGCTCAGAAACAACTCTATCAATTCCTTACCGATGCGCATGTGCTTGCTCCACACATGCAAACCTTAATGATTGCAGGCAATCATGACTCTGGGTATCGCATTGAGCAAGTTGAACCCTTTTTAGACCGCTTCAACGCCAAAGCTGTGGGCGTGATTGGTAAAACAGCCGAGCAAAAATTAGATTTAGATAAACTCCTAGTGCCTATTTATGACGCTGCGCAAAATATTGTGGCATGGTGTCTGACCCTGCCCTATTTACGCAGTGCAGAAATTACAGGTTTAAATGAACATAGCAGTGACAATCAATCTGCGGTTGCTTACTTACATCAACAACTGATTGCAGAAGCCAAAGCCCGTAAACAACCCGATCAAGCCCTGATTTTAATGTCACATGCACACATGCAAGGTGGCGAAACTTCCGACTCAGAACGCCCAATTGTAGTGGGGAATGAAGAAGCCTTATCGACTGCGCTGTTTGATGAGGTGATTGACTATGTCGCACTCGGACACTTACACAAACCGCAACAGGTCGGACAGCCACACATTCGCTATAGCGGCTCACCCATCCCTTTATCATTTAGCGAGCTGAATTATAAACACCAAGTCCTTGAAGTTAGGATTGATCCATTACAGGCAGATGCACAGCGTTTCCAATATGAAAGCTTGCTTATTCCACGTACGGTAGAGCTGCTTCGGATTCGCTGTGAACTTTCTGAATTAATCACCGAACTGAATAAATTGCCAAAAGATGAAATTGCAGAAGTTTGCGCACGGCATTTTTTAGAAATTGAATATATCAGCGATGCCCCGCCACCCATTGATTTACGCCAACAAATTGAACAAGCACTGCCTGCCAACCGCTATCGTTTACTGCGCATTGCACGACGCTTTCAAAACTGTGAAAACTCGAACGTGCAACAATCAAAAATTGATTTAGAGCCGCCTACGCCTGAAAAATTATTTTTAGATTTATGGGAAAAAATGGGCTATCAACCTGACCCAGAAGTGAGCCAAGATTTTTTACAGCTTTTGGCCGAAGCCCAACAAGAACTTGATCAGAATAAAGCTTAAGGATTTGCCATGAAAATTTTACGTTTAAGTTTAAATAATTTGGCATCTTTGGCAGGCACGCATGTCATCAATTTTGAAGATGAGCCACTGGCACAGGCAGGTTTAATTGCAATTACGGGCAAAACTGGTGCAGGCAAATCGACTTTGCTGGATGCCATGTGTTTGGCACTTTATGACGAAATTCCACGTTTGAGAGGTGCAACAGGCAGCCTGACCGATACCGCAGGCAAAGAAATTTCCTTAAAAGATTCTAAACATATTTTACGTCGTGGTACGACTTCTGGCTTTGCAGAACTTGAATTTATCGCGCTTGATCAAAAACGCTATTCGGCACGTTGGCAAATTCGCCGTGCGCACAATAAAGTGGATGGGAACTTAAAAGTTGAACGTGCCATCACCTGCTTAGATGAACAACGGGTTTTAAATCAAAGAATTTCTGAAGCTACGCCAATTGTAGAGCAGTTGATTGGCCTTAGTTTTGAGCAATTCACACGCGCAGTATTATTGGCACAATCGGAAGTTGGGGCATTTTTAAAAGCCAAAGACCATGAACGGGCAGATTTACTTGAATATTTAACCAATTCGCAAATTTTTACCGAAGTCAGTAAACGTGCAGCCGTTAAATTTAGTGAAATTAAACAAAAGCGAACAGATCTTGAAAATGTCATGGGGCATGTGGTGCTCCTCAGCGATGAAACACTAAAAGACTTAGAAACCCAACAACATGACCTAAGTCAACAATTAGCTTTGCTGACCCAAACCGAAAAACTGTATGAAAATGATGTGAAATGGCACAAAGATTGCCATGAACTCTATGCCAGCACCCAAGCTAAAAAAGAAATATATGATGTTCAAGTCGATGCCGATCTTAAACTCGCCTCTCAAAAACAATTGCTCAAACATTTAGATGAATTTCAAACCATCCGCGAGCAATTTGTCTTGCGTCAGCAAGCAGATACCGAGCTAAAAAATCTGAATCAGCAGCTTTTGAAATTTGAACCAAACTTGCAACAAGCGGAATACGCACAACAGCAAGCGATTAGTCAGCAACAGCAAGCGGAAAAAGACCTTCAGGCATGGCAGCAGCATGTTGAACAATTGAAACCACAACTTGAAATTGCGGCACAGTTACAACATGAAATTTCTAGCAAACTTCAACAATATACCGCTTTGGATGCTGCACAAAAATTATTTGCAGAGCAGCAAATTCAGCCTGTGCAAAATAATTTGAAGCAACTGACGACTCAACTTGCAACCGAGCAACAACAACAGCAACATTTACAACAGCAATTCAAACAGACTGCGGCATGGGCAAATTTTGATGATAATTTAGCCCTTACGTTGCAACGTCTGCAAGATTATTTGCAGCTTGAACAGCAGCTACGTCAGCAAAACCCTACGCTGTTCCAATCTGCATTAGATACTTTAATTGAGCAACAACAACATACACAGCAACAACTGTTGGTTTGGGAAAAACAATATCAACATCCTGAACAACTTGAGCAGCAACTCACGGCAGAGCAACAGCAATTACAACATGCTTTAAAGAGTGTGCATGTTTTAGAGCGCTTGCAACAGGCACTTGAACAATGGCAACAACAGACCACCCTATTTGAGCAGTTACAACAGCGTCAGCAAGAAACTTTAAGTCTGCAACAGCAGACACAGACTCAAATTCAAACCCAACAGCAGCAAGTGCAAATTACTGAACAAGCCTTGCAACAATTACAGCAGATCTTTGAACAGCAGCGTTTATTGCAGCATCAAAGTGTGCAGGATTTACGTGCCCAATTAAAACCGAATGAAGCCTGTATGGTCTGCGGCAGCCATGAACATCCGTTTATTCAGCATGAAAATTTACTCAGTGACGCTTTAAACCAATTGCAGGATCAGCAATTGCAGCAGGCCAAAACTGAATTTGAGCATGCGCAAAAACAGCTACAACAATTGGAGCGTGCTCGCAGTCAATACGATGCAACTTATCATCAACAACAACAACGCAGTCTTGAACTGCAACAGCAACTTGAACAACAACAGACATTGGTGCAACAGCTTGCAACATCCTTATCTTTAGATTTGGATGCAGCGCTGCCTGTTGCAAAGCAAATTGAACACGTACAGCAACATTGGGCAACAACACATCAATCCACTCAACACTTGCAGCAGAGTATTCAACAAGCAAACGATACCCTGAAACAATGGCGCAATGCTGCACAGCAGGCAGAACAACTCAAATATGCTATTCAACAACGCCAAGACCTCGCTCAGCGTTTACAGCCTATTTTGTCGCTTTTAGATGCAGAACAAAGACACGCTTGGCTCAATCAACCGATTGAATACTATCAAAATGCCTTACAACAGTTAGAGCAACGTCATCACTTGCAGCAGCAGCAAGTTCAACTGAGCAAAACGATTGAACAACTGACTCAACAACAGCAGCAAGTGCAAGAAAAGTTGCTATTTTTACAACAGCAACATGCAGAGAAAACCCTACAACTGCAGCAGATTAAAACTGCAGGAAGTGAGCTGCGTGATCAAATTAAGCAGCTTACAAGAACTCATGCGGGATGTGAATATCAGACCTATCAAGAATGGCAGCAGGCTTTAGATCAGCAACAACAGCAACTCAATCTTGCACTTAGCACACAACGAACTGTACTTAATCAAGCAGAACAGGTGTTAAAAGACTTACAACTGCAAAAACATGGTTTGGATAGTAGAATTCAACAGCGCATGCAGCAACACACTGAATGTCAGCAACACATTGCAACGTGGCAAGCGACACACACGCATTTTCAAGCCAGCATCATTGATAAATGTTTACAGATTTCTTATGCCGAACATCAGCAAATACGCAACATGCTGCAGCAACAACAAAACAGTTTGGAGAGTGCTAAAACGGCTTGGCAAACATTGGAAGAGCAATATCAAAAACACTTAAAGCAACAGCCACAACTGAGTTTTGACGAGGTCACCACGCAACTGGCAGCGCTGCAAACAGACAAAGCCAAACAACAGCAAAACTATAATGAGATTGAGGCACAGCTACGCCTGAATAGCACCAATCAAGGGATTTTTGCTACCTATCAAACTCAAATTGAAAATATCAAAGCTGAAGAATATCGTTGGGGACGTATTTACGATTTAATTGGGCATAAAGAAGGGACAAAATTTAAGAAAATTGCCCAAGAACATCACTTGGATATTTTGGTGGAATACGCCAATCAGCAATTGCTACCACTGAGTTCGCGTTATCAATTGCATCGTATTCCAGACAGTTTGGGGTTAGCGATTATTGATTTAGATATGAACAGTGAAATTCGCCCTGTTCTGTCTTTATCGGGTGGCGAAACCTTTTTGGTTTCTTTAGCTTTGGCACTAGCAATTGCCAATATGGCATCTGGCTCAATGAAACTGGAATCGCTATTTATTGATGAAGGCTTTGGCACTCTCGACCCGACTTCCTTGCACATGGTGATGAATGCCTTAGACCATCTGCAAAGTCAGGGACGTAAAGTGGTGCTGATTTCGCATATTCAGGAAATGCACGAACGAATTCCTGTGCAAATTCAAGTCAAACCAGTGGGTGCAGGGGCAAGTGAAGTCAATGTGGTGGGTTAAAGCCAATACTGCCTAAAATCTGAAGATTATTTGTCGATTGAAGAATTATTGAGATGACTGTGAGATTTCAGATTTTAGGCTTCCATGAAGTTGTATTGAATTTATTTTAAAATCACCCACACTTTAAGTACTTAATTTTATGGATATAAAAACGATTATTCTCTTTGCTGTATTGCCCAGTTTAAGTATTATTTTTCTCACATGGTTAATACGTTTCCCTAAACCTTGGGTTTTTAAAGCGGTTTTAATTTTTGAAATCATTCTCACCGTCTGCACTTTAGTCATTGAGTTGGATGCAAGAAAAACACCTGGAAATAGCGGTTGGACCATCATTTTCACAGGCTTCTTTCAGTTCTGTTTTTTGCTATTTTTACTGATTGCCCGTATTCGAATCTGGATAGAAAATAAATCTTGAATGTCTACTTCACCTATTTACTGGACGGAAGTGGCGCTTTCTAAAAATAGTGAAGGTCATTAAAAATAATCTACACAAGCCAAAACTTTGACAGCTTTACAGCATACATAACTAAAAAAGCCTCGACATCCTGTCGAGGCTTTCTAGATTCATTTTTTGGTATAACTCCTGTCGTACCAAGCACTTCCGTGTTGTTCTATTTCTTATTCTTCTTATTTAGGAAACTCCCTGATTCCCGATAAGTTCATATTAAGAAAATCCAACCTTCAGCACTAGCCGCAAAATTCCGCATTTCATGTCAGCCAAAACGTACAAGATAATGTTTGCAAAATCTTGGCAGATTCTTTGTTCATCTAGCAATTAAGCCTTGGAATAGTCACGTGCGCCAAACAATGCTGTACCAATCCGTACCATAGTTGAACCTGCTGCAATTGCGGCATTTAAATCGCCCGACATCCCCATACTCAAAGTATCCCAATCTTCAGGTTGTGCATGTTGTGCTTTCACTGCATCAAACAATTGTTTGGCATCTTGAAAAGCTTGAGGATGATCAGGTGCAGGAATCACCATCAAACCGCGTAGTTTTAAATGCGGTAATTGGCTGATCTGTCGGACTAATTCTGCAACTTCGCTCGGCTGACAACCATCCTTCGTGTCTTGCGCATCAATATTTACTTGTAAACAAATATTCAGGGGCACTTGTTGAGCATCGCGCTGATTCGATAAACGCTCGGCAATAATCAAACGATCTACCCCATGCACCCATGCAAATTTTTCTGCCAAATGTTTGGTTTTATTGCGCTGCACATGCCCAATAAAGTGCCATTCAATTTCTAAATCACTCAGGGCCTGCATTTTATCCAAAGCTTCTTGCAAATAATTTTCGCCAAAAGCGCGCTGCCCTGTCACATACATTTCACGCAAGGCTTCACTCGGATGAGTCTTAGACACTGCCAACAATTGCACCGTATTTGGCTCGCGCTGTGCCAACTGGCATGCCTGTTGAATTTGTTGCAAAACCTGAGTGCGCATAAGCTGCAGATTATTCATTGATGCATTTCTCATTTCATTCATCTTTTTTTACCTTGTCCAGCAACTAACAGTTGGTTAAGCTGATGGAAAGCCGTATTATTCTATCAAAATAATTAAGATTTAATTGATCTCGGGGACTTTCATGGATATTACAGAATTATTGGCGTTCTCCGCTAAAAACGGCGCTTCGGATTTACACTTATCTGCGGGCATGCCACCACTGATTCGTGTGGATGGTGAAATTCGTCGAATTAACTTACCAGCATTAGAACATAAAGAAGTACACAAATTAGTGTACGACATTATGAATGATAAACAACGTCGTGATTATGAAGAAAATCTAGAAACGGACTTTTCTTTTGAAGTCCCAGGCGTGGCTCGTTTCCGTGTGAACGCATTTAACCAAAACCGTGGTGCAGGTGCAGTATTCCGTACCATTCCTTCTAAAGTTTTGACCCTTGAAGATTTAGGCATGGGACAAATCTTTAAAGATATTTGTGAATATCCACGTGGTTTGGTATTGGTGACAGGCCCAACAGGTTCAGGTAAATCAACCACACTTGCCGCGATGATTGACTTTATTAATGACAATCGCTACGACCATATTCTGACCGTCGAAGACCCAATCGAATTTGTACACCAATCTAAAAAATGTTTGGTTAACCAACGAGAAGTACACCGTGATACGCATGGCTTTAACGAAGCATTACGTTCGGCACTGCGTGAAGACCCTGACATTATTCTAGTTGGTGAGATGCGTGACTTAGAAACCATTCGTTTGGCACTGACTGCTGCTGAAACGGGTCACTTGGTATTTGGTACGCTACACACCACCTCTGCAGCAAAAACCATTGACCGTGTGATTGACGTATTCCCTGCCGAAGAAAAAGACATGGTACGTGCCATGTTGTCTGAATCTTTACAAGCCGTCATTTCACAATCCCTGCTCAAGAAAAATGGTGGTGGTCGTGTAGCTGCGCATGAAATCATGATTGGTATTCCTGCAGTGCGTAACCTGATTCGTGAAAACAAAGTAGCTCAAATGTACTCGGCAATTCAGACTGGTGCCAACTACGGTATGACCACCCTTGACCAGAGTTTGAAAAACTTGGTATCGCGCGGTGTGATTAGCCCACAAACGGCTCGTACGGTTGCAAAACAGCCTGAATCATTCTTATAAGTTTAAAATTCGAGATACGCGATGGACTTTAATGATTTACTGAATTTAATGATTCAGCAAAAAGCGTCTGACTTGTTTATTACAGCCGATGTTGAACCTTCCATGAAAATTCATGGACAAATTGTGCCTGTAGCCAAAAGTAAACTTACAGGTGAAATTGTCGGTCAGCTGCTTAACTCAATTATGAGTGAAAAACAGCGCAAGGAATTTGCCGAAACCCGTGAATGTAACTTTGCGATTACCAACCGTGAAAAAACAGCACGTTTCCGTGTCAGCGCATTCCAACAACGTGATGAGCCGGGCATGGTACTCCGTCGGATTGAAACCAAAATCCCGACCATGGATGACTTGAAACTGCCACCTATTCTCAAAGATTTGGCGATGACCAAACGTGGCATCATCATTTTTGTAGGTGCGACAGGTACAGGTAAATCGACCTCTTTAGCGTCTATTATTGGTTACCGCAACCAAAATTCCAAAGGTCATATCATTACCATTGAAGACCCGATTGAATTTGTGCATGAACATGCAGGCTGTATTATTACCCAGCGTGAAGTCGGGATTGATACCGACTCCTTTGAAATCGCATTAAAAAATACCTTGCGTCAAGCGCCTGATGTAATTCTGATTGGTGAGATTCGTTCCCGCGAAACCATGGATTATGCAATTGCCTTTGCCGAAACAGGTCACTTGGTATTTGCCACCCTGCACGCCAACAACGCTAACCAAGCAATTGACCGTATTATTCACTTCTTTGAAGCAGACCGACATAACCAGTTGTTCATGGATTTGTCGCTAAACCTGAAAGCGATTGTGGCACAGCAATTAATTCCAACCATAGATGGCAACTCACGTCGTGCTGCGATTGAAATTTTAATTAACTCACCATTAATTGCAGATTTAATCCGTAAAGGTGATGTGCACGAAATTAAAGACCTAATGAAGCGTTCTCGCGAATTGGGCATGCAAACCTTTGACCAAGCTTTATACGACCTCTATAAAGCCAAGCAAATTAGCTACAAAGACGCACTTAAACACGCCGACTCGCCAAACGATTTGCGTCTACAAATCAAATTATCAGAAGAAGGTGGCGAGCGTTTGTTACATGCAACCTCGAATATTACCTTCGATGGGCAATAACTTCGCAACAATGCTTAAACACAAACAAAATAGGCTTCCATACGGAAGCCTATTTTTTATACCTACAGCAAATTATTTCTTGCGCAACGCTTCACGACATTCTGGCGCATCACAATAACCATATAAATTCAGCGAGTGCCCTGTGAGCTCAAAACCAAATTTCTCTGCCACATCATGCTGTTCTTTTTCAATAGTATCATTAATAAATTCAACCACTTTGCTACAGTTCAAGCAAACTAAGTGGTCGTGGTGATCTTCCTGCATGATTTCAAACACAGAATGATTGTTCTCAAAATTATGACGCTCAATAATGCCTGCAGCTTCAAACTGTGTTAACACACGATACACAGTTGCTAAACCCACATCTTCACCCTGATCGAGTAAAGTTTTGTAGATATCTTCTGCACTTAAATGATGTTGTTTTGAATTTTCCAATAATTCTAAGATTTTAATTCGTGGAAGGGTAACTTTAAGTCCAGCTTTGCGTAATTCTTGATTTGAAATAGGCATGAAAAAAGGTCTCTCAACAAAATTAAAGTTGGAATATGCAACAAAGTTAAGATGCAGTATGATCTAACACTGGATCAAGATCAAATGCATCATAATTAATTTGGGATAGTGTAGCAAAATGCAAAAAATCATGTTGACGTTATTGGTCACTTCACTGCTCGCAGGCTGTTCGACCTTGGGCGTTTATAAAGTCGATATTCCACAGGGTACACCTTTAACCCAAGCTCAAGCGTCTAAAGTCCAAGTCGGTATGAGTCATCAACAAGTCCGCTTTTTGCTGGGCAGTCCTACCATCGCCGACCCGATGAATCCATTACGTTGGGACTACATTTACAACTATATCCCAGGAACTTATGCTAAAAAAGCCAAGATCCCTGCCGCGCATGGTCAGCATTTGAAAATCTTTTTCAATCAAAATGGTATTGTAGAAAAAGTTGAAGGATTGGAAACGATTCCAGAATCTCAACCAGGCCTACCAGGATCGAAAGAAGCGATTCTCAACGCGCCACCACTATAGCCGCTTTAGAATAAAAAGAAACCCCTCACTGAAATTCATCTGAGGGGTTTTTTAAATCATTGCAATTGTCTCAAGCGATTGCTTTTGGCATAACGCCCTACTGGGTTCTTTGCGGCACGTTTACGACGAATATCTTTCGGGTTAATGGTCAAAGCACGATAAATCTCAACCCTATCACCTGCTTGTAATACATGCTGCGGCTCAACCCGTACACCAAAAATACCCAGCATCAACGGTTCAGGTAAAGTCGTTGCTGTCACAAGTCCACTCTGCTGAATTGCATCCAGTACAGTCATGCCCTGCTGAAATGCGACAGCCACATGCCATTGTTGTTCGGGTGTGGCATACGCCACCCAAACCTGCGCCATTTGACTCATGCGATCCACTGTCCAATTAACGCCACCATCGCCACTACGATAGATACAGGTAACACCACACGTACCGCAATACGCCAAATGTTATAAAAGGCTTCACTGCTAAAGTTCATGGCTTTACGCAAATGGCTGATTTTCATAATCCAGCCTGCAAAAATAGCGTAAATCAAACAAATAACTAAGCCCCAAAGCAATAAGGCAAAATTAAATACAGGACTAATGGCAGGAATTGCCCAAGCCAAAGTTGCTGCAATCAATACAACCCACTGAATCGCAACCACCATTTGACGTTGTGCCAATTGTTCACGTGCCAATTGTAATAAAACCGCTGCTGCTGCAACAGTTGCCACCACCAAAGCCAATGCTGGAATTTGTGCTTGCACGGCAAAGAATGCAAAAGCAACGACTGCCAATAGCTGAGCAATCCAAATTGGCAATACCGTTGAAGTTGCTGCAGATTGTTGCTGTACTTGCGGCAAACTAGTTTGCCAGTACAAGCCCATGCCTAAACCACTGGCCACCAAAGCCAAAACGGTTGCACTGCCCCATTCGCTAAACTCAATTGAGGTGACTTGCCATGCAGGGAGTTCTGAACCCATCACCATCGATAAAACCAAAGCCGCCACAACAGCAACAGCGGTACATAGCAATAAAATTTGACGCGGCACTAATGACAATGCCAGTGCGAAAATAGCCACAATCACAAATAAGACATGACTAGCCAAGTCTGCAGCGGCATATTGATTTAAAATTTGCGCAGCATTAGACAACAAACCGCCTGCTAAAAATGGAATGAACACCACTGCAAGCCAGCCCACCAAACGCCATTTTTGAGAAGCATCGGCATCACGGGTTAAACTTGAAAGTGCTTGTAATGCTGTCGTTTTTGAGCGTTTGGCTAAGGCAATTTCCAAATAAGTAATCGGTAATGCCAAAATCAGCATGGTTGCTAACCACAACAACCAAAAGTCGAGCTGGCGCTCAACCTGAATACCTGTCATTGGTGCGAGTGTGGCAATAATAATGAATGATAAACCAAATGCCATCAGCGGCGATAACCATCGTGACATAGCATTGTCCTGCATGACGCTGTCCTAATAAAAATCTACGGCTATTTTGCCTTTGTCATCAAGGAAAAGCAAAACCTCAAAAAAGAAAAAAGCAAACTATCGTTAGACAGTTTGCTGCGCAAATTTATAATTTTTATTCTTTCATTTTTTATGGCTTCAGACTTATGAGAAGAAACGAGCGAACCAACCTTTACCTTTCTTCTTCTCATTTTCCTTAATAATGCCCATCATATTCTCTTTCACAGCACCAACATAATCGGCGTCATCGTGTTGAATATGATTAATTAACCATTTTGATAAGACTTCATGCAATTCGCCTTCAATGGATTGTCCCATTTCATAACGATCGCGATAAGACTCAATTTTTTTAATGAATAAATCATGCACACGTTTATGTGGTACGCGGTATTTATAACCCGCTTCTTCTTGTAATGATTCTTCAAACGTAAAATGCGACTGGGTGTAATCAATAATATTATCTAAAATCTGCTTTACACGTGCTCGATCTGTACCATCGCTAATTTCAACAATTTCATTAATATAATCGAGGATACGTTTATGCTGATCGTCAATCACATCGATACCAGTATTGTATTCTGGAACCCATTTCATCTTCATACGACCACCTTACAGAAATAAATGATTAATCACATTGCGGAATGGTAGCCGTATTTCCCATAAATAAAAATGAAGCGAATTGGTAGGGATTGGTTTAAATCGCACAAAAACAACACAAGACATTGATTTAAATAAATTTTAACAAAAATACCCGACTAAAAGAATCAATTATTAATTAACCAATTTATACATTTTCATTCTTGATTTAATTGAATTATACAATAATAAAATGAATATTTTTCAACCACACATACCCGTATAAATTAGTATTGATCCGCTTTGGTGATCCGTCTTAATTCAGGATTTAAACGCTCACGTTCCAAACGCGCAATATGTGTCATTTGGGTTTTAATTGGGCGTCCATGTTGAAATAAAATCATTTCACCTGGCTGAAATGCTGTCCATGTTTCATTTTGAGTCAAGGGTTCAGTGGTAATCACTGCCACACAATCCTCTGCTGTGGTGACTTGGCTAAAATCAACCTCAACATCTAAATCAATTAATTGTGCAGGCTGAAATGGATAAGCACGCACCAACCAATGTAATTTGGTCACCGCATAACTAAATAATGCCTGACCATTGGACAAACAAAAATTAAAAGTGCCATGTTCTGCAATTTTAGGAGAAATTTCGGCTAACAAGTCAAAAATTTGCGTCAGGCTCGGTTCATCATAACCAAAATGATTTACCAATTGATCTAACAAATAACAAAATGCACGTTCACTGTCGGTATTGCCCACAGGGGTAAAACGACCTGATAAACGTGGATGAAAGTCATGTAAATCACCATTATGGGCAAAAATCCACTGGCGTCCCCACAACTCACGACTAAACGGATGTGAATTTTCTAAATTAATTTTGCCTTGTGTCGCTTTACGAATATGGGCAATCACATTACGCGATTTGATGGGATAGTTACGGATCAATTCTGCAATGGGTGACTCCACTGCAGACTGGTTATCGACAAATAAACGGCAAGCTTTATCTTCAAAAAAAGCAATGCCAAAGCCATCAGAATGATCTGAGGTGATTCCTGCGCGCTGCGAAAATCCCCGAAATGAAAAGGTAATATCGGTAGGTGTCGCACAATTCATTCCAAGCAACTGACACATAAGGCCTTATCTTTATACAAATAATGAAATTATCTGATTATTGTGCATCAGCCATGTGGATAATTCAAATCTGAAAAATATAAATAGATTTCTACAGTACCACTTCATAGATATGCAGTGCTGTAGAAATCTCTGCTTAATTATTCTAGTTAAGATGCTTTCACTTTCTTTTGGCGAATAAAATGTTTCGCCATTTGTTTCACATCTAACAAAACAAAATAATCTAGACAGTTAAACTCACGGTCATAAAATGCTTGCTCAGACAGCTTAGCATTCATTTTCAGATAAACATCAAACAGTTTAGGTATTCGTTCATCTTGGCTAAAGCTATGACTTGGACAACTTGGCTCAAACGGCTGCTGTGACTGAATATCGCAGCGTTGATTTTCTGCCAATTGTTGAATCGCTTGATGGGTATGATACGCGCGTGCTTCATTACCTTCCAAACGAATACTGACACAGCCAATCATGTGTTTGGCACGCATTTCCCATAACACTTTAGGCACTAAATTCAGCCATAAAATAGAGAGTGTTTTGCCTGAACGATAACGTGGATGCACACAAGTACGCCCCATTTCGACAATATTCGAGAGATGCCCTAACTCATCTATAATTTTAAACTCGTGCGCACTATAACTGTTGGCTAGCTCATGCCCTTGCCAAAGTTTTAAACGAGTATAAGCAACAATTTCACCCGTAGATTTATCTCTGAGTACGGCGTGTTCACAGCCAAAATCGTACAAGTCCTGATCTAAAGCCGATTCAAATTCAATGCCAAATTGCTTGGAAAATTGCTGTGCACGAAAGCGCTGTACTTCTTGTAGTTGCTTTAAATTTTCAACCCATTCAAACGCATATTGCGTAGCTTTGCTGTTTTTTTTCTGTGCTTTACCCACTTTAACCATAGGAAAGCTAAACTGCTGACGATACTGATTTAATTTTTGTAGCATCATAGATACCTCATGTTTTCTCCTACACTAGGACAGCAGCATGACACTATGATGACCGCGATTTTAGCGACTACAATTTTAAGATTGCAGGATAGGTGCAAAGCAATTTCAAGGATGCTGAATCAACAAAATTTCAGTTTCTTGCCGTAAATTTGACATAAAAAAGAGCTTCAATTGTGAAGCTCTTTTAGGGATCATCTTATAGAGTTTTATTTACGCGTTTGGACACGGTTGGTAATTAATGTTCCCACACCATGATCAGTAAAGATTTCCAATAAAGTAGCATGTGGCACACGACCATCTACAATATGTGCACTGATTACACCGCCTTTAACTGCATCCAATGCACAACCCACTTTTGGAATCATGCCACCGTAAATCACGCCTGTATCAATTAAACGATCTACTTCCTGCGTAGTCAAACCAGTTAACAGGTTTTTATTTTCGTCTAATACACCCGTAATATTGGTCAGCAAAATTAACTTTTCCGCACCCAATGCTTCGGCAACTTTACCTGCGACTAAATCGGCATTAATGTTATAGGTATTGCCTGCATCATCGACACCTAAAGGTGCAATCACTGGAATAAAGTCGCTGCTGGTAAACATTTCCAACACGTCGGTTTTGACACCCACCACTTCACCCACCAAACCAAGGTCAATTTGTTGTACTTCGCCTGTTTCAGTAGTTTTTTGCATCAATAATTTTTGTGCGCGAATCAAGTTACCATCTTTACCCGTCAAACCAATGGCACGACCGCCATGTTGGTTAATCAGATTGACGATAGATTTGTTGACGCTACCACCCAAGACCATTTCTACGACTTCCATAGTCGTAGGATCGGTGACACGCATGCCATCAATACGGTCAGACTCACGTCCCAATTGCTTGAGCATAGAATCCACTTGTGGGCCACCGCCATGCACCACAATCGGGTTTAAGCCTACAGTCTTTAACAACACGATATCACGAGCAAAAGAACTTTCCAGCTCAGGATCGGTCATGGCATTGCCGCCATATTTCACAACAAGGGTCTTGCCCGCAAAACGTTGAATATACGGCAAAGCTTCAGTCAAAATTTGCGCTTTGTCGATACCAGTCTGTTGATGTGGCATTCGCCTCTCCTTATTGAGCATCTAAAATGTCTTGGGCGATTTCAGGGTATCGCTCACTTAACATGGAAACAAATGTATCGCGAATATCATTCAGTCGTGATGGATTATCGGCATCAAAACGCACCGTAAAATATTCGCCTGTATTGGATGCTCGAATAATGCCAAATCCATCTTCAAAATCAAGTCTTACACCATCTATTTTACTTAATTCTGCACCACTGCGATGGCTAGAACTTTCAACATCATTTAAAACCGCACTCGGTTCAATATTCCGTGTGCTGATATACGTGTCTTCAGTGCAGCAACGCTCAGGGTATTTCTGCATCAATGCCGAAAGGCTGCTGTAATTACTGTGGCTTAAATATTCCAACACGCGCAGCGCTGCGTAAATACCATCGTCATAGCCAAAACCACGTCCATCATTGAATACATAATGTCCTGCGTATTCGCCACCGAACACAGCCTTGCCTTGCGACTGCGCCAAATAACGCCGCAAGAAGGTACTGCCCGTGCGAATCATCACCGCTTCGCCACCCAAATCACGCACGGTATTGCGCACCATAGTGGAGCATTTTACATCAAACACCACTTGATGCTGAGGATGAGTTTTTAAACACATTTCTGCAAATAAAGACAGCAAACGATCTGCTGAAAGCACATTGGCATGTTCATCCAAGAGGACGACACGATCACCATCGCCATCTAAAGCAATGCCAATGTCCGCCTGATGTTCACGCACCGCAGCTTTTAAATGTTGTAAGTGTTTTTCTTGTGATGGATCGGGTGCATGTTCTGGAAAATGACCATTGGCTTCGCAGCGTAAAGCAATCACCTCACAGCCCATTTTTTGCAAAACCAAAGCAGCGCAATGACCTGCCGAACCATACATCCCATCTAAAACCACTTTAAAAGTGCCCGCCAGTTGAATATCGTTCAACATTGCCTGCTGATATTGCTGACACGCATCTTCAATAAATTCATGTGAAATATTGGTGGCGTGTTGTGAGGCGATGGATGGTGCTGCATCGGTATTTAAATAATATGGCGCTGCATCGTGTGCCACGTGTTGAATCATTTCAGGGGTTGGCGGTTCGCCCTGCACAATCCATTTAATGCCGTTGTCTGATTTTGGATTATGACTGGCCGTAAGCATAATGCCATTGCCTGCCGTGTGTCGTGCCATAAAATACAACATCGGGCTAGAACAACAACCCACCATCGTCACTTGAAATTGATGGGCAAGAAAGACTTGGCGCATAATTTCAGCATAAGCGGGGCTATTTAAACGCGCATCATAACCAATACTAATTTGAGTTTGCTTTTCTTGTTGATATTGTTGCACCAATCCTTGTGCAATGGCGTGTACCAATTTCGCGGTCAGCACAGTTTCTTTGCCACGAATGTCGTAAGCGCGAAAAATATGCTGAGGAAAAAGTGTTTGTGGATTGTTCATAGGCTTACAACTACAAAGATGAGCCAACATAAAGTGAATAAATCTTGGCTCGAGATATTTTGAAAATTCTAATTAGATTTTTTAATAGATGTGCAATGGTCTCATCAGAGCTAGTGATTTACTTGTCATTATTAGTACATCTTTCGTTACTTTTCAAGAATTGTTGGTAAAGTTTCAGATAAAACTTTACCAAACGATATAGGCTGAAACCTAAGTAACTTAGTTTTTGCCCGTATGCCCAAAACCACCTGCACCACGTTCGGTGGCAACAAATTCATCTACTTGTTCAAACTTGGCCTGTACCACAGGAACCAAAACGTATTGCGCTAAACGCTCACCAGGTTCTAAGCTAAATGCTGTTTGGCTACGGTTCCACACCGAAACCATCAATTCACCCTGATAATCTGAATCAATCAAACCCACCAAGTTCCCCAACACGATGCCATGTTTGTGACCCAAGCCTGAACGCGGCAAAATCATGCCTGCAAAACCTGTATCTTGAATATAAATCGCTAAACCTGTTTTGACCAAGACTGTTTGACCCGGCTCAATCACGGTGCTGCTGTCTACACAAGCACGTAAGTCCAAACCTGCCGAACCTGCGGTTGCATAAGTTGGCATTGGCCATTCTGTGCCTAAACGTGAATCTAAGACTTTAACTTGAACTTTCATGAAGTTTATCCTGTTTTTAAATTTTCAATTTTCTTTCGATTTTCGATGTGCCATTTGATGCTGTACTTGCATCAATGCCCTAAGTATTTTCAAAAAATTAGCGCTTGATTAAGGCACGTAAATTTTCCAAATAATGCTGTGCCTGTAATTTCGGATCGACATCACCGGCTAACTTTTTCTTACGTCCGAGCCATTCCAATTCATCTTGTGGTAATTCATCCAAAAAACGACTTGGGGTCATTTGTTTCATTTGCCCGCCCGCTTTGCGCTGCTCTGCCAAAGTAATGGTTAAGCCCTGACGTGCACGAGTAATCCCCACGTACATCAAACGGCGTTCTTCCTCGACAGTATCTGCCACAATTGAGTTTTTATGCGGTAAAAGCTCTTCTTCCAAACCAATCAAATACACGTACGGAAATTCCAAGCCTTTGGACGCATGCAGGGTGAGTAAATTGACTTTATCAGTGTCTTCTTCTTCCTGTTGCTGTTCGAGCATATCGAGCAGCACCATTTTACGAATCACGCTTTCAATATTCTTTTCATCGACATCTTCAGCACGGTTAATCAAACTTTGGATGCTGCTATATAGAACTTCGATATTATCTAGCTTGGTTTTTTCCTGCGCAGGGGTAGCTGCTTGCTCTTTAATGTAGTCGATATAACCTGCTTCGAGCATCATTTGACGGATGATTGGCACAGGTTCATCATCTTCCAATAAGTTACGCGTAAAATTGCTAATAAAATCTGAAAACTCTGCCAACTGCGTCGTGGCTTTTTTCGGAATTGCCATGGTTAGGCGCTGATCACCTGCAGCAGCCAATAATGACAAATGGTTTTCCTGTGCAAACAGCCCTAGTTTTTCCAAAGTCACAGGACCAATCGCGCGTTTAGGCGTGTTAATAATGCGTAAGAATGCGCTGTCATCTTCAGGGTTAATAATCAGACGCAAATAACTCATGATGTCTTTGATTTCAGCACGTGCGAAGAATGACTGCCCCCCCGAAAGCTTGTAAGGAATTTGCATTTGACGTAATTGGGTTTCCAGAATACGTGCCTGAAAGTTCCCTCGGTACAAAATTGCATAATCTTTCCAGCTTTTACCATTCATCAGTTTATGCGTGAGTAAGTCTTTAACCACGCGTTCTGATTCATCATCATCATTGCGGCATGTAATTACCCGAATCACTTCACCATGACCTTTATCTGACCACAGTTTTTTGTCAAAAATATGTGGATTATTGCCAATGACGGTGTTGGCCGCTTTTAAAATGCGACTGGTCGAGCGATAGTTTTGCTCAAGTTTAATCACTTTTAAATTCGGGAAATCATCTTTCAGCAAGGCCATATTTTCAGGCTTCGCACCGCGCCAAGCGTAAATCGATTGGTCGTCGTCACCTACCGCAGTGAACTGCCCCATTACGCCCACAAGTAATTTCACCAAGATATATTGTGCGGTGTTGGTGTCCTGATACTCATCGACCAATAAATAACGAACACGGTTTTGCCACTTGTCACGCACTTCGGCATTTTCTTGCAAAAGTCGTGTCGGCATTACAATTAAATCATCAAAATCTACCGCGTTATAGGCACGTAAATTACGTTCATAAAGTTGATATAAATGTGCAAACTGGATGTCTTCTGGCGTTTCGCAGGTGGTATGCGCCTGCTCTGGTGCAATCAGATCATTTTTCCAGTCTGAAATCATCTTCATGGCTTTGGCAATCAATTCTTTGCTTTCTGCACCCGACAAATTATCGCGGTGCATTAAATCCATCAGAATACGTTTGCAGTCATCGGCATCTAAAATAGAGAAGTTGGCTTTTAACGGCGTGTGTTTTAATTCAAGACGTAATAAATTCAGACCAAAGGTGTGGAAAGTCGAAACCGATAATCCTTTAGCTTCTTCACGTGACAACAATTTGGTCACACGCTCTTTCATTTCTCGTGCTGCTTTGTTGGTAAAAGTCATCGCTGTAATACGATGCGCAGGAATCCCGCAATGCTTAACCAAATAGGCAATTTTTCGGGTAATCACCGAAGTTTTGCCTGAACCTGCACCTGCAAGCACTAACAAGGGTCCTTGAGTGTATTTCATCGCTTCAAGTTGCTTGTCGTTTAACTGACTTGCCAGTGTCATAGTATTTCCTCTATTTCGGTTCGAGCTCGATTATAGTCATCTCCGCCAAAGATGACTAATCTAAAATGCTACTTTAGACGTCATTGTCTATTTGCTGAGTAGACCCTAGAAATTGCTTGCATAAAAAAACCGCCCGAAGGCGGTTCTTTACAATCTATACAATGCCAGATTATTGGATTGCATAAATGCTGATTTCTACACGACGGTTTTGCTCACGACCTTCTGCAGTAGCATTCGATGCGATTGGGTTTGCAGCACCGTGACCTTGTGCATTAATACGTGAAGTTGATACACCACGGCTAGCCAAGTAGTTTGCAACCGATTGTGCACGTGCTTGTGACAATGGAATGTTGATTGCGTCGTTACCAGTGCTGTCAGTATAACCTGTTACCAAAATACCGCTCTTGTTATCTTGGGTTAGCGTTTGCGCTACTTTGTCCAAGGTAGAATAGAAGTTTGGTTTGATGTTTGATTTGTTAGTATCAAACGTGATGTTACCCGGCATGATCAAGCCAACAGAACCATCGGCATTACGGTTTACTTCTACGCCTGTACCAGCCATTTGTTGACGAAGTTGTTTTTCTTTATTGTCAAGATAAACACCCGCAGCAGCACCCACTACAGCACCAATCGCTGCAGCACGGTTGTTTTGTGCGCTTGTATTTGCGTTACCTTTAGAGATGCCATAACCCGCAGCAGCACCAATTACTGTGCCTAACGCAGTTTTGTCATATTCCATACCACCAAGGTTGTTACCAGTCGTTTGACAACCAGTTAAAACCATTGCCCCTACGACTGCTGCCGAAATTGCTAATGCACGCATGGCATGCCTCCTTACTTGTGTTTTGTTGTATATGCTGAATATTGAATGAAAAAATATACTTAGACCATTGATTTTTTGTTAATAAAAAAACTTTTACTTACAAATATACATGATCATGTACAAATCTTGGTATAACTTCATCACAATTTCTACACACTTTCACTTCAACACTTTTTTATTTTAAAAACAACATTTATATTGGAGTCATCTACAAACACGTGACGCATTGGACGATTTATCTTCAGGATTGATTTATATGTCATCGCAAGCAAAGAAACACCCTTTATTAAAAAAAATCACAAAAGGTCTCACCGTGGGTACAGTCATCACTGGCAGTACATTTTTTCACGGCCCTCCTGTGTTGGCTTTGGGCTTAACCAAACTGTTAAAGCAGTCACGTAAGGTCGATGAAACCAATATTCAAATTACCAACAGTTGGCTCAGTGTAAACAACTGGCTGATTGATCATGTATTACCCAATACCCAATGGGATATCAGCATTGATGAAGATTTGCAACTGAGCATGCAAGGTCGTTATCTCATGACCTGTAACCATCAAAGTTGGGTCGATACCACAGTAAATCAGTATTTTGGCTTAACCCGTATGCCATTGACCCGCTTTTTTACCAAGTGGGAACTGATCTTTATTCCCTTTGTAGGACAAGCCTTTAAAATTTTAGGCTTCCCAATGATGAAGCGTCACAGCAAAGCACAAATTGCCAAAAAACCTGAGCTGAAAGACCGCGATATGGAAGAAGCGCGTAAAGCCTGCCAACAGTTATTAAGTCAGCCCTTTACCCTGCTGAATTATTTAGAAGGCACACGCTTTACCCAAGAAAAACATGATCAACAACAATCGCCTTATCAACATTTATTAAAGCCAAAAGCTGGTGGTTTAGCTTTGGCATTGAATATTTTGGGTGATCAAATTGATGCCTTGGTAGATATGACCATTGTGTACCCAGATGGCGTGCCGGGCTATAGCGAGTTTTGGTTAGGTGAGGTGCCGCGCATTGCGGTGAATTTACGCAAAATTAATATTCCAGATTGGGTGTTGGGCGGCAATTACGAAGATGATGCTGAATATCGTGAGCGTTTTCAGCAATGGGTGCATGAACTGTGGCTGGAAAAAGATCAATTGATTGAAAGCATGCAACAAAAACTTGCAGCTCCGACTGCATAACCATTCAGGTACGCCATGAAAAAGTCTGAAGAACCTGTCATCAAATCCTCTTTTCATCCCCTGCGTAAAGATTCATGGGGATGGAAAATTGCCTTGGCTTATGACTTGTTTTTGATGGGTTTAATCATCTTTAACTTGTTCTGTTTAAGTGCCAATGCCATTTTAATGAGTGATTTTGGCGAATGGTTGTTCGATTTTATTCGTCTACCTGAAATTTTACAGTTTTATCGAACAGAATTGCGCCCTTGGGTGGTGATTACCGAAGGCTGGTTTACCACGTTTTTAATTGTAGAGTTGGGCGTGCGTTGGGGTATTGCAATTATTTTCAAACATCATCAGCGTTGGTGGTTTTTCCCGTTTATTCACTGGTATGAAATTCTTGCAATTATTCCGCAATTGCGTTTTTTACGTTTATTACGTGCCATCGCGATTGGTTACAACCTGCATAGCCATGGCTATAAAGTCATTCCAGACAGTTGGTATAAACGCGGCAACTTTTACTACAACTTGCTAATGGAAGAACTGAGTAGCCGTGTGGTGCTCACGGTACTTAATGGTGTGCAACGTGAATTGACCACCAGTACCACTCACAAACAATTTATTGATGATTTGGTCGAGCATCATCGTCAATTACTCGCGATTGCCCTAGCCGATATTTTGCAGGAATCCTTAGGCAAAGAATTACAAATGCAGCGTCACATGATTGCGAAAAATGTCGGGTTGGTGGTGAATCAAGCCATTGAAGATACGCCTGAACTGACGCAATTGCTGCGCCTGATTCCATTGGTCGGTGGACGTATTGAACAGCAAATTCAAAGTATCGGACAACGATTGGGCGAAAATATCACCCAAGGTTTAATTGAACCTTTTGCACAGCAGCATCAACAAGTACAAAATCCAACTTATCAAATGATTGCTGAAAAAATTAGTCAGATTGAGATTGAACATAATCAGCATATTGATAAATTAGTAGAATCAGCGATATTTGAAAGTTTAGAAGCAATTCGCAAACAAGTAAAAGTTAAACAATGGCAACAAATTTTAAATGAAGGACAACAACACGATATTTCATAAAGGTCTTTCGATAATTTTAGCTAAAACAATGTGAAATATTTTTAGTAACTGAACTAGAGAATTCACCCAATTTGTTCTAGGATTTGCTCTATTTATAAGATGACTTCAACAACCAGCAAAGTTAGAAGTGTTAAGGAATTATTATGGCTGACATACGGATAAAAGGCAGATTGGTCAATGCGATTCGCATTAGCTTAGACACCAATGATCATGATGCGATCCGCCAGCAACTAAGCCCAATGTTGCAAAAATCATTTCCACCAGGGGTTTTGGTGGTCATTGAAAGTTCAGTCGAACAAGAATTGATTGCGCTAATTCAATTGCTAATTAGCCTAGAAGCACAGCCAATTGCTGTGACTGAAGGCATTATGGCAGATCAGGCACGTGCTATTCAGTTCCCTGTCATCCCGCAAGACCGTCCATTGCAGGAAGTGAAAGCCACCAAAGAACAAGTGGTTGAAGTAAAACCTGAACCTGCGGCAGAACAGCAACAGACGGAAAATCAAGTTGCTGAAACTACACCTGCTGTAGCGCATATTACGTCTTATCACGATGAAATTTTGCGTACAGGTCAATGCTTGGTACAACATCAGGGCGACATTATTTTAACCGCAGGCATCAACAGCGGTTCTGAAGTGATTGCTTCAGGAAATATACATATTTATGGTAGTGTACGTGGTAGAGTCATTGCCGGCGCGGGCGGGAATATTGCGGCACGAATTTTCTGTCATTCCCTAGAAGCAGAATTGGTATCTATTGCAGGCACGTATTGCGTGGCGGACGATATTCCTCAGCATGTGACTAAAAAACCTGTGCATATTTACTTAAATGATAACCAAGAGCTTGTATTTGAAGCTCTACAATTTTAATGTATAAATAATCACCAAAAATCCCCGAAAAAATATAGGGGAATTTAAACCATAACAGGAGTGGATTCGGTGGCGAAAATTGTTGTCGTAACATCAGGCAAAGGTGGCGTAGGTAAAACCACTACAAGTGCATCTTTTGCAACAGGTTTAGCCCTACGTGGTCACAAAACTGTTGTTATCGATTTTGACGTGGGTTTACGTAACCTTGACTTAATTATGGGTTGTGAACGTCGCGTTGTTTATGATTTTGTGAATGTATTAAATAATGAAGCGCGTTTACAACAAGCATTAATTCGCGATAAAGATATCGAAAACCTTTATATTCTTCCAGCTTCACAAACCCGTGATAAAGATGCCCTCACCGATGAAGGTGTGGCACGTATCATGGATGAGTTGGCACAAGAATTTGATTACATTATTTGCGACTCACCTGCAGGGATTGAGCGCGGTGCCATTCTTGCAATGTACCATGCCGATGAAGCGATTATTGTGACCAACCCTGAAATTTCTTCAGTACGTGACTCTGACCGTATTATTGGTATGCTTGACAGCAAAACCAAAAAAGTAGAACAAAACGAAGGTCGTGTGCGTAAGCACTTGTGTATCACACGTTACAACCCAGAACGTGCCGATAAACAAGAAATGCTAACCATTGACGACATTTCTAAAGATATTTTACGTGTACCAACTTTAGGCGTTATTCCTGAATGTAAGAGCGTACTTCAAGCATCTAACGAAGGCAAACCTGTCATTCTGTATAGCGATGCTGCTGCAGGTCAGGCGTATGATGACTTGGTTGCACGTTTCTTGGGTGAAGAACGTCCGTTTCGTCATATTGAAACAAAACCGAAAGGTTGGTTAGCACGGTTATTTGGAGCGTAGACATGGCAGGTTTTTGGAGCAAATTATTTAGCGGTGAAGATAAGCCATCTAGCGCACAAACAGCAAAAGATCGCTTAAAAGTGATTGTTGCTTCTGAACAAGGTCTAGGTAAACGCTTAAGCCAAGACAAAATTGATCAGATGAAAAAAGAAATCATGCAAGTGGTAAATCGCTACGTGCGTGGTGTCGATGAACAACATATTCAAATGTCTGTGCGTTCAGAAGCCAATATTGAAATGTTGGAAATGAATATCAATTTGCCTGAAGAGCGATAATCTGAATACTGATTAGTCAAGCAAATTGAATCAGGGCAAAATAACACTAGTTATTTTGCCCTATTTTTTTCAAAAGAATATAAAGGAGATTGCCATGGCATTATCTCAACCTGCGACCTTTAACGAAGCATGGTCGGATGAACGTGTATTTGCCTATTTGAATCAACTTCCACCTGCAGGTGTGAATGCAGATTTTCACGTACTCTATCACGCATTTAAACACATGCGTCCAAGCGACTATGAACGTCTATTGACACAATTTATTGCCGATGGTCGCGATGTCAATGCCACTAATCCTGAAGGTCAGCGTATTCACGATGTGATTGCTGAATTTCCACGTCAAAAAGATGGTTTTTTAGCAGTTTTAGCCAAGTTTGCTTAAACTGTTTAAACACAATCTCTGGCTAAATTCAGCCAAAAAGATTGAGTGTAAAAAGAAAAAATCCCGCAATTGAATTGCGGGATTTTTTTATAGCACTACTTGATTCAAAATCAAACAGAAAGTGAAAGCTTTACACTAAAATTTCACGTTTCCCATTTGCTCCTTGCTCGCTCACAATGCCTTGCTCTTGCATCTGATCGACAATACGTGCCGCACGGTTATAGCCCAAGCTAAATTTGCGCTGTAAAGATGAGGTCGACACTTTACGTGTTTCCAAAACAAATGCTACACACTGATCATACAACACATCACGGTCTGGACTGCCTTCACCATCTTCAAAACCACGTGAAGATGGTTCTTCATCAAATGGCGTCAAGATTTCATCGACATAGTCAGAATCGCCACGCTCACGCCACGCATCACAAATACGGTTGACTTCATCATCCGAAATAAATGCGCCATGCACACGTTCTGGCTCAATTTTACCCGGTCCTAAAAATAGCATATCACCATGACCAAGCAGGTCTTCTGCACCGCCCGCATCCAAGATAGTACGTGAGTCAATTTTCGAGTTCACACGCAAAGCTACACGGGTTGGAATGTTGGCTTTAATTAGACCTGTGATCACATCCACCGATGGACGCTGAGTTGCTAAGAGTAAGTGAATCCCTGCTGCACGTGATTTTTGTGCCAAACGGGTAATCATTTCTTCCGCTTTCTTGCCCACTTGCATGATCATGTCGGCAAACTCATCTGCCACAATCACAATAGATGGCAATGGTGTTAAACGCGGTGCACGTTCTTGCGTTGCTGAATCTCCCGGCTTCCAAGTTGGATCAATTAAATCTTCACCATTGGCAATAGATTCTTCAACCTTACGGTTGTAGTCGCTTAATTTACGAATTTTCAGGAAAGACATTAGCTTATAACGACGTTCCATTTCATTGACACACCAATTTAAAGCGCTGACGGCATCTTTCATATCAGTCACTACAGGCGTCAATAAGTGTGGAATATCGTTATAGTTGGCGAGTTCCAATTGTTTCGGGTCAATCAAAATTAAGCGTAATTGATCAGGCTTGTATTTCAGCAACATCGACAAAATCATCGAGTTCACTGCCACTGATTTACCTGAACCCGTTGTCCCTGCTACGAGCATGTGTGGTGCTTTGCCCAATTCAGTAATCACAGGATTGCCTGAAATGTCTTTCCCCATCGCCATAGATAAAATGCCGTTTGGATCTTCAAAAGCAGGCGTTTGTAATAACTCAATCAAACGTACCATTTCACGTGAACTATTCGGTACTTCAATGCCAATATACGGTTTGCCTGGAATCACTTCGACCACACGTACCGATGCCATCGACATTGAACGCGCCAAGTCACGAGAAATATTGGTTACTTTTGAAGCTTTGACCCCAGGTGCCAAATCCAGCTCAAAACGGGTCACGACAGGACCAGGCTGTGCTTCAACCACTTTGGCTTTGACATTAAATTCCTGTAATTTAATTTCCAGCAATTCCGACAAGCGCGATAATTGTTCTGCGGTGAAGTTCACTTTTTTGTTTGGATCGACTTTATCAAGCAAATCCAAACCCGGTAATGGCGATAAATCACGACGTTTTTCTGCAACCTGCATGGCGCGTGACATCGGACGACCATGTGCATCAGTCAGCGGCGCATCAAAATCAAAGTCATCTTCGTCTAGTGGTTTGCCTGCGGTTTCCTGCCAAGCTTCGATAAATGCTTCTTTGGATAACGCCACTTTTTCTGCTTGTTCAGCCTGTGTAGCAGTCGCTGCGTTTGCCATCACTGCGGCAGTGGCTGCCGTCTGAATAGGTGCCTGAACAAAAGCAGAACTTTGTGCATAGCTACTGGTACTACGCGCTACAGGCGCTTGATCTTGAAATGCATCTTGCTGTAACTCATCACCCAAAAGATCATCCACCAACAAGTCATCTAAACTGTCTAAATCATGCTGCAAATGGCGCTCTTGGCGTACAGCATGATTTTGCGTATTCGAAGCACTTGACGATGGCGGGTTAAAATCTGACTCAAATCTGCTGAGATCATCGTTAAAATTGTGAGCCGTAGGATTCGAGTGCGGATGCACTGTTTCTTGCTGGGTCACAGACTCATCTAAAGTATCCATTGCCCCGCTGTTTTGGAATGGGCTGTGTAAATCACTTGCAGCTTTGCCTTGCGGAACTGCTGCGAGCAATTCATCAAAAATTTGATCATCATCCCAATCTAACGAAGATTTTGCAGTGGCTTGAGATGCCGTAGATGCAGGACGCACTTCATCAAAAGGATTCGATTGTAGATGTGGCTCTGGTTCTTCAGAAGCACGTAATAATGCATGAATGTCTTGGTTATGCTGACTGTCGGTATTTTCTTGTAAAGCACGCCACACTTCGCCTGTCGCAACAATACGCTGGCTGTCTTGTTCTAAGCGATGCGCCTTTTCGATGGTTTTTTCTAACTCAACATCATCAATTTCATCTTGCACCAATAGCTGTTGCTGCGCCTGTTGCTCTTCTTCTTCACGTTGCTGCATGTGATTAAACATACGCTCTGCCGCAGGATGTGGCGCAGTTGTTTCAGCTTCTTTCGCCTGTGCAACCACGGGTTCACTTGCTGCTTCTAAATCAGTTGATGCCACTTCAACAGCAACCACAGGTGCAGCAGCGACAACGGTCTTTTTCACCTGTGGTGTAGAACGGTCAAAGTCAGATTCTGCTTCAGGTACATTGCGATAGAACAAATCTTGCAGATAAGCAGGTGTAGCTTTTAAAGTTGCCCACGTTCTGTTCCACTTCACCCCAAATGCGAGGGTAAATAAGAAAATCCAAAAGACGACTAAAAAAAGTGTTGCTCCATAAATGGTTAAAATTTGCGATAAACTTTTCCCAAGTTCAAAACCAATGATGCCGCCTGAGGCATTGTCTAACGTATCGGCAGGTACTTGCCAAAATAAATACAGCAAACTTGCTGTTGCCAATAAAATGAAGAATTGTGCAGCATAACGAAATGGACGGTTTAAAAAACTACGTGGCCACCAGACTTGTAAGGCTTCAATAAAAAAATAAGCAGGAAGAAGCAGACTCGCCCAACCTAAAAAGCCAAACAGTAAATCGGCAATCCACGCACCTGCGATTCCACTCGCATTTGAAACCTGTTGGGTGTCACTGGAAATGTGCATCCAACCTGGGTCAAATGGAGTATAGGTCACTGTTGCAAGGAACAGATATATTCCAAAAGAGACCAAAAATAATGTCGCTATTAAGCGATGTGCATAAGCACCCGACACCGCAGTCATATATTGTCCTGTCGCCAATTCTTCATCAATGTTTTTTGTTTGTTCGATGGTCTTAAAAAGCCACCTGATTCGGAGCGTCTGTATTTCATTTAGCTGTGTCATTTAAGTTGCATTTCACGATGCAAGCTTCACCACACAGCAAGCTATAAATTATAACAGACCTTCTATTATGCATGTGTTGCCTAGAAAAAGATGCAAGATTATTGAAGTGTGTTGTTAACTTTTTCTATATAGCTCAAATCGATTTACATGATCAGTAATATCAACTTTAATCACACAGCAAACTCATCCTATTTCACGTATAATTCCATAAATTTCTAAATAAAAAAAGGATGCTGTGCATGAGCGCTCGTCACTCACGTTTAATTATTTTAGGTTCAGGCCCTGCAGGTTATAGTGCCGCAGTATATGCTGCACGTGCCAACTTAAAACCGACTTTAATTGCAGGCTTACAATTGGGTGGTCAACTCACCACAACTACGGAAGTTGATAACTGGCCAGGTGATCCTGAAGGTTTAACAGGCCCAGCGTTAATGGAACGTATGCAAGCTCATGCAGAACGCTTTGGCACAGAAATCGTGTATGACCATATCAATGAAGTGAACCTGAATGTGCGCCCATTTGTACTGAAAGGTGATATGGAAGAATTTACCTGTGATGCTTTAATCATTTGCACAGGTGCGACTGCACAATATTTAGGTTTAGAATCTGAAGCAGCATTTATGGGTCAAGGCGTAAGTGCCTGTGCCACCTGTGATGGTTTCTTCTATAAAAACCAAAAAGTGATGGTCGTTGGCGGTGGTAACACGGCTGTTGAAGAAGCATTATACCTGTCTAACATTGCATCACACGTGACATTGGTGCATCGTCGTGATTCACTTCGCTCTGAAAAAATATTGCAAGATCATTTATTTGCCAAAGAGAAAGAAGGCAAAATCAGCATTCTTTGGAACAACCAAGTTGATGAAGTCTTGGGCGACAACACAGGCGTAACTTCAGTACGTTTAAAATCAACTACCGATGGTTCTACTCAAATTGTTGATGTGTCTGGCTTATTCATTGCGATTGGTCACAAACCGAATACAGGCATGTTCGAAGGTCAATTGAACTTGCGTGATGGTTATATCCAAGTACAAAGCGGCACTTCAGGCAATGCGACTCAAACTTCTGTGGCTGGCGTATTTGCTGCAGGTGATGTGGCCGATTCAATTTATCGCCAAGCGATTACTTCTGCAGGTTCAGGTTGTATGGCAGCTTTGGATGCAGAAAAATATTTAGATGCACTTGGTGAATAATTTAGTGACCAAGTTTAAAGACCGCTCTCCTTGAGCGGTTTTTTTATCACGGCATTTTTAGGTATGATGAAATCAAGTTCATCGTAAAACTTCATACGGCAATTGATATGCACACGCTCCCGGCTTCACAATTCATTTTCCCCGATCCCATTGAAGTTGATCCTGAGGGTGAAGGCTTGATTTGTGTAGGTGCAGACCTTTCCCCTTCAACCTTATATGAAGCCTATACACATGGCTTATTTCCATGGTTTTCAGAAGGTGATCCTATTTGTTGGTGGAGTCCTGAGCCACGTTGCGTAATTATTCCGCAACATTATCAGCCGAGTAAGTCTTTAATCCGCAACATGAAAAAAATAGATTATCGCATTACTATCAATCATGCCTTTGAACAAGTGATTCGCAATTGTGCCTTGCCCCGTAGCTACGCCAATGATACTTGGATTTCTGAAGAGATCATTCAAGGTTATTGTCAGCTTTTTGCAGCAGGTTATGGCTATAGTTTAGAAGTTTGGGAGCAAGATAGTTTGGTCGGTGGTTTATATGGAGTCAGTATTGGCAAAGGCTGTTTTGGCGAGTCCATGTTTAGCCATCGTACCGATGTCTCCAAAATGGCATTTTATAGTTTGATGCTGCTCGGACAAGAACAACAATTGCCTTGGATTGACTGCCAATTGGTCAATGACCATTTAATCAGTCTCGGAGCATGTACACTTTCTCGCCAAGACTATCTTAAATCGTTACAAGATGTTGTAAAACAACCTGCAATCAATTGGAAAAAATATCAGGACAGTGTATTTTCAAGTAAAACAATAGCGCAGTATGCGCGCCTACTTGAATGACAATAACAGAGAGGGATCTTGACAATGAATTCATATCACCCAAAATCCCTGCTAAATGATTTGCAGTATTACATTACTCCGCCGCATGATTGCAGCTATTTACCTGAAAAATCTGCGCGGATGGTTTTTTTAGATCCTGCACATAAAATTGATGTGCTGACTTTGTCTGAACTCTCTCGGGTCGGTTTTCGTCGCAGTGGCGATTTTGTCTATCGTCCTGAATGCCATTTGTGCCGCCAATGCCTTTCTTCACGTATTCCTGTCGCTGAATTTAAAATGAACAGCACGCAAAAGAAAGCTTGGAAACGCAATCACGATTTACAGATCAAAATCACCAAGCCACAAGATGCAGGTGATTTGCATTATGCGCTGTATGAACGCTATATCAATGAACGACATGCCGATGGCGATATGTTCCCTGCCAGCCGTGACCAATTTGAAAAATTCCTAATCCACAGTTGTACCAGCAGCTTCTTTTTAGAGGTTTGGCAAGATGATCGCTTAATTGCAGTATCGACCTGTGATTATTTAGATGATGGTATTTCTGCGGTCTATACCTTTTTTGACCCAGACGAAAGTCGTCGCTCACTCGGAACATTTGCGGTATTAAAACAAATTGAACAGGCACAGCATTTGGGACTGCAATATGTTTACTTAGGTTATTGGGTACCACATTCCAATAAAATGAACTATAAATCGCAATATGTGCCCCTTGAGCTACTGCTTGATGGTCAATGGCGACGCATTAACCGCAGCCTAAATACCGATGAGGTGCAGCAATTGGGAAACTCCTTAATGACCACGCTGCCCTTAGGCTGGAATAACTCCATCATCAAATAAAAATGTAATGATGCAATACTGATTTTTGCATCGATCAGATTCACTTAAACAAACTGGCAAAATCATCGCTACAAGATTTCACCATAATAATGGCATGCTCCCGTGTGCCATCCGTTTTAGGATAATAATTTTTACGTAAATCAATTTGATGAAAACCTGACTTTTCATACAGGGCTATCGCAGCTAAATTACTTTCACGTACTTCTAAAAAAATCTGCACAGGTTGGTTTTTCAAACCTGCAATAGAATGTTCTAGCAGTTGATAACCTAAACCTTTGCCTTGCTGACTTGGATGCACCGCCATCAACAACAAATTTGCTTCATCCAACACAGGTTGCAAAATACAAAAACCCACCACTCTCCCTGCATGTTCAATCACGGTACTGTGATAACTCTCTACCGCTTCGGCAAATTGTTTGGCACTCCACGGATGACTTTGTACCAAATTTTCAATCGCAACCACATCGGCGACATCATGGGCTTGCATTAAACGAATCATAAGAAATGATCTTGTGCTGTTCTAAGATGTAGGCATTATAGATTTCACGACAAAAAAATCGAGCAAAAAAAAAGGCAACTTACGTTGCCTGACCAAAAGGAAAAGTTTAAAAGCCTAATTTAGCTTTCCAAGTATTTAATAATGTTGTGGTATCAAAATCGTTAGGATGAAAATTCGGTTTGAAATAGAACAACATTTCTTTGCCCATGCCTGTAATAATCCCTTTAGATGGACTATAGGCATAACGATAAATCATGCGTAAATTTTCCAAATTCAACTGCTTGTCTTGTTTTAGTAAACGCCACAAAAAATAGTTTTGTACAAAAAATAAAGTCAGCATCGAAATAACCAAAGAACTTGTACGTAGTGCATAGGCTTTCAGACCTTTGCCAAACACACCTTCAAATACTTCATACGCAACAGCTTTATGTTCGTTTTCTTCAATCGCATGCCACAACCACATAGTTTTCATGGTGTCATCGGTCATCAATTCTTGAATATGTGAATTGGTCAATAATTGTGAGGCAATCGTAGCTGTGAAATGTTCTAGCGCAGTGGTCGCAGTTAAATCTACCATTTTCTGTGTAATGCCAATCGGTTTAGCCAACTTTGCCATAAATTTGCGTGTAGTTTGAATCACAGTATCTGTATAACAATCCAAAGTATCAACATCATGCCCAAATTTCTGTGCAGAGGCATTAAAACCGACATGCTCATGCGTGTGCATGGCTTCTTGTCCAATAAATGCACTGATTTCTTTCTGTAAATCTGCATTGTCTTTCAGCATTGGGTGATAACGCACAGCACGCACACTGTCTATAAAGAACTTCTCACCTGCGGGAAATAACGCAGATAATGCAGTCATAAAATGCGTTAGACCTGCATTACCATTCATCCAATATTCAGGTACAGCATCAAAGTTGAAATTCATTCGACGGACAGGAAAACTCGCCCCTGCACGTTCACTAATACTCACTTTAGCATTCATGTTGCTCACTCCTGAGGTTACAACAATGAAGTCATTCATTTCCTGTAACCCGCTATATTTTTTATTTTTCGGTATGAGTTCATATTACGGTTTTCTGTGCGGTATTTAAGTGCAGTTAAGGACAGTGAGTTGTCAGTTCAGGACATGAGGAATAAAAAATAATGATAAGTGAAATTATTTTTTGTGACGCAAGAGTAAAAAATAGACAATGAAATTATTTTTACGACGCAAGAGTAAAAAAATAGACGATGATTTTTTATGACGTAAGAGCAAGAATAATTAGACAGCAAAATTATTTTTATGATGTAAGAGAAAAAAAGGCAACTAAACCGCAGCAAAAGAATGTTCATAAAATGGTTTTAGATTGATTCAAGGTTTAAAGAACAGCTATTTCATCCATCAATACAGTAGGACAAGCTTTCATCCACCTGGAAACTAGCACACAAAATACAGCCATAAAAAAAGCGCCCCAAATGGAGCGCTTTTTCACACTATAAAGTGATTATGCTGTTACTTTAGCAACAACACCAGCACCTACAGTACGACCACCTTCACGGATCGCAAAACGTAGACCTGGGTCCATTGCGATTGGGTGGATTAATTCTACTGACATTTCAACGTTGTCACCTGGCATTACCATTTCAACGCCTTCTTTCAACTGGATTGCACCAGTTACGTCAGTTGTACGGAAATAGAATTGTGGACGGTAACCGTTAAGGAATGGAGTGTGACGACCACCTTCTTCTTTAGAAAGTACGTATACTTCCGCATCGAATTTAGTGTGTGGCTTGATTGTACCTGGTTTAGCAAGTACTTGACCACGTTGTACGTCTTCACGCTTAGTACCACGTAAAAGAACACCACAGTTCTCGCCCGCACGACCTTCGTCAAGAAGTTTACGGAACATTTCTACGCCAGTTACAGTTGTTTTAACTGTGTCTTTGATACCAACGATTTCAACTTCTTCGCCTACTTTCACGATACCAGTTTCTACACGACCAGTTACTACTGTACCACGACCAGAAATAGAGAATACGTCTTCGATTGGCATTAAGAATGCTTGGTCGATTGCACGTACTGGCTCTGGGATGTAAGTATCAAGCGCTTCAACAAGAGCAACTACAGCATCTTCACCATATTGACCTGATTCACCGTTAAGTGCAGCAAGTGCTGAACCACGGATTACTGGAGTGTCGTCGCCTGGGAAGTCGTAAGTAGAAAGAAGTTCACGAACTTCCATTTCAACTAATTCAATTAACTCTTCGTCGTCTACGATATCGCATTTGTTTAAGAATACGATGATGTAAGGTACACCTACCTGACGAGACAGAAGGATGTGTTCACGAGTTTGTGGCATTGGACCATCAGTCGCTGAACAAACAAGGATCGCACCGTCCATCTGAGCAGCACCAGTGATCATGTTTTTAACATAGTCGGCGTGGCCTGGGCAGTCTACGTGCGCGTAGTGACGAGTTGGAGAATCGTATTCTACGTGAGAAGTATTAATTGTAATACCACGTGCTTTTTCTTCTGGTGCAGAGTCGATAGCAGCGTAATCTTTCGCTTCACCACCAAACTTACGTGCACATACTGTAGCAATCGCAGCTGTTAAAGTTGTTTTACCATGGTCAACGTGACCGATTGTGCCCACGTTAACGTGTGGCTTATTACGTTCGAACTTAGCCTTAGCCATGAGATCTTCCTTTTTAAAACAACTCATGGAGGATCACTCCATGAGCATTAGGTTTTTTAACTATGAATTAGTTTGCGCTTATAGTAATCGAAAGATTACTCGTCGTCACCTTTTTTACCACCAGACTGGAATTTAGCAATGATGCCATCTGCCACGTTACGTGGAGTTTCAGCATATTTAGCAAATTCCATAGAGTAAGTCGCACGACCTTGAGACATAGAACGCATGTGTGTTGCGTAACCAAACATCTCTGCAAGTGGAACTTCTGCACGAATTGCTTTAGTACCACCAGGTAAGTCGTCCATACCTTGAACCATACCACGACGACGGTTTAAGTCACCCATGATATCGCCCATGTAGTCTTCTGGAGTTTCTACTTCAACTTTCATGATTGGCTCAAGAAGAACAGGATCTGCTTTCATGAAACCGTCACGGAATGCGTAAGAACCCGCCATTTTGAACGATAATTCGTCAGAGTCGACATCGTGGTAAGAACCGTCGAATAATGTCGCTTTAATGCCTACAACTGGGTAACCAGCCAAGACACCATTCTTCATACGTTCTTGGATACCTTTGTCTACTGCACCGAAGAACTCTTTAGGTACTACACCACCTACAACTTCTTCAGCGAATTCGTAGTCTTTACCAGCTTCAGGATCAAGCGGCTCTAAACGTACGAATACGTGACCGAATTTACCTTTACCACCAGTTTGACGTACGAATTTACCTTCTTGCTCAATCGTCTTTTTGATCGTTTCGCGGTATGCAACCATTGGTTTACCAATGTTCGCTTCTACGTTGAATTCACGCTTCATACGGTCAACGATGATGTCAAGGTGAAGCTCGCCCATACCCGCAATGATCGTTTGACCAGATTCTTCGTCTGTACGAACGCGGAATGATGGATCTTCTTTCGCCAAGCGACCTAAAGCAACTGACATTTTTTCTTGGTCAGCTTTAGTTTTAGGTTCAACAGCCAATGCAATTACTGGCTCTGGGAATTCCATACGCTCTAGTGTAATTACGTGGTTTTCGTCACATAATGTATCACCAGTGGTTGTATCTTTAAGACCTACACACGCTGCGATGTCACCTGCACGAATTTCTTCGATGTCGTGACGGTCATTTGCGTGCATCTGTACGATACGACCAATACGCTCACGCTTCATTTTCACTGGGTTATAAACCGGGCTACCCGCTTTAAGAACACCAGAGTAAACACGTACGAACGTTAAGTTACCAACGAATTTGTCGTTCATGATTTTGAACGCTAACGCTGCGAAAGGTGCTTCGTCAGACGCTTCACGAGAACCTTCAGTTTCGTCTTTGTCGTCTAAGATACCTTTGATCGCTTCAACGTCAGTTGGTGCAGGTAAGAATTCAATTACTGCGTCCAACATACGTTGAACACCTTTGTTTTTGAATGCAGAACCACACATTGCAGGTTGAATTTCACCCGCTAATGTACGTTGACGTAAACCAGCAACGATTTCTTCTTTAGAAAGTTCGCCATTTTCTAGGTACTTGTCCATGAGTTCTTCTGATGCTTCTGCAGCAGCTTCAACCATGTTCGTACGCCATTCTTCAGCAGTTGCTTGAAGGTCAGCTGGAATCTCACCATATTCAAATTTCATACCTTGTGAAGCTTCATCCCAGATGATTGACTTCATTTCGATTAAGTCAACAACACCTGTGAATGTGTCTTCTGCGCCCACTGGAACAACGATAGGCACTGGGTTTGCACCCAAGCGAGTTTTCATTTGTTCAACAACGCGGAAGAAGTTTGCACCTGTACGATCCATTTTGTTCACGAACGCTAAACGAGGTACTTTATATTTGTTTGCTTGACGCCATACAGTTTCAGACTGAGGTTGTACACCACCTACAGCACAGTAAACCATACATGCACCGTCAAGAACACGCATAGAACGCTCAACTTCAATTGTGAAGTCAACGTGTCCTGGGGTGTCAATTACGTTAATACGGTGTTGGTCAAACTGGTTACCCATACCTTTCCAGAAGCATGTTACAGCTGCTGAGGTAATAGTAATACCACGTTCTTGCTCTTGTTCCATCCAGTCAGTTGTTGCTGAACCTTCGTGAGTTTCACCAAGTTTGTGACTTTCACCTGTATAGAACAAAATACGTTCTGAAGTTGTTGTTTTACCCGCATCGATGTGCGCAGAGATACCAATGTTACGGTAACGAGAAATTGGGGTTTGACGTGCCATGATTTCTAGCATTCCTAAATTTTGTTGTTTAAAACAGGACGCTTTAAGCTGCCTAGCAACTTAAAGCGATTTGATGACAATTCAGTGACAACCGATTCATCACCCTCCTGATTAGGGCCTGTTTTATCCGCTTAGAAACGGTAGTGAGAGAAGGCTTTGTTGGCTTCAGCCATACGGTGCACATCTTCACGTTTTTTGATCGCTGCGCCTTTACCTTCAGATGCATCAAGCAACTCGCCAGCAAGACGTAACGCCATAGTTTTTTCAGAACGCTTAGCAGCAGCATCTACCAACCAACGCATCGCTAAAGCAGTACGACGGGATGGGCGTACTTCCATAGGAACTTGATAAGTAGCACCACCAACACGGCGTGCTTTTACTTCGACCATTGGACGAACTTTTTCAAGCGTAGCTTCAAAAAATTCAACTGGGTCTACTTTAGATTTTTCTTGAACGCGGTCTAAAGCACCGTAAACGATACTTTCAGCAATAGATTTTTTACCATCTTGCATTACGTGGTTCATGAATTTAGCGATTGTTTGGCTGCTGAATTTAGGATCCGGAAGGATTTCACGAGCAGCGACTACGCGACGTCTTGGCATTTTAAACTACCTATAAATATGACACTTCAGGGTGATCCAGCCGTAGCACAAAGTGTCGTGTGCATTTCGCTGGCCTTACTACACGTCGCTTGAATTTCACAAAATTAAATGCAGAAATCAGACAAGCGAGACGATAAAGGATTGCAGTTCTACGAACTAATCTACGAACTAAGAGTTTAATCTTTAGAAGATTATTTCTTAGGACGTTTAGCACCGTATTTAGAACGTGACTGGTTACGATCTTTCACGCCAGCACAGTCTAAAGAACCACGAACGGTATGGTAACGTACACCTGGTAAGTCTTTAACACGACCACCACGGATAAGAACAACACTGTGCTCTTGTAGGTTGTGACCTTCACCACCGATGTAGCTAGAAACTTCAAAACCTGAAGTTAAGCGAACACGGCAAACTTTACGCATTGCTGAGTTAGGTTTTTTAGGTGTAGTTGTGTAAACACGTGTACAAACACCACGACGTTGTGGACAAGCCTTCAACGCAGGAACTTTTGATTTTTCAACCAAAGTCGTACGACCCTTACGGATCAACTGATTTGTTGTTGCCATGTGGCAATTCTCCCGTTAATAAAAAGCCCCAAAAACATACTACTTTTTGAGGGCATGCAATTGTAAGCGAAGATAGAAAAATGGTCAATATTTCATAGGCAGTTAAAATACCAACCAAATTTCTACTTATCACTTGTTTTTATTCAGCTTTTGGCTTGCGAGCACTTGTACGAGTTCTCGGCTTTTTTGTAACCTGCTTTGCAGTTTCTTTGCTTGATGTTACTGGATTTTCCGAAACAGTTTCAGCCACTTGAGTTGAATCTTCCACTGGCTCCAAAGCATCTTCCAGCCTATATTCATCAATTTCTTCTGCAGGTACAGCAGGTTTTTGCGGTGCAACTTCAGCATGTGGCTCTAGCATTTGATCTGCCAATTCTTCTAGACCTTGCTGAATATTTTCATCGAGTTGTGCTGCAGTTGTTTCCACTTTGTTCGATTTTTTCTGCACTTTTACCGTTCTGATACTTTCATGGTCTGATACGGTTTGCAGCAAAGCATCTGACGGCGCAGATTCTGCTCTCTCTTGCCCCTCTACTAATGCATCTTGCTCTGCATGTTTGGCTTCATTGCCCTTCAACTGCTCTAAGAGTTTAGGCGCAGCCTGTGCCAGCAATTCCAACGATTTTTCATACGCATGAATGGCAGATAAATTGCTGTCTTTATGCTGAATTAAATAGCTACGGGCATTGGAAAATACTTGCTGTGCCTTGTGATGCACATCTTCCACTAATTTCCAGCTATATACCGCACTCACCGATGCGGTTGCTACAGGCGTGAGTTTATTCAACATGGAAAACTTAGGTACATGATTCAACCACGGCCATTTGACTTGACCTTGCTCATTTAAGAAGTATTTCTTTAATACCTCATAATCATTGCTTGAACCGAGCATATTTTGTAATTGATGCACATCATGAGTTTGCAGCATATTAGATAAGGTTTTTAGCCCCATCAACACTGCTTGCTTTTCTGCAATGACGCCTAAATCAATTTGTTTAAAAATAAACTGAACAATTTCTTGCTCGGTGTCTTTATTCAGTTCAAAACCGTAGGCACGCCCAACCTGATAAATGGTACGTAAAGACATCACAATAGATGCAGGCACATCAATGGTTGAACCGATTACTCCTGTTGCACCTGTCAATGCGCCTTGCAGTGATGCAATCCATTTATTTTGTTCTGCAAGTGCCTGACTAATTCGTTTAGAACGATCTACATCTTGAGTCAATTCTTCTAAATCGCGCACACCTGCTTGATCAAGCACATCATCAACAGAGCTAATATTGGAGGTAAAACTATTCAGCTGATCAAATAAATAATCTGAAATTTTGTCGGAAAAATCGGGCGACACAAAACTCGCTACCTGATTGACGCGATTATAGTGACGTCCTAAAAGCTGACGTGAAACTTGTGGCACATGCTGTCTGAGCATGTGTTGAGGATTGTCATACTGACGCGCTTGAAAAGCACTAAAACTACGTGCCTGACCTTCAATAATTTGCCCTGATTTTGCACTGTGCTCATCCTTCGCTACAGTACCTGGTGCAACTTGCTGCAATACATGGATGCCTGTACTGCTGAGCTTTTTAGCCACCCCAATCGCATTCGAGAAGAATCCGCTTGATTGTTTATTCTTGGAATCTGACATTCTTACTCCTCATTTTTAATTTCTATGATTTATGGGTAGATACTAGGTGTAGTCTAAGTTTATCTCAATATGATTGTGTATCTTTTGGTTGGCTTCCTGCATCTCATTTGCCGCTTCACTGCGGTTTGATCTTCCCTGCAAAGTGGCATCATATTTGCCATAAGAATTCAAAATTCTTTCTGCTATTATGAACGCAATTGTAAGACATGAGTCATACCGTATCAGCGATTGCTTGGCAGTCACGGTGTTCGGCTCAACATTATCACCATAAAAGGGATCTGTAGATGAAACGTGTTGTAATCACCGGCATGGGCATTAACTCGTGCATTGGTAATACTTTAGAAGCTGTGACTCATTCTTTACAAAACGGTATTTCTGGGACACGTTCCAACCCAACTTATGCTGAACTTAATTTCAAAAGCCACGTAAGTGCAGCAGCAGAACAAAACTTTAACCACATTGACCGTAAATTAAAACGCTTTATGGGCGTGTGTGCGATGTACGCTTACAACGCTGCAGTAGATGCCATTGAACATGCGGGCTTAAAGCAAGAAGATTTAGCAGGCAACCCACGTTACGGTATCGCGGGTGGTTCAGGCGGTAACTCAACTGCATCTGTTGCAGAAATGATTGAGCTACTTGAAGAAAAAGGCGCACGTAAAATTGGCCCGTTCTTCGTACCACGTAACATGTCGAACACCATTACGGCAAACTTGGGTGTTGCGTTCAAATTACAAGGTATCGCGCACTCAATTACCAGTGCATGCGCAACTTCTGCCGATGCAATTGGTTATGCCTACAACCTAATTCAATTGGGTAAACAAGATTTAATGCTTGCAGGTGGCGGTGAAGAAGATCACTGGTCACAAAGCTTATTGTTTGATGCGATGGGTGCTTTGTGTTCTAAATACAACGACACACCAGAAACAGCATCTCGTCCGTACTCTGCAGACCGTGATGGTTTCGTCATTGCAGGTGGTGGTGGTTTCGTGGTTCTTGAATCACTTGAACACGCACAAGCACGTGGTGCAAATATTTTAGCTGAAGTGGTTGCGTATGCTGCAAACTCTGACGGTGCAGACATGGTTGCACCAAGCGGTGAAGGTGCAACACGTTGTATCTTGATGGCTTTAGACGAAGCGAAACAACACGGTGTAGACGCAATTGACTATGTGAACACACATGGTACTTCTACTCCAGCAGGCGACGTGACTGAATTGAAAGCCATGGAACGTGCGTTTGGTGAAGGTAAAGTGCCTGCTCTTAGCTCAACGAAGTCAATGACTGGTCACAGCTTGGGTGCTGCAGGCGTTCAAGAAGCAATTTATTCTGTCTTGATGATGCAAAACGACTTCATTGCACCAAACATCAACGTCACTGAACTTGATGAAGGCGCGAAAGCATTTGATATCGTACTTGAAAAACGCGACACAAAATTGAATACTGTGATGAGTAACAGTTTTGGTTTTGGCGGTGTAAATGCCTGCCTTATTTTCAAGAAGTGGGATGAATAATCTCCTATAGGATAGTCGATGGATGCACCTTCTGATGCTTTTTTATGGGTAAAAGCATTACATATTATTGCCGTGGTTTGCTGGTTCGCTGCATTGTTCTACTTACCACGTTTATATGTTTACCATGCCATGAGTGAAGATACACTGAGCCATCAGCGTTTTGAAATCATGGAGCGCAAGTTGTACCGAGGGATTATGTGGCCGTCTATGATTGCCACCCTCATCACGGCACACTTTTTGGTAGATTGGGGCGATGCGACCCGCAATTACCACGATGCGTTATGGTTTTACCTGAAAGTAGCATTGGTCGGTTTATTGGTGATTTACCATTTGGTTTGTGGCTATTACCGCCAAAAACTGATTGGCAATGCGCATTATAAATCACACAAGTTCTGGCGATTCTTCAATGAAATGCCGACTGTGCTGCTATTAGCGATTGTAATTTTAGTCGTGGTAAAACCACAGTTCTAAAATTTGAAACGCCAAGTATCCTGACATCTCAACCTGATTCGGTTGTAAAAAAACCTCAGTGCAAAGAACTGAGGTTTTTTTATGGGTGACAACTAAAAACAGCACTTATGCTTTAATTCAACGTATTTGTGAGTAAGGCTGAAAGCCCAATGCCGCTGCTTGTTTCTGCTGAGATTGAGGAATCGTGACAATAGCAATTTTTCCATCTGCACCACCACAGACCTGTGCATACATCCGCCCATCTGAACCTACACTGGCCCGCTTCACCTGAATCTGTGCTTGCTGTAAACGCTGAACAATTTCCGTAAGGGTTAAACCTGAATCTGGCTCACACTGTCGATGTTGCAATGATGTGTACATTTCGACCTGCGCAGTAGGTGTTGTGGATGTAGCAGCATGATTGGCACATGCAGTCATCAGTATTGAAACCGCTACTACTGCAATAGATTGACTAAATATCTTCATCACATACCCTCTTTCAATATTAAAATTAAATATTCAAATTAAATATTGAAGCACGATCTTTGCAATAACACTGCGCTAGAAATGCAAACAGATGTAAGCATCTCGCTCATCCAGATAACTGTTCAAGCACCGACAAAATTTGCGCAAAACACTGAATTCTATGTTTTGGTGCAGCCAAGTCTAACTCCTGAGCCGAACCATAGCCGTATTCGACTGCAACACAATCGACTCCATTGGCTCGTGCACCTAAAATATCGTGTTCACGATCTCCAATCATTAAACATTGTTCAGGTTGCAATTGTTCTTGCTGCAAAATATAGGCAATTAAATCCGCTTTATTGGTACGCTCACCATTTAGTTCGCTACCGTAGGGATATTCAAAATATTGCAATAAATCGAAGTGATCTAAAATTTGGCGTGCATAAATTTCAGGTTTGGCTGTTGCTAAAAACAGTCGATAGCCTTGCTGTTTTAAATCTGCCAATGTTGCAGCAACATCTTCAAAGACATGATTTTCAAATAAGCCTGTTGCAGCAAAACGCTCTCGATAGCCTGCTAAGGCTTGCTCTGCCAATACGTCATGCACATCTACATGAAGTAATTTTGCCAAAGAGGCTTTTAAGGGCGGCCCGATAATCCAATCAATATTTTCCGTATCTGCAATAGGATGTCCAACCTTAGCCAAACCATAACGCGCAGAAGCGGTAATGCCCTCTTTCGGGTCGGTCAGCGTGCCATCTAAATCAATTAAAAGGTTCTTTATCACAATGTCAGCCTATGTGCCTAAATGACTATCGAGTGTTACTCCAAAGTTGCCTATACTAACGTAAATAGAAGCAATTAAGGATATGTGTGTGCGACCAACAGTACTATGTTTTTCTGGTTTAGACCCTTCGGGTGGCGCTGGTTTACAGGCTGATATTGAAGCCGTTGGCAATAGCGGTGCACATGCAGCGATTGCCTGCACAGCACTGACCATTCAAAACTCTCAGCAAGTATTTGGCTTTAAAGCAACGTCTAAAGAATTGTTATTGGCGCAAGCCAATGCGGTGGTGAATGATTTGCCCATTAAAGTTGTAAAGTCGGGCATGTTGGGCACCACTGACAATATTGCAGCGCTGGCAGATTTTTTACGTGCACATCCTGATTATTTATATGTGCTTGACCCTGTTTTGGTTGCCAATAGTGGTGGTTCTTTAGGTAATCAAGCGACTTTGGTTCAGGCATTTGTCGAGTTGATTCCACTGGCGACTTTAATCACGCCAAATACTGTGGAATTACGTGCCTTAACGGGTGAAGATGATTTAGAACGCGCAACAGCTAAATTATTTGCAATGGGCGCGCAGGCCGTTTTGGTCAAAGGTGGGCATGAAGATACCCCTGATCATATTCGTAATGCACTGTATATTAACAATGAAATGGTTTCAGAAACCCGCTGTCCACGGCTTGAAGGTGAATATCACGGTTCAGGCTGTTCATTGGCGAGCTTTATTGCAGGGCGCTTGGCAATGGGAGATCAACTGAAACAAGCGGTACAACATGCTGAAACTTGGTTGTTTGGTGTGCTTAAATATGCGGAAACGCCTGTACCGAACGGACAGAAAATTCCGAAAAGGTTTTAGTGCTTATCGTTCAACTCCTTCAAACCCTGATCACCTTGTATCAGGGTTTTTCATTGCAACTTTTTAACGTTCGTGCCGTTGTTTCAAATTTTCGACATGTTGACGATTGGTTTTCCAAGACTTATCAAGTAGTTCTTTTTCAATTCTCAGCTGAATACGTTTCAGTTTCATCGGTGAAATGACTTCATGCCGAAAACCTTTGACATACTCAACCCATGCACTGCCTTTAAAAACATTGTTGGGCAAAGAGGTCTTAAACTCACAGTCTGGCATAAATACAATCACAGAATGCAGATATTCAGGCTCGACAATATCGCTCAATACTGATTCCAAAACTTTTATATGCTTATAGTTCTGATAGACAGGATTTTGAAACTTGTAGGTCTTTTTATAAATTTTTTGTGTCCATACTTTTTGGCGTTCTCCACCAAAAATCCAGCCTTTATAGTTTTTTGTTTCAATCACAAAAACCCCAAAAGGACTCAATAAAATATGATCTATTTGAGTTGTTCCTGCGAACTCATCAGGCAAAGTTACATCATTCAACAAGATATAACGTTCATCTAAATACAACTTCACATGCGTACTTACTGCGAGTTCCCCCACCTTTCCCTTTAGAAAAGGTTTGAAAATTTTGATCAGCCCTACACCTGCAACAAGCAGAATAAGCCACCAAAACTGCAACAATAATGTTTTTAACATTTCCCCTGCTCTATTTTATTTTGATCAAAATTGTTGTTGAATCTCAGTCATTTAAACTTTTGAAGTTGAAGATTCTAACTTTAACAAAATCGCTTTATTATCCAACCCGCCTGCAAAGCCCACCAATTTTCCACTTGCACCCACCACCCGATGACACGGTGCAATAATCGAAATTGGATTTTTGCCATTTGCCGCCCCTACGGCACGCATCGCATTCTCACTACCAACTTGTTCGGCAATTTGCTTATAACTACGAGTTTCCCCAAAAGGAATGCTTAATAACGCCTGCCAGACTTTCTTCTGAAATTCAGTGCCTTCAAAATCAAGAGGCACATCAAATTGCTGACGCTGACCTGCAAAATACTCTTGGAGTTGCTGCTGAGTTTTGAGCAAAATTGGATGATCATCTTGTCGAACTAAACTGGCTAAACGTACCCGTTTATGATCTTCGTTATCCCACATTACCGCAACCAATGCGTGATCGTGAGCCACCAATTTAAGCACGCCTACAGGAGTGTCCATTTCAGTAAATGCCAATTGCATTATTTTTCTCCTCAAGCAGGTTGGGTATCAGGTCATCCTGTTTTTAACTCAAACCGATCTGTTATTGAGCACACACTAAAAGACTGCATTCCAAGTTAGCTGGATGAAATTTTCATAAGCACCAAACCTGAAATAATCAGAACTGCAGCCAACATACGCATAGCACTGGCAGGTTCGCCTAAAACAAAAATACCGACTAAAAATGAACCGACTGCGCCTATACCTGTCCAAATCGTATAAGCCGTGCCTAATGGCAAAGTACGCATGGCATAGGCCAAAAGCGCAAAACTTAAAATCATAAAAAAGATAGTCACGATACTGGGCGTTAATTTACTAAAGCCGTCAGACAACTTCATGGAGTATGCCCAAACCACTTCAAAAATACCCGCCAATATCAACATCATCCAGGCCATAACGCCCTCCTTCAATAGCATGAAATCAGGCCGTCCTGAAGATTTTTCTTGTCGAGTGTTCAGTCACTTTGACTATTTCTAAAAACCCAAACAAGGGAGGTCGTTCCTCCTGTTGCAATTTAAGCCACCGCGCAGCGATGATCCGTCTATTTTAAACTTAAAATTTTGCGCGCACCATTCAATACAAACATGGCCACAACTAAGCCAATAATCAGGTCTGGATAATTCGACCCTGTCAGCATCACCAAACCGCCCGCGATAATCACACCTAAATTCACAATCACATCATTGGCGGAAAAAATATAACTGGCTTGCATGTGGGTTCCACCATCTTTATGCCCTGAAATTAGCCATAAACAGGTGACGTTTGCCAGCAATGCCACAGCACCAATGACCATCATCAACATGGATTCAGGCTCACTGCCTAAGAAGAAACGGCGCAGGACATCAAAGATAACCAGTGCAGCCAAACCCAGTTGTACCCAACCAGACAAATGTGCAGCTTTGAGCTGTTTCTTGGCGGATTGACCCACGACAAATAAAGCCAAACCATACACGGCGGCATCGGCAAACATATCTAAGGAGTCAGCAATTAACCCAGTCGAAGATGCAATTAAACCTGCAATTAATTCCACCAAAAACATAGCGGCATTAATACCAAGCAAGGCATATAGCACTTTTTGTTGTGCAGCGCTGTTAGATACAGGCAGTTCAGTTTGTGTATTGGCTTCAGTCTGTTGCAACACAGCACCCAAACCCAATGCTTCTAATTTATGGGTAATTTCTGTGGCAGATTGGTTGCTGTGATAAACCTTTAAAAGTCGTGCAGGTGAATCAAAAGACAAGGCTGCAATATCATTATGATCTGCCAAAGCAATCCGCACCATTTGTTCTTCTGCGCCACAATCCATTTTAGGAATATGGTATGCACTCACCCACGGACTCAAAAGTTCCGAATCCAAAATTGTTGCTTTATCTGCCTTGGCAGTCGTTGCAGATGTACAGCTATTTTGATCAGCACAGCTTTTTTCTGTATCGCAAGACGAACCACAGCCTGTATCGCCACATGACTTGGAGTGTGTAGGCGCAGTTGCACAAGGCTGGTTTACATTTTTTTGCGTATCACAACCACAGCCAGTATTGTTTAGATTTTGGTTTTCTAAGTTTTTATCTTGATTCGATTGAGGATCTTGAGTTGATGAAGACATACGCCACACCCAAAAATACAATAGGCTCAGTATAAACCAAGCCTATGTATTTAGGGACAATCTATTCTATTTAGAAGCAGCAACGATCCATTGACTTAATCATTGATAAATACCCCTAATCATTAAAACCTGAAACGCAAGCCTATCGCATATAAGCCGCTCTGCTCGGAATCGGTTGCAGACTGCCAATCAGTGTGTTGATCACCTTTCGTATACTCATAACCTGCACTGATATACGGCATGATGTTCTTGCTGATTTCATAACGCATTTCCACACCCACAGCTGCGCGGTTGAGTCCTGTTTTTTTCGCATATTTGGCATCATCCTGCAGAATAACATCTACATCTAAATAAGGCTGTGCGATCAATTTCTGAGTCAATAACAGATCCCGTGTGGTTTCCAAACTCAAAGCCGCATATTGATCCTCACCCAAATAAAAATAAGCATCGGTTTCAAAAAAATATGGAGCTAAACCATGTAAGCCAAACACAGCGTCAAACTTATCTTCTCGGTCTGTTTGATGCTCTTGCTGATTCACTTCGTGTCGATAACGCACACCTGCTTGCACATCCCAAAAATCTGAAATCATACGACTGTATAACAACTTGGCATCATATTCAGTCGCTTGTGACTCTTGCTTATCGCTATGAATTTTCACAAACAACTTGTTTTCATCAGTTCCGATACGAGTTTGTAATTTAGATTTGAGCACTCCCTCGGCATGATCATTCACTTGCCATTGCGTATCTAAAGTGCTCACCGCGTACACCTGCGCACCATGTTCTTTACGATGATCGTGTGACTGCGACTCTTGCACGGACGAATCGGATTGATGCGATTGATGCGATTGATGCGATTGATGCGATTGATGCGATTGATGCGATTGATGCGATTGATGCGATTGATGCGATTGAGTATCAGCCTGAGCTGCAATTGTTGCAATCTCTGCTGAACTGGCATGTGCACTATGCACCTCTGTCGCTGCTAGCCCAACTGTACTGATGCAGCAGACAGAAATACTTAAAACTGTTTTCGCAAAAAGATTAATGTTGTGCATGTGCTGCTCCTTTTTGCGCTGTCGCTGAAGGGGTTTGAGTGGCTTGAATTGCTGTGGTTGAAAGCGGTTCATTTTCACTCACCTGCGCTACAATCAATTTATTCATCATTCCCGCGCTCATGTGATAGAGCAAATGACAATGTATTGCCCATTCACCTAATTCATCTGCAGTAAGCAGTGCAGTTACAGTTTGACCTGGCGGCACAATTAAGGTGTGTTTATTCGGCATTTCTGCTGCCGTTTGACCATTTTCCAACTGCATAAACATGCCATGTAAATGCATTGGATGTGCCATCATGCTGTCATTGATAAATTTAATCCGAATACGCTCACCATATTTCACCTTGAGTGGTGTGGCATCACTAAATTTCTTACCGTTGATTGTCCAGATATAACGCTCCATCGTACCGCCTAAACGCACGACCAATTCACTGCTTGGTTCACGTGTATCTGCTTGTGGCTGCAGCGATTTCAAATCTTCATAGTGCAAGGCTTTATGCCCCGCGGGTGTAGAAGCATTTGCCCATCCATATACCACCGCATTTTTGTGTTCTGTTGAAGGCATGCCATATTGTGTATGCGTATTTTCAGACATTGTTGCATGGTTCATCTTGGAATGATCCATTTCCGACATTACCGCATGATTCATCTTGGAATGATCCATTTCCGACATTACCGCATGATTCATCTTGGAATGATCCATTTCTGACATCGCTACATGGTTCATCTTGGAATGATCCATTTCCGACATCGCTGCATGATTCATCTTGGAATGATCCATCTCCGACATTGCTGCATGGTTCATCTTGGAATGATCCATATCCGACATCGCTGCATGGTTCATCTTGGAATGATCCATTTCCGACATCGCTGCATGGTTCATTTTGGAATGATCCATTTCAGACATCGCTGCATGATTCATTTTTGAGTGATCCATTTCAGACATCGTTGCATGGTTCATCTTGGAATGATCATCGCCTGAATGCTCTGCAGCATGCCCCATATCTTGCATGGTGAGTAAAGCACGCGGGCGCGCTGCAGGGAGCTGTAGATTTGATGTTGCAGAATGAAGTTCACTCTGCAAGCTACCCACAGCAAAACCTGAGCGGTCTATTGATTCCGCTTCAATTTGATAATGCGCTGCTTGAGGTTCAACAATCACATCGTAGGTTTCTGCAGTGCCGATACGAAATTCATCCACAGTAACAGGTTTGACTGGCTGACCATCGGCACTGACCACTGTCATTTTTAAGTTTGGAATCCGCACATCATAAAACGACATGGCAGAGGCATTGATAAAACGTAAACGCACTTTTTCATTTGGCTTAAATACACCTGTCCAGTTCTGTTCAGGTGTCTTGCCATTCATTAAAAAAGTATAGCCTGTGACATCGGAAAGGTCGGTTTTCAGCATGCGCATCTGATTCCACATTTTGCGGTCTGACCATGTGGCTTTTAGCCCATCACGCTGTACTTGACGCCAAACATCACCTAAGGTTTCACGCTGATTTTGATAAAACTCGGCTGAAATTTTTAAATCTTTCTGAATTTGATTGCTAGATTTTTCATGAAAATCTGACAGCATCACCACATAATCACGATCTGTGTATTCATGTGCGTTTACGGCTGGCTTGGCTTTAGGATGAATCACCAAAGAGCCGTATAGACCATCTTGTTCCTGACCTTTGGAATGTGCGTGATACCAATAGGTACCACTTTGACGTACTTTAAATTGATAAACAAAATGTCCTTGTGGCTTAATCCCTTGAAAACCATTAAATCCAGGCACACCATCCATCAAACCGGGCAACAATAAACCATGCCAGTGAATAGATGAGTCCTGATTTTTTAATTGATTATTAACGTGAATTACCGCCTCATCGCCTTCTTCAAATTCGAGTGCAGGCGCGGGAAATTGTCCATTGACTGTAATACGTTGAACAGGTTTTCCCGTGATATTGACCGTTTGTTCTGCAATGGTCAGGTGATATTCCTTGACCGCAGCAAATGCAGAACTCGAACACAATGCACAGACTGTTAAAAACAGCGCAGGCTGATAAAATTTAGACATGACTTAATCCTTAAAATAAAACGTAAAGGTGTTTTGAATTCAGGATTAAGCTTTGGGTGGACGTAAAATTTGCTGCCAATGCCCAAGTAAATGTTGAGCTTGATAAGCAGGCAATAGAATATTGACCGATGTAAGTGCTATAGGTTGAATCAGTTCAGGGACTTGCACATTCAACACACTGTTTAAGCTTTGACAATGCAACTGCGCACAGTCCTGACAATTCGTCTTTGCAGTAGAAAAATCAGCCGAGCCATAACAATCTGCCGCATTTAAATCGGTATCCGTTGCGGATGTGTGCTGACTGAGATGATGGTTGGCCTTGGCATCATGCCCAGATATATGCTGCTTGGTTTCAGGATACGTTTGTAAAGCTGTGGTATGACAATCTGGTAAAGATGTCATTTCACTCGCTGCGGTTGCAGAATGTCGAATCTCAGACCCTGCTGCCTGATTTGACATCATCCAATCATGTGCAGGTTTTACCGCAGCACTAACAATACCACTCCACCCTATGACAAATGCCATCAGGACAACAAACCACATTTGTTTGTAGGGTTGAGTCAGCACTAAATAAATTCCTGAGTATGAAAGATGCAGACCTGAACTTGCACAAGAATTGAACATTTTTGCCAAGTACAATCCACAATCTACAATGCACTCAATATAATTCAAGCCCCACTTATACACAATATCTTCTGCATTGAAAAACAGAGTGAATCCGTGCGATTTAAAAGCCAACTAAAACAATCAAGTTATATATTAAGCAACTTATTTTTATAATTAACTGAGTAAATACTCAATAAATTCAGTGTATTTAAAATAAACAAAAAGGATTCGATTGAATCCTTTTTATACTTATTTTGTATAAGTCATAAACAATTGATGTACAAATGTTTATAAATTAATCGGCTTATCCATAGTGTTATCAACATAGATATCCATACGGTTATCTACAAAGTTATCCACAGCATAAGCACTTGTGATTGTAGAAATTTATACTTCGACTGCGCCAACTTTTGCCAATTCAGCACGCATTTCATCAATCACCGTTTTATAGTCTGGCTTGCCAAAAATTGCTGAGCCTGCAACAAACATATCTGCGCCCGCTTCTGCAATTTCACGAATATTGGCAGGTCCCACACCCCCATCGACTTCTAAACGGATATCACGACCTGAAGCATCAATGATTTGACGTGCCTGACGTAATTTCTCTAAAGTCATTGGAATGAATTTTTGCCCACCAAAACCTGGGTTCACACTCATGAGTAAAATCTGATCAACTTTATCAAGTACATAATCTAAATAATGCAGCGGTGTAGCAGGGTTAAAGACCAAACCCGCTTTTGCCCCACCCGATTTAATCAGTTGCAATGAACGGTCAATATGCTCTGAAGCTTCAGGATGGAACGTGATAATGTCTGCGCCCGCTTCTAGAAAATCACCAATCATGCGGTCTACAGGTTTTACCATTAAGTGCACATCAATTGGTGCAGTAATACCATAGTTTTTCAATGCCTTACATACACCTGCACCGAAAGTTAAATTCGGTACATAGTGATTATCCATCACATCAAAATGCACCACATCGGCACCTGCCTGAAGTACATTTTCCACTTCTTCGCCTAGACGAGCAAAATCTGCAGATAAAATAGACGGCGCAATTAAATAAGGCTTGGACATGGGAGAACCTAGCTGAATATTGGGATTGTGGCGCATTATAGCAAAGACTGCTTGATGTGGTGGATTCTGTTACGATTGGATCATTCAGTTCGATGATTCAGTTGGATCATCCAATTTAATAATTCTATATCCGCAACGCTCTGTTGCAGCATTCCACTGTTCTTTCAGTCTAGCTTTGTTATGGTGAACACCATTACTCATTTGAACAACATGCTGGTTTCAACAGATGATAAACAGTTCTGCCCATATTCAAACAACGCAAGCAAGCCGTATTGCCAAGCGTCTACTCAACCACTGGAAACATAAATTTGATGTTGCAGAAAACGCAACCCAATACCAAATTATGATGCCAAGTGCCACAATTCTGCTTACACCCCAAACACATGAGCTTGTGGTTAAAATTCAAGTAAAAAATACTGAAACAGATTTAAGTTACCTTGAACAAGTCGTGCTTGATCATTTAAGTCGTATGGGACAAACAGTATTGAGCGCAGTTTGGCAACGCTACTAACTGTTTCATGTTAAGGCGCTAAACGCTGCGTCTGTTCAAAATCCTTAACCGCTTGAATACGTTTTTGTGTTGCAGGATGGCTTTGCAAAAAATCCAAAGGGCTTTTGGCGATGTCTTCACCTGCATCTTCTGCCAAACGCTCCAAAAAATGTGCAAAATGAATGGTTGGAATGCCCTGAGCGTGCATCGTATTTAAAGCATAATGATCTGCTTCAGATTCAAAATTACGTGAATAATTTGCCCCTACGAGCGCAACAGGCAAGGTCGAAACTAAATCTGTACCATCTCCTGTAATCGCGAGCAAAATAATACTAAACCCTAAGCTCGATAAAGCCTGCTGCAAGCTGTGTCTTTCGGCCAAATGTCCTTGCTCATGTGCCAACACGCCAATGATTTCCTGATCATTCTGTGCCAATTCCACCAATTCATCGGTCAAAATAATGGTGTTATTCGGAATTGCCAAAGCATTGGCGCCTAAGCCATGACCTTGTCGAAACAACACTTTGGCAGGTGTCTCTCCTGCAATGAGCTGTCGATAATCTGTCAAAATTTTCTGCTGACGCGCTGCAGGCAATTGGCTTGGCGCTGTCATGTCTAAGATATAACGCTCTGCTTCATCACCAATTTGCTTTAAGGTATTCGCAGGCAATTGAAAGGCAACATATTTGGATGCACTTGGGATGCCCCATTGCACTGTGGCAAATACCAGCAACAACACAAAAACCAGACTAAATACAATCAGACTTGGCGTACGTTCCAATTTCCAAATAGAATGCTGCACCTGTTTATTTCGCAGTTGAAACCATTCAGGCAAGGCTTGGGAAAATTCAATACGTGCATCGTCTTTAAGTTCAATGACAGGTTGAATTTTACCCAGTGCGCCCACCAACATCATGTCTTGATAATGATAGTGTCGTTGTTGCTGTAAATTTTCACCGTAGCGGATGAGTACCGACTGAGCATCTACAGGAGAGATTTTGGCAGCCCATGGTTTAGACACTACACCATCATAAAACACTACATCCACGACCTGTGCCGCCATCTTCTTCTCCTAGCTTACAGCGATACATCAATATCAAAAATATCACTGATTTCTTCTGCAAGTGCGCTATGTTCAGCCTGCAGTTTATTGATCATCAAATCTGGATCATTTTTTAAATGTAGACTCAAAGACTCAACCTGATAACGATATAAACGAATGGCTGCCCATGGGGTCATTAAACCCAAACTCAGAACTTTCACAATCCAATTGGTCACCACAATCCAAGTATAGAGCCACTGCCCGCAATCGGTCTGAAATTCGCTACGACTGATACTGGTATTGTTCCATGTGGTGATAAAAATTCGCGCCGACATCAACGGCCAAATTAAAAATATCCCCAACAAATAAACCGCTAAAAACAACCAAACCAACTGCGTAGGATTGCGACTCAACTGTCCTGCCAAAGCCAACATCATCCCGACAGCAAGCAAAATGCCAAAGAACAATAAAATAGGCATATACATCGCGCGCATATAGGCTGGCCAATCTGCTTTCAGCTTAAATTTAAGCTGTCCTGCATATAAATGGTCTAGGCAATAACGCTTATACATCCACACCAACATAGGAAAAAATAAGCCCAAAGTAAACAAATTAATTACGATACATTTTAGAAATACCCAATAGGCTTCTTTGTTACTGCCTGAAAAATAAAAACGGGCATTGCCAAATTTACTATTTCGCGCCTTAAAACGAATGGTTGCTCGAATCAACCACGGCACAGCCAAATATAAAGCCACCACGCCAATGACCATGGCTTTGACTGAATAATTGGAAATCACCGAGATCGCAACATAAATTCCAATAGCAATTAAACGTCCCAATAAAATTTTATGTGGGATGCCCGTGAAATCAAAACGACGTTTGATTAATTCGGTATTGCCATAAAAGTAGCGCAAACGACGTACTTTTGCCCACGGTGCATACAGCCCAAAGGTCATAATCATCAACAAAATATTGACAATCCAAATACCAAAATACTCTGAGGCACTACCATGAAACTGAAAATGATGAATCCGTCCAAGTAATGGATTCCGTGCGGGTGGCGTCGTAGGCTCCGCTGCAAAAAAGGGGGAAGATGGCATTGCTTGTTGTGGTGAATCCCATTCTGAATTGTGCATGTGATGCCTTATTTATTTTATTGTGCGGTCGTTATTTTACCCAGACACTCAAACCCAAATGAGCAATCTTTCCAAATGGTAAAAAAGCAAGTGTTCACCATTCTAATAAAAAGTGAACAACTTGCCTAGAAAAGTTTAAAAATCAATGCGTAAAATTGAGTACTTGGCTTAGTCCGCTTGCAATTGTACCGCATGGAATTGCAAATGCTGATCTATAAAGCTTTGAATGAAATAATAGCCATGATCATAGCCTGCATGTTCACGCAAACTCAGTTTTTGCCCAACTGCATCGCAAGCCTGCTGAAATAATGCAGGATTGAGCTGACTGTAGAATTGGTCTTGCAATCCCTGATCAATCAAAATTTCACTGAACAATGCACCTTTGGCCTGCACCAAAGCAGTCGCATCGTGCTGTAACCATACTTGCTGATCTGTACCCAAATAATTAGAAAATGCTTTTTCACCCCACGGGCATTGGCTTGGCGCACAAATCGGAGCAAAAGCAGACACGGACTTAAATTTGTCAGGATATTTAAACGCGAGGGTCAATGCACCATGACCGCCCATACTGTGCCCCATGATGCCAACGTGCTGTGCCTGAATTGGGAACTGTTGCAGCACCAATTGATAAAGCTCATCGGTGACAAAAGTTTCCATTTGATAATGTGCCGCCCACGGTGCTTGTGTCGCATTGATATAGAAACCTGCACCCTGTCCAATATCCCAATGGTCGCCTTTGGCAACAGCTTCGCCACGCGGTGAAGTATCTGGACTAATCAAAATCAGTCCCAATTGCGCTGCCATGTGCTGCGCATGTGCTTTAATCGCAAAGGTTTCTTCGTTACAGGTTAAACCTGCCAAATAAAATACCGCAGGGCAAGCCTGCCCCGTCAAAGCTTGTTCTGGTAAAAAAATGCCAAACTGAGTTTCAGTCTGTAAAGCATTGGAATGAAAACGATAAATCCGTTGCTCACCCTCAAAACAGCGGTTGTTCTGAATTAACTCCATCACCCTCTCCTCTTTGGCTTATTGAACAGATTGTGCACTCAATTGAATTTCAGCCGATGTTGCAACACTTTTTTGAGGAAACAAACGCTGCTCTAATTGTGGCAACATCAATTCCATATTTTTACCAATTGCCCATTGTGGCTCTGAAGGTTTAAAACCTTGCGCTTGCTCCCATTTCGCCACAGTCACTTTGGCTTCATTAAAAGCATTAGCAAAAGAGTTTTGTTCACGCATAGCCTGATCAAAAAAGGCACGACCAAAATAAGTATAATCAGCTTCGTTTGAACAACCAAACGACTCACGATCTGCTGCCGATGCAGTAATCACCAAGGTATTATCATCTTGCAAGGCGGATACAAAGCCACCTGAATAACAGGCTGAAATGACGATCACACGCCAACGAATACCCGATTTATCCAAAGTATCGCGTAACCATTTCGGATCGACCTGATTTAAGTCAAGTGGTGCATTTTCAATTTCAAAATGATCTTTTAAACCGTGTGAGGTCATATATAAAAACAGCACATCACTTTCACGGTTCATGCGTTGTCCAATACGGCGCAGCGCTAATTCAATACTAGTTTGTGAAGCAATTGGAATTACATTGCGGGTCATTGGGTTATTAATTAACACCATCGAACGCCCAAAAGTACCAAAACGAGTATCAAACTGTTCACGAATCCGTTCTATTTCAGACATAAATACGTCTTGATAACTCGCCCCTGCAACCCCTAAAAAGTACCAATGCGATTGAGCAAATTCCCCATATTGAATACTGTCTAAAGCTTTATTGAGTACACGACTTTGTGCATAAAAAGCTTCTTCGCTTAGACTTGGTGGAACTTCTTCTACCTTCCAAATGGGCTGACTTATCACTGACATTTGCCAAACCACCAAAGTGAATAAGGTCGCTAAAACAATCAGCGCACGTTCCCACCACGGCCAATGCAGCTCACGTGAAAACACCCACACTACTGCCAAACTTTGCCAAACAAACAGCACCATAAAAATGGTAGGTAAATAGTCATATAACACATACGGCAAGACATCCATCATGCCCATGTATTGAATCAAGCTTTGTAATAATGCAACGTGAGTATCTAATACCAACCACAACAAAGCAGGTACTAACAATAAACGCGGGTTATTGACACGCTGAGAAAGAATAATTCCGACAATTAAGGCAATAAAGGGCCACAAGGCATAACTGACCAAACCTTGTGGGTTAAATTCACCCACTTCTCCCGCGACCAACCAACTGAATAAGGTATTGGCAAGACCACCTAAAATCCCCCAAAAAATCAGTTGTAAGATAGAAGGACGAATAATTTGCAAAGAGCGTCGCGAACCCAAAAATAACCAAACGCCCGCAGCTTGGTTGCTTTTAAAATCGTGCCAAAAATTAATGGAGGGTTTGAAGTCAATCATAGGATTCTGTTAATCGCAGCTCGCGTTTCCACACTCCAAGTTTATGCTTGTCGTCGTAATTATCAATTGTCAATTTTAACTATATAACAAATCTTTGCGCATTATAGAAGCATTGAACGCCTTGCCACTGCTTTAGTGGTATAAATCTACCCATTGTTCAAATTTGCTTGGAAATAGGCATCAAATCGGCAAGCATCACCCTGCCATTGATGTGTGGTTTCCTGCCCCGCCAAAAATACAGCCAAACGTGGGCGCTTCACCACAACACGTTTGGCAATTTGCTGTGCCAAACCCAGTAAATGATCACCTAAATCCATTTCGCCATCTTCAGGTAACAGCAAATGTAATAACTGCATTTGTTTTTTGACTTGTGCCTGCTTTTTCTGCGCCTGTTGATGTTGATCTCGCTGCGGAAACATCGGGTCTAAATACACCACATCAACCACTTTGCCCTGCGCTGCGCAGTTGCGTAAATAATCTGCTGAATCTGTAAAAACCAACTGGATACGGGCAACAACACTTGCTAAAAAAGGATCATCTGCGGCTTGGCGTTTAGCATCCTCCAACAAAGTAAAAAGAATAGGATGACGCTCCAACAACGTGACCTGAGCACCCAAGTGTGCCATGAGTAAGCTGTCGTGTCCTAATCCTGCCGTAGCATCAATTAGGCTTGGTTTTTCCGACAAATTACAGGCACGAGCAATCATTTCCGATTTTAAAGAGGCACGTTTCAATCGCCCAACTTCAGCTTTCCAATCGGGTTGCATTTTCATGCCATTGGCACACAACCACAACCCTTCAGCATCTACACACAATGCCAATTCAGGGTTCAAACGCAAAAAACGCGCATTGAGTTTTTCTACTGTTTCAATGCACGTTTGCACGCCTCTAGACAAAAGCACAGCAGAATAATGCTGTGCTTGAGTGAGCCACTCGGCTTCGGTGTATAAGCGAAGTTCGCTTACCATAGTTTCCAGCCTGTGAATGCGAACAATAAAATGATTAAACCTGAAGCAATACGATACCAAGCAAAAATCATAAAATCACGTTTCGCCACATAAGCCACCAATGCACGGATCAGCAAAAGTGCGGAAACAAAAGAGACGATGATCCCGAAGCTGAGTACGGTCCAATCTTCAGTAGTTTGGAATACATCATAGCTTTGATATAAGTCGAGCAAGCCTGCGCCAATAATGACAGGAATTCCCAAAAAGAAGGAAAACTCAGTTGCTGCTTTTCGCGATACACCCAAGAACATCGCGCCAATAATAGTTGCACCTGAACGCGAAGTCCCCGGAATCAGCGACAATACCTGAATTAGACCAATCCAAATCGCATCTCGATAAGTTAGTTCTTCAACCTCATGGGCACGTACTTGCGGTGGATGTTTTTCAATCCACATAATAATAAAACCGCCAATAATCAAACCTATCGCCACGGCAACATCATTAAAGAGTAATTCTTTTACAGTCTGCCCAAAGGTCAATCCAATCAGAATAATTGGAATAGATGCTATGATCAGACCAAAGCCCAAGCGTCGACCTTTTTCTTCGCCAGTAAACATGCCTGTGGCTGCGCCCCATAGACGTGTCCAGTACTCATATATGACCGCTGCAATTGCTCCCATTTGAATGGCAATCACAAATACATCGCTTTTTTCTTTGGTCCAAAAGTCCATTAGCTCTGCAGCGAGAATCAAATGTCCTGTGCTAGAAATGGGTAGAAATTCGGTAATCCCTTCTACAATACCCATAATTGCCGCTTTGAGCAGCAGTAAAAGATCCATAAATAACCCTAATTATGCCTTGCCTTGTTCTGGAATTTTTTTCCAAGCATTGTCACGTAAATAGACAGGCAATGCTTGTTCTGCGCTGACCCATTGCTGTTGCTGTGCACAGACGCGTGCAATAGTAGCAATATCTTGTGCGGTTGCACTTAAGCCTTTGTATTGTATTTGTTCTTGATCAATGAGACCTGCACCAGAACCGACCAATTGAAAGCGTACCGTCTGTGCAGCATCGCTATAATTCAATAATTGTTCCTGATCAACCGCCTGCATGATTCCTTGTGCATCTAGCTCAAAACTGGCGATATACACTTCATTCATGCGTGCATCCAACACAGCCGTAACTGCAGTTAATCCTTCAAGACGATAAGCCGCCTGCGCCAATGCCTGCAAAGTCGATACAGGAATTACAGGCACATCATGCGCCCACGCCAAAGCTTGCGTGACTGCCGCATTAATTCGCACACCGCTAAAAGAACCCGGGCCACGGCTAAAGGCAATTGCAGTCAGATCAGCCGTACTAATTTGAGTTTCAGCAAAGCCTTGCTCAATCATCGGTAAGATGGTTTGCGTTTGTGCTTTTGCTCGCGCATCTAATTGAAAAAAGAGTTCCTGTGTTTCATCTACAATCGAAACGGAACACTGCTCATTGGCAGTTTCCAATGCCAGCAATTTCATGCACAACCTTCAAGGAGTAAATATCAAAAATTGGCGTTATGATACTCCACTCCTGAAATTCACGCGAGGATTTACATGCCTTAGATTGCAATTCCTGAGTATAAAATTCTATGTAATTACAGCTAAAAAATGCGTTTGACTAAACGATGCAAATTCTATTTTAGAGTGTTGCAGGCTCTAGGTTTACAAAATGCTGAAAATGTTCAGCATAGTGCAGCGCACTCATTTTTAAACGTGCTTCTGCAGACTCATCCAAAGTCTTAACCACTTTACCGGGAGAACCCATCACCACAGAATTATCGGGAATCACTTTCCCTTCAGGAATTAAAGCATTGGCACCAATAATACAGTTTTTACCAATCACCGCATGATTCAGCACCACTGCATTAATACCAATCAGGGTGTTATCGCCCACGGTACAACCATGTAACATCGCCAGATGTCCAATAGTCACATAATCACCAATCTGCATTTCAATACCTGCATCGGTGTGCAAAACAGCATTTTCCTGAACATTACTAAAATTACCCAATTTGATTTTACTGTTATCGGCACGTACCACAGCCCCAAACCAAATACTAACTTTCTGTCCCAACTCAACCTGACCAATGACCGTGGCATTATCCGCCACCCAACCATCCCACGGTTGCTGCATTGCTTTCGGGGCATATCCTTTAAATTTATACAACATGGTTCCTTCCTATCTTCACATCAAAATTTTTCTATTTCTTAAATGTTGGTGAATTTAACAAAAACGGCCATTCTTTACGATAATCCAAACCATATTCAAATAAAGACACCAACATCCGCGCTGTTAAGCCCCAAACCACTTCATCTTCAACCTGCATACTCGGAAAATATAATTTTTGTTGTGCAAAGCTCACTTCATACGGCGTTGGTGGCGCTTCCATTAAATGCTGTAAAGAGGCAAAAAAGATCCGATCAATTTCTGAAGGTTGTGGAATTAATTCTACTTTTGGAGGAATCAGCCCCACCACAGGCTTAACCAACATTCCATTACGGGCTTTTTGCATTGGCAAGTCACCAATCAACTGCACTTCAAATGGATTTAATGCGGTTTCTTCCTGCGCTTCACGCAATGCCACCACAATATTACTGGTATCTTGCGGATCGCGTTTGCCACCAGGGAAAGACACCTCACCCGCGTGATTATTGAGTAAGGTAGAACGGCGGGTTAGCAATACCTTTGGATCAGACTCGTCGGTAATGGCAATCAATACCGCTGCATGCGCTTCCATGAACGTTTTAGAAAAGCGCAAACGTTGCTGTAATAGATGCGTGAGCGAATGATCAATCATGCCTTATAATTCTCCTTGTCTAAGTTTTCATCATAGCTGAAATAGGTGGGCAATAGATAGAGAGGATGCCAAAGTTGAAATTTTCAGTTATTCTGAGAACTCCCTTCAACAATGACGATCACTATGAACTTTTGTGGAAATTGTGGACAAAAAACAACAACGAAAATTCCGCTTGGCGATCAGCAATTACGTCAAGTGTGTAGCGCATGTGGCAATATTCACTATGTCAATCCAAAAGTCATTTGTGGTGCATTGGTCGTTTGGGAAAATAAAGTATTGTTGTGTCGTCGTGCAATTGAACCACGCTATGGTTTGTGGACTTTACCCGCAGGCTATATGGAAATGTTTGAAACCATGGAGCAAGGTTCTGCCCGTGAAACCCGCGAAGAAGCCGAAGCGGAAATTGAAATCGAACAACTTTATTGCATGTATAACATTCCACGGATTGGGCAAATTTATGTGCTGTTCAAAGCTCAATTGTTGAATGGTCAATTTGGTGCAGGTGAAGAAACCATCGAATCACGCTTGTTTAGTGAAGATGAAATTCCGTGGTCTGAATTGGCTTTCCCAAGTGTAGAACGTACTTTACAACACTACTTTGCAGATCGAAAAAACAATCATTTCACCACACATTTAGAAACCTTAGGTTCACGTACAGATCATACGGGTTAAAAACCCCACATGATGTTCATTTGAATCAAGCTAAAATTCGAATAATAAATAGCCCACTCTAAAGTGGGCTATTTTCATCACTATGTCACCTAAAATTAATGCTAAATACGCACTTTATTTGGGTTATAACACTCAGCAACATCTAGACTTACAGCTCCACCTTGGGCTTTCACCAAAGCTTTATCTGCATCAGTTGCTAAAGCAGGGTTTTGAGCCACGTAAGTTGCAAGTTGCGCATGATAAATATTGCTCCACTTCACTGTTGAGCCATTGAAATCAGACAATGTAATACGTGTAGAGTTGGCTGCAACTAAATTGCCAATATTGGCACGTGCACCGCCCACCACTTGACCATTTCCACCTTCAACCGCTTCAATTTTGGTATTCAAACCAATGACTGCGCCATCAAGTTTATGAAATTTTGGATTGGCTAAAATCATACGCAAAGTGACTGCTTTATTGTCGATATCGGTTGCACCTAACACACCTATACGGTATTGCTGCACACCATTTGTATCAACATATTCAGCACCAGACTGACGAATTGCTGCACACTGACCAGACATATCGGTTTCTGTGGCATTTGGTGCTATATCTGTACGAATATTGCCATCCTCATCTAAAACAACACCTAATTTGATGCTATCTGTAGTCGTTCCGCCATCAAAATTAAAGGTCAAGGTTGCATAAATTGGGAAAATATAGCGACTGCCTAAAGGTACATTTTTCTGGGTTTTAAAAACGCGATTATCCAAAAAGTTCACAGAAAAGAATTTATAGGCATCAAAAGAACCTTTGAACTGATCGGTACCTATGGTTTGTTGCCATTGACCATAATCTGCAGGATTCGCTGTTGTAGATTTGGTCAATAATTTATAAAAACCTTCCGTGCCTGCAATTAAATAATCATTAAACACCTTACCTTGGGTAATTTTAAAATCATCAGCCGCATTGTCATTCACACTAAAACGGAATGGCCCCTGAATACGTTTATTCAATGGGTTGACCCATGTGGTTTGTGCTGCTGCTACCATACGCTCAGGACGTACTTTACGAATCAATTCACCACTCACCGTTAAAATTGGGTTGGTCGTGTTTGCAGACACCGCACCTTTCCATTGCATACCATAACCGAAGGTATATCCAGAACGGTCTGTGATTAGTTGATATTGCCCAATGAGGTGTTTCAAATCTGCGACCGTAGATTTACAGTCTGCCAAATTACAGCCATATAAACCTTGTGGTAATTGTGAATCTTCTTTGGCTAAAATTGGATAGTTAGCTTGATAAGATGCCGAGTTATTCATGTAAACCAAGGTGTTTAATGCTTGATAAGCATCATCTTGAGATACCTGTGACACATCTACCCACGGGCGTAAAATACTGGCATAAGCCCCTGAACGATAGTCACCAACCTCAACGGACTCAGCAATATTTGCCAATTGTTCTTTTTTGAGTGTCGTAATCGTTAAAGGCTGAATATCACCTGCAATGGTTCCTCCACCTTCAACAGAAAGTGCTTGTAGCAAGCGTACAATTGCAGTCGCGACCTGTATCGTTTCGTCACTACTACTTAAACTCGTTGCTTGGCGTCCTGTTAATCCACGTGCCATATCTAACACACTTAAACGTGGATAACCCGCACCTGCAGTACTGACCATTCCAATATCAGACAATGATACTGTGCCTAAATCAATATATTGATTGGTCTTTTCCTGAATAAAGAAGTGGACTTTATCTCCTTCACTACATTTACCTGTTGCCGCATTACTTTTCGGCTCAATCATGGTGATGTAGGTTTTACTGGTATCACTGCTACAGGTAAAATTCAAACCATCCACAGGATAATCCAATGCAAATTCCACGCAGTTTTTTTTTGTACTGGCACAACTCCCGTTGATATACGCCACAGCATTAGGCTCTGGATTAATATTGGCACTTTCTCCACCACAGCCACTCAATGCCGCCATCAATGCTGTCGTTGCAAAAGGTAAAATATGTCTTGTTTTCATCCTGAATTCTCTTATTGTTGTTAGCGTATCGCAATGAGTTTTAATTGCCCTTGGTTACTGAGCGCGCGATGTTCCATATCCACTGCAGAAGCCAATGGCGTTAATAATACATAGTGGCTATTTTTTGGAAGTTGCAGCATACCTTCTATTACCTCGTGTCGTAAGACATTGCCTGCAGTATCCTGATTTCTAAAACCACCTGCACCTTCAATCACACAGCCTTTTTGATCCAGAAAAACCACAAACGGCCAATAAAAGGTCGGTTGATTTTGCTTCATGGCATAAGAGTTGATTTGAATATTTTGAATATTGCCTTCTAACTTCACCAATTCATAATCAAATTTTTCGGTTAAGGGAGCTCTAGGCCACAAATTTAAATCTTGTTGTGCTTTTAAGGTTTTAGCTTTATTTTTTTTGCTTTCAGCAAAACATTGCTGCCCCAAACCCTCAATTGCTTCAGCTTGATTAACACGATAATAGTCTGCAGCCAAAACAATAGCGTGAGGCTCAGCAACCGATTGCTTTTTAAATAATTTATTGAGAACGGAACGGCTTACACCACGTTCACGTTCGACCACTTGCATACGAGCACCACCGCCATTTTTTGTGTCAATTATGCCTTCTGGCATACTATAAAAGCGTTTTTTTCCTTCTAAATTAAACTCCTGATCTTCCAAATACTCACTTTTAACATACTGTTCTCCCGCCATCTCCATAAAACCCGTTTGTTGGGCAGATGCATGCGATGCTTGATCTGGTGTTTTTTTAGAAACAGACACTGTGGATGGATCAATCGCAAATTGCTGAGGAAGCTGTTGTAAATCCTCTAGTACAGATGGTTTAACAGCAACTTTGTTGATCATCACTTCTTTAGTGAATCCTGTTTGATGAACAGATTCCGCACTGGAAATTTCTTGCTGCGCTGCATTTGGCTCAGTGTGTGATGCGCGCAATGTTGAATTCACTTTGCTTTGACTGGCCTGATTTTGTGACGTAGCGGATTGTTCTGAGATATTCGGCTTAGACTGATTCAGTTGCTTGTTCACCTGAGCAGAAGTATTTTTAGATACCTGAACGGATGTTTGAGCAGGTATCTGCTGTGCTTGATGCACCTTGTCTTGCTTAAACTGGTCTTGTTGTTGGTTTTCTTGTAGTTGCTTTTGTTGGACTTGCTTTTGTTGGACTTGCTTTTGCTGTTGTGCGGTTTCCAACGCCTGTATCGTTTGCTTTTTTTCTGCAGCATTACGCTGCACCACAATTGGACGACCATCTGGTCCAATAATGGTGTAAAACTGATTCGCGTAACACACCGATCCCATACTGAAAATCAGTGTGAGTATCGACTTTGAAAATAAAGTCCGTTTTATTTTCCGTACTGAACTTACCATCGTGTTCTATAACTCAATCCAAGAATTGTAATTTTTGTATCCGTTTTCACATTCAAACCCGCATAAGGGTTTAACAGCAGGTTATTCACACCTTCCTTATTGGCTAAGCTACTGGTATTGGCTGGAATTTTATCCTTACTTTGTAAAAAGCCGATGGATAAATCAAGGTCTGTATCTGCATCAAAACGATATCCCACACCCAGACCGAATAAACGTGCATTATTAATTGGTACCATGGTGTTACGCTTATTGTCAGGAATCGCACTACCACGTGGTTCATAACCCGCACGTAGTTTTAAACGGTCTGTGGCTGAATATTCGATGCCAACACCCCAGTTCCACGGTGACTTAAACTCTAATGGCAAAGCTAAACTGTCATCAGACACATGCTCCGAAAGCAATTTTGCAATTTTTAATGCCGAGATTTGACGGTCAAACTCGAATTTGAATTTATCCCATGCTTTATAGTCAGTCCAGCCCACATCAAAATTGACTTGTAAATCAGGCATGACTTTATATTTTATCCCCGCTTGAAAGTGCGCAGGATATTCAAAATCCATAGAAACCAAACCAGACTCACTGGCTGGAATATAACTTGGGAAACCTAAAATTGCCGCTAAAATCTGACCTGTTGGTGAAGACATCAAACCATTAATTAACTCACGCGGTGCTTTCGAGTTATCAATATGATATTTGCCCTTTAAGCGCATTTTAGCTGCACTCTGATACACCATACCAAAGCTAAAATCTTCTGTCGGTTCCCACAAAATACCCAAGTTATAACTCGGGCTTAAACTTTGCTCAACCGCCAGTTGCATTTGCCCAAAACGGGAAAATGGATTCATGCCTTCTTCGGCATTACAAATCCCGAGCAACAAAATATCGGTAATGATGTCTGAATTTTCTTTAAATGGCGTACAGACCACTTCATCCACCATACGTAACATCCCGATCAGTTCATTCGGGAAGCGTAAATCGGTATTCATGGCGATGGCTTGGTAAGACATCCCTATTGACGCACCGACTGACAATTCATCATTGACTTGATAGGCGATAGATGGAGAAAGATAAGTAATACGCTCTAAGGCAACCTGTTGTCCCATAAAGTTACCAGGGTTACCATTTTCGGCACCAAAGCCCGCAATCAACGGCGCATATAATGCGGTGGCAAAGGTCACTTTGGAACCTGGTGGATTATAGGCAATACCGTTGGTTGGCGCTGCCAGTGGCATGCCTTTACCCAAATCGACAAATTTTTTCAGAATCGGGACATACAGCGTTGGATATTCTACATCGGCTTGTACTGTACCTTTAAAATCGGTACAAAAATCGGCCAAAATTTCTGGCCCATCGTTACACACCACAGGGTCATCAGAATAACCAAATACGTCATAACCTGCTGGAACAGAAAGCTCACGCTGTACATCAAAATGTGCCAATACCCCTTGCACATCTGTTTGCAAACCTTCAATTTTGGTCAGTGCAGCAGGGTTAAAGTGAATCGCACTAATACCAGGAGGATCTGCAGTGACCGCATTCCCCATAGTCAAAGAACGAATATCGACAGATAAGTTTTGTCCAAGCTGCGCAAAAGCAGCCCCTGAACAGCCCGACAGTATAATTGCAGTCACTAACGGGCGAAGTCGTATCATTTTCATGCGACTAGCCTCTTAGCGAATTTTTTTACCGAAACCGAGAATATCCAGTGGGAATGACAAACCAAGTGATACGTCTGGCGCGTCTTCGGTCAGACCGATTCCTACCGTACCATTCACAATGGTTTCAGGCGAAACGCGCACGCCTAATGAAATAGCTAAAGTCGCACTGGTTTGGTCTGCAGGCGAATAGCTTTCACCTCCTTCATAAAAAAACTCAGAACCAGTATTGAAGCTCTGCTGATAAGACATGGTCATCGACACATCGTAGTTAAACGAATATGCAAAACCAAAAGCAAAACCACCACTAATCCCTGGCTCAAATTCTTCAATTATACGTCTACCGCGAATTTGATTGAGACCGCTTTCTTTAAAACCATAGTTGGCTGAAGCAGAAGCAAACAATACAACAGGGTCAATATATTTACGCGTACTTGCACCGATGCCTGCAGAGTAGTAACCCTTACCTGTTGATAAATCTTTAACAGGATTAATCTCGTAAGGACTATCCCCCGTTTTGGTCGATAAATTTGCGAATAAAATTAAAGGTAAACGCCCCGCTTTTAATGGGAATGGCTCCCAACGTGCACCTAAAGAAATATCCCCCAAGCCTGCTGCCGTGGCATCTTTTAACAAGTCTGACTTTGCAACCAATGGTACAGAAGCAGATAAAGTTAAATTGTCACGCAAACCATATTGTGCGGTGAAGGTGTTAGTTAATGCGTGGGACGCATTTTCTTGCACACGAAGCTGATACAACTGACCTTGAGCCATTTCAAGGTCGAGCTGCGTATCACGATGATAGGTATAATCAATATCATAATAAGATGAAATATCACCTTTTTTCATGAGCGAGTATTGCCGCTCATTCGAGGTAAATACTTCTTCTAAATTCGCCTCTTTGGTTGCATCGCCCTCTTGCTGTTGCAAAGCAGATGATGCTGCTTGTGCACCATTTGCAGCGACAACCGCACTATTTGTTTCAGCACTTGTATCTGCAGTTGATGCTGCTGTATCTGATACTTCTGCCTGTTCAGTTGTGGTTTCATATTCCCCTAATTGCGGCTCCTCTGCGGCATAAGCCACCCCAAATACCATTTGAATACTGAGTGCCAATAAGGTTTTATTCATCCATTTACGATCCATGATTTACCCCTTCCATTTTTATTTTTGTATTTCGTGAACAACTAATTACTTGTTTTTATAGTAGAGTCTTAAAAAACGATGCTCGTACTGTCCATAATTATCAGAATCTTTATTTACATTACGTTCCAGACGTATTGTCGATGCTTTATCGGCTATTTTTTCCATCGCAAATTGTGGATATTGAATATCAACAAAGGCATAACGATTCACTGTTGCATCTTCCACATGACGTAAATCTTTTTCATGTAATGCCAACATATTTTGTCGATGCTGAGGTGCTACATTAATTAAGAACAGGGTGTTATTTTCCCAAACGTCCTTAAATCGTTCTTCATCAAAACTAATATTACCCAAAGCTGGGTCAGCCACATAAACCCGCCCATTTTTATAGGCTTTATACACCACAAAATGTTTAAAACCTGCATAAGAAATTGGTACGATTGCAGGCTGCCCTTGCTTGACTAAATCTTCAAATTCACCACGATACCCCCCACTCTCTAGCCCTAAAGCAGCAACAAAGCGCTTCATATCTAACAATGAAAAACTACGACGTTCAATAATTCGGTCGTATTCTCCATAACGCAGCAAGCCACTCATGGTTTGTTGCTCGTTTAATTGTGTTCCTACATAACCATTCAGCAAGGTTGTTAAAGCTGCAGAACCACAACTGTAGTCATAGGCTTGGCGCACAATTCCGCGAAATTGATCTTCTAAAGCAGGTTTAATTTGCACAGGCTCTCTGTGCATACGGGTAAAGGAATTATTTCTAGAATCCAAAGTTTCTGTGTAACGCACAGTTTCAGGATGCTGTTCTTTTAAATCAAAGGCTTGTGTGGCAGCGTAATAGATCAATGCCGAGCCCAAAGCGATCTCTAACATATATTTTTACTTTTTAGTTCTCGGCAATACCTGCCTAATATTTTTATTTTAGAGTTTTCACTCTACTTCCTTGTATTTAGAAAGATACTCGTTTTATAGAAAAAAAAAAGAGCTTTCTTTATTTTTTTGCGAACTCATCAGTTTATTTGTAAAAAAAAGCGCGTGAATTCACGCGCTTTTTCAGTTTTTAAATTAGTGACCAGAAATGGTGATTTTTGCACCTTGTGTATAACCAGCAGGTTGCAATGTATTACCACCGTAATAAGTTTGTAAGCCTTGAACTTCCATATCACCAATCGAAGCAGCATCACGGCTACCCAATTTGATACCTTTTACATAGTTATCTTTAGCACCACCATGGCTGATGATCTGAATATAACCATTGCTAGCATCGTCTTTACCTATGATACTAATATCTTGCTTTAATGTTAAGTCTGTCAAGCCTGCATCTGCAAGCTTAATGCTTTCAATAAAGATTTCACCTGCAGCACGTGTAGCTGTTTTCGTCGAATTATCCAAAATACCCAAGTTTGCAATTTCCAAACCACCCACCATTGTGGTATCAAGTTTAATCATTGCCCCTTGTGGCGCTGCACCCAATTGAATATTAGCATCCATTTTACCTGTTCTTAAAGTTAAGCCAGATAGGATTGCGTTATAATTAGTATCAACACCACCACGACGAATTGAACCAGCATTATTATCAACACCTTGCTTGCCCGAAGCAGTTACACCAATTTCACCGATATTAATTTCCAGACCAGATACTTGAGCTGCTACGTTAATAAATGCGCTATTACTACCACCTACACCCGCATCAGTATCGATCACCAAGTCTGCTAAGTTATGAGTGGCTAGTAAGTACTTTGTCGGATCAGATGTATCAGACATATTAGCTTCAATGACTACACCATTTGTAGCTGTTTTTCCTTTTCCATTAGCTTTAATTACAATCGCACCAGCATCTCCAGTACCACCAAAACCTAGGTCACCAGCAGCACCTTTTGCAGCCAAACCATCATTATCATGGATTAAAAGTTTTTCGATTTCGATTTTAGAAATACCAATCCCGATGCTTAAACCATCTTGACCAGTAGTTGCGCTTAATGCAGTATCGTCCATTGCCTGCATTGCCATTGCATTTGTTGTTAACGCGATTGATGATACCAAAGCAAGTTTAGTAAATTTTTTCATCTTGTTACTCTCCCGAGAGTATTATTTTTTTGGTTTTACCACTCAGTGCCAGTGATTGTGTTTTTATTTGATGAGGACAACACTGACACACATTCCTTGAGTAGCCGGTTTGCACATACAAAGGTATATCTGAGTTATTTTTTGTTCAACTGCTGTTGGTCGCAATCCACATCTTACCGACAAACGGTTATTTGCTTTTTATCTGCTGCAATCATGTAAAATAGCCTTTTAAAATCTCTCAGCTGTTTACGCTTTATGTCCTATCCTACTCATTTTAAAAAATTATTCTGTGAACCTGAATATAAGGCTGCAAGAATTTTGCAAGCTTTGGCAGCACTTTCACATTGTATTTATTTGCAAAATAATGGAAAGGCACGTATTGCTTTTTTGGCTGAACGCTATTGTGTGCAGCAAAACCATCAACATTTTTACTTTCAAAAAACGGCATTGGATCAATATGAATTAAGTCCAACTCAATTAGATTTAACAGCTCATCTCGGTGCTTTAGAAGATGCTGACACCGCCCCATTTTGCAGTGTAATGGGGTTTGTTTCGTATGATGCAGCAGCACAGCAACACATCAATACGCAGTCTCGCCCCCAGCCAAGTATTTTTTTAGGTCAATTTAAAAGCTATTTACAGCAAGAAACTGATGGCTGGTATTTTTATAGTTCAGACGATGCTGCTACTCAAATCTTTGATTTTATTTTAAATTTATATACTCAATCAACCATAATTGAACAGTTCCAATTAAGCCAAAAGTGTCAAGCCCGCTGGAATTTCACAGATTACCAACGCGCCTTTCAACATGTTCAAGACTATATAGTGGCAGGAGATTGTTATCAAATTAATCTTACGCAAGAGTTTAGCGCTGAGGCTCAAGGTCAACTTTTAGAGACTGCAGCTCAGTTTTGGCAACTGACCAATGCACCTTATGCAGGTTATTTACGTATTGGTGATTTTGAAATTTTAAGTTGTTCGCCCGAACTCTTTATCGATTTTGAGGAAAATCGAAAAATTACCACAAAACCTATTAAGGGCACGATGCCACGTTATGGCGATCCTGAATTAGACCGACAATCGAAACAACAATTAAGTGAATCTAAAAAAGATCAGGCTGAAAATGTGATGATTGTGGATTTATTACGTAATGATTTAAGTGTTTATGCCGAAACTGGCAGCGTCAAAACGCCAAAGTTATTCAATATTGAGTCTTTTAACCAAGTGCATCACATGGTCAGTGAAGTGACCGCAACACTAAAAGCCGAGATGAATCCTTTTGATGTGTTGATGTCTGCCTTGCCAGGTGGGTCAATTACAGGCGCACCGAAAATTCGTGCCATGCAAATTATAGATGAACTCGAAGGTGCAGCACGTGGCGCCTATTGCGGCTCTATGGGTTATTTTGATGCCGATGGAACGGGTTCTTGGAATATCCTGATCCGTTCTATTCAGAAATATCAGCAAGATGTTTCATTATGGGCTGGTGGTGGCGTCACGATTGCATCTGTTTGTGAAGCAGAATATCAAGAATGTTTTGACAAGGTTTCAGCGATGTTGGACTTATTGAACCGCTGGTACAAACCTGCGCAATAGCATGTCGCAAAAACAAAAAAAGCGAGTGAATTCAATGCTTCACTCGCCTCTACGATATTTTAACAATTAAGCCAAAATATCGTATTTTAAAGTATCTACTAAGCGTTGATTTTGATCATCTGTACCAATAGTAATGCGCAAATATTGATTGATGCGTGGTTTATTAAAATAACGCACAATAATACCGCGTTCACGTAATGCTGCAGCTAATTCACCCGCATCCTGTTGAGGATGTGATGCAAAAATAAAGTTGGCGTGTGATGGCAATATCTTAAAGCCCAAGCTCGTTAAATCCGTCACCAATTTCTCACGGCTTGCAATAACTTTTTGGCATTGTGCTTCAAAATACGCCTGATCTTGAAAAGATGCCACCGCTGCTGCAATCGCAAAACGATCCATTGGATAGGAGTTAAAACTATTTTTCACGGCTTCCAGTGCGGCAATTAAATGCGGTTGCGCAATCGCAAAACCAACACGTAAACCTGCCAAAGAACGTGATTTAGAGGTGGTTTGACACACCACTAGATTCTCGTACTTTTCCACCAATTTCACTGCAGACTCTGCACCAAAATCGACATAAGCCTCATCAATCACGACCACTGAATTTGGATTGGCCTGTAAAATTTCTTCAATAGCGCTTAAACCTAAAGCAATACTGGTCGGTGCATTCGGATTGGTGATGATAATGCCACCATTGGCTTGCTTATAGTCATCAACTACAATTTCAAAATCATCATTTAAAGGCAAAATTTTAGTTTTTACCCCAAAAAATTGACTATATACAGGGTAAAAACTATAGGTGATATCCGGATACAGTAACGGCTGTTCCTGAACAAAAAAAGCCTTAAAAATATGTGCAAGGACTTCATCTGAACCATTGCCAACAAAGACATTTCCAACAGCTACATTTTGCTGTTTCGCAATGGCTTGCTTAAGCTCAGACGCATCTGGATCTGGATATAAACGCAGTGCATCTGCCGAGTTTTCTAAAACCTTTTGCACCGCTTCCACCACTTTAGGCGAAGGTGGATACGGGTTTTCATTGGTATTCAATTTTAATAAATTTTGAATTTTTGGCTGCTCACCCGGTACATAAGGCTCTAGCTCACGTACTTCAGGGCTCCAAAAACGCATTTGTTCTGCTGTGATATTCATTTTGTATTCTCTTTAAACCCTCTCCTAACCTCTCCCAAAGGGAGAGGAATTTTCATTACTAAAGACACAAAATTTGTGTGGTTTAAATTCCCCTCTCTTTATTAGGAGAGGGTCAGGGAGAGGTTGTAGTGCTATTTATGATTGATAACGATAACGTGCTGATCGTGCATGCGCATCCAGATTTTCCTGCTGCGCTAAAATATCAGCGGTTTTCGCCAAACTTTTCACGCCCTCAGCTGAACACATAATCAGACTTGAGCGTTTTTGGAAATCGTAAACACCCAATGGCGATGAAAAACGTGCTGTACCCGACGTTGGTAATACGTGGTTTGGCCCTGCACAATAATCACCAATCGCTTCTGGTGTATAGCGCCCCATAAAGATCGCACCCGCATGACGAATTTCTTCTGCCATCACTTGTGGATCATCCATACACAACTCCAAGTGTTCGGGCGCAACTTGGTTGATCAATTCAATCGCCTCTTGACGATCTTTGACTAAGATCAATGCACCACGATTTGCAATAGAAGTGCGGGCAATTTCAGCTTTAGGCAAATTCGCCAAGTGCTGTTCAATCGCTTGTTCAACCTGATTCAGCAATTGCGCATCTGGTGTAATAAAAATAGATTGTGCAACCGTGTCGTGCTCGGCTTGGGAAAGTAAATCCATCGCCAACCATTCAGGATTATTTTCACCTTCGGCATAAACCAAAATTTCGGATGGCCCAGCAATCATATCAATGCCGACCTGACCAAACACAGCACGTTTTGCAGCCGCCACAAAGCGGTTACCCGGCCCCGTAATTTTATCTACCGATGGGATGGTTTCTGTACCATAAGCCAACGCAGCAACGGCTTGCGCTCCACCAATGGTAAATACACGAGTGACTCCTGCTAAATATGCAGCCGCTAAAACCAATGGATTGAGTTCACCATTCGGTGCAGGTACCACCATAATAATTTCAGGTACACCAGCAACATGCGCAGGCACGGCATTCATGAGCACAGAAGATGGATAAGATGCCAAACCACCTGGTACATAAATACCAACGCGATCTAATGGCGTGACTTTTTGCCCAAGTGTATTGCCCAAAGCATCAACATAAGTCCAGCCATCCTGCTTTTGCGCTTGGTGAAATTCACGAATACGTACAGCAGCCAATTCCAAAGCTTCACGAACTTCGTTATCTAAAGCATCAAATGCGGCTTTCAGTTGTTCCTGACTTAACTCAAGTTCTGAAAATTGATGCGCTGGATGTCGATCGAACTGTTGAGTGAGTTTAAGAACCTGAGCATCACCGTGCTGACGCACATCAGCAATAATTTGATCTACAGTTTTTAAAAGTTCAGGATCACTGACAGTTTCAAAAGCCAACAAGTCTGCAAAGGCTTGTTTAAAGCTTTGATCTTGAGTCGATAAACGTCGCATCAATTTACCCACAAGGTTTGATAGAAAAGTTTAGTTTACCTTGTTTCTAAGGCTTTGTGGGAATCTATACATGGCGAAAGCAGTATGTTTTGATGGAAATTCACGTTCGAAATCATTCAAGAACAGAATCATGCACGAACATAAAAAAACCGCCATTAAATGACGGTTTTTTGAGAAGGCAGGATGATGGATACAAAGTTAAGCAGATTGTTTTGCCAACTCTCGTTCTGCCACAGCTTTTTCAAGTTGTGCCAAAATTGGATTGAGCAAATCTTGCTTGCGCTTAAAACTGGCTTTATTGACAATTAAACGTGAAGATACTTTACAGATTTCTTCTAGCGGCTCTAAACCGTTGGCACGTAAAGTATTACCTGTATCAACCACATCGACAATGTAATCACCCAAACCGACCAATGGTGCTAATTCCATTGAGCCATAGAGTTTAATGACATCAACCTGCTCACCTAAGCTGGCATAATATTGACGGGTCAAATTCACATATTTAGTGGCAATTTTTAAACGACCTTTTGGACGCTGCATACCAACTTTGCCCGCAGTCATTAATTTACAATTGGCAATTTTCAGATCCAGCGGCTCATATACATTTTGAGCGCCATGCTCCATCAGCACGTCTTTACCCGCAACCCCAATATCTGCCGCACCATTTTCAACATAAGTTGGTACATCAGAGGCACGTAAAATTAAAATACGCACTTGTTTATGTGTGGTTGGGAAAATCAACTTACGTGATTTATCTGGATCTTCCAGTAAATTAATTCCCGCAGTTTCTAATAAAGGCAAAGTTTCTTTTAAAATTCGCCCCTTACTTAATGCCAAAGTTAAACCATGATCAAAATTGCCCATGACGTCAAAATTTGGATCATCGTTTCTCATGTCATTCATCAATTTACTCGCTTAATTTGGGCGCCTAAACCTTGTAACTTTTGTTCTACATTTTCATAACCGCGATCAATATGATAAATACGGTCAATCAATGTTTCGCCTTCTGCCGCCAATGCTGCTAACACCAACGAGAATGAGGCACGTAAATCAGTTGCCATAACAGGTGCAGCAGAAAGTTTTTCTACGCCTGTCACCACCGCATCATTGCCTTCTACCTGAATATTGGCACCCATACGTGACAACTCAGGGACATGCATAAAACGGTTTTCAAAAATAGTTTCCGAAATGGTAGCAAAACCGCGTCCAATCGCATTCACCGCCATTAACTGTGCTTGCATGTCTGTTGGAAATTCAGGATGTGGTAAAGTTCTGAAACTCACGGCTTTAGGGCGCTTGCCCATCATGTCCAGTTCAATCCAGTCATCGCCACGTGTGACTTCCGCACCCATTTCTTCAAACTTATCTAACACAGATTCTAGCAAGGCAGGATCGGTATGTGTGGTTCTGATTTTACCGCCCGTAATTGCAGCTGCAGCCAAATAAGAACCTGTTTCGATACGGTCAGCAACTACTGAATACTCACAACCATGCAAGTGTTCAACACCTGTAACCACTAAAGTATCGGTGTCTAAACCTTCAATTTTAGCGCCCATTGTGATGAGCATTTGCGCAAGGTCGGTAATTTCAGGTTCACGTGCAGCATTACGAATAGTGGTAACACCATCTGCCAATACCGCAGCCATGAGAATGTTTTCTGTACCGCCAACAGTGACCATATCAAAGACCACTTCGCCACCTTTAAGGCGACCATTGACTTTGGCATTTACATAGCCATTTTCAACTTCAATTTCTGCGCCTAAAGCTTCAAGTGCTTTAAGATGTTGATCGACAGGACGTGAGCCTATTGCACACCCCCCTGGCAAAGATACTTTTGCACTACCATAGCGCGCAACCAATGGGCCAAGCACCAAAATAGAGGCACGCATGGTTTTTACCAATTCATAAGGTGCAAATTGGTTGTCCAACGTTGAGGTATCTGCAATGACTGTATCGCCTTCATAAGACATTTTAATGCCCAAGCCTGCGATCAACTTCACCAAGGTATTTACATCTTTTAAATTTGGAACATTTTTCAATGTAATTGGCGTTTCTGCAAGAATCATTGCAGCAAGAAGTGGCAAGGCTGCATTTTTTGCACCAGAAATACGCACTTCACCTTCGAGCTTATTACCGCCCTGAATTAAAAATTTATCCATTAAATTATTAAGCTCCAAATAAGCTTGCTTTACGCCATTCTTCTTGTGTCATTGCACGAATTGTAACCGCATGAACTTCACCGCTGGCAATATAGCTATTCAATGGTGCATACACTGCTTGTTGACGAGCAACAGGACGCTTACCTTCAAACTGATTATCTACAATACGAAGATCAAACTTGCCGCCTTGCCCACTTACAGCAACTTCAGCCTCTGGAAAAGCAGCTTTTAAAATTTCAGTGAGCTGTTCACTATTCATCACAAAGACCTCTTATAGGACCAACGGTGTAAAAACCTGTCATTTTACTATAAATAGAAAAAATAATTCATTAATCCTATACATTATCGCAATAAAAAAAGAGGTTTATCCAAAACCTCTTTTTAAATCACATTTTAACTAGATGGCTAAAGGCTGATAATCCAACTGCATCTTCCGATGTTTCTCTAACTGACGTTTTAATTTTTCTGTCATCATCTTAATTGAAGTATACATATCATCTGCACTAGCCTGCGCAAAAAGCTCCGTTCCAGGTAAACGAATAATCGCTTCTGCAATATGATTGGCGCTACCTTTTTTAGAATGTTTATCGATTTGATGATCTTTACTTAATTTCACCTGCATACTATTGACCTGATCCAGATGTTTGGTCATTTGTGCAAATTTAAGTCGAATATTTTCTTCAATTGCAGGGGTGATAGCTAAGTGATGTCCACGAATTGTTATTTGCATAATTCTATCCCTCACCTTCATTAGGATTAGGAAGGCATAGTTCACATGATTGATTGCCAAATAACAGATCACTGTAGCGGTCACTTTAAATCATGTCTAACTATTCCTTCAAAAAAGATTCATTATTTGGTCATAATGAATCCTTAGAATAGACCGATTTTAAAAATTAGATCAAGACTTTTCGTTCAGAAGATGACGGAATATTTAATGACTCACGATATTTCGCAACTGTTCGGCGTGCTACATCAATTCCCTCTTCCTTAAGAAGGTTTGCAATTGTGTTGTCTGACAAAGGTTTACGTGGATTTTCCTCTGCAATTAATTTTTTTATCTTGGCGCGAATCGCAGTTGAGGATGCTTCTCCACCTGAACTTGTTCCAACATGACTTGAAAAGAAATATTTCAATTCAAATAAACCACGTGGAGTTAACATATATTTATTAGTGGTCACCCGTGAAACTGTAGATTCATGCAACTCCACCTCATCGGCAACATCACGCAAAATCAACGGTTTCATTCCTTCAGCACCAATTTCTAAAAATTCACGTTGATGTTGCACAATGCAGGTTGCGACTTTTAATAAAGTTTTATGACGCTCATCGACACTTTTAATAAAGTTTTTTGCATCCAACATTTGATTGCGCAAATATTGATTGTCTTCGCTTTGATCTGCGCGTTTAATCATATTGGCATAAAATGAATTGATTCTAAGCTTCGGTACAACATCAGGATTCAGCTGCACCTGCCAATGGTCCTGCTTTTTACTGACCACTACATCTGGAATTTGATAATCTGACTCCTGATCTTCAAATGCTGTACCAGGATGCGCTTTCAAGGTTTTTAATAAAGCCACTGCATGCTGTAGCTGATCTGCGCTTAAACCCGTTTGCTTAATTAACTTGGCTAAATCATTCGAAATTAATAACTCATAATGCTGCAAGAGTTGCAGTGCTTCCTGCCGATAAGGCACATCTGTAGCCAAACTTTCAAGCTGAATAGATAAACATTCCGCCAAATTACGCGAACCAATACCAATCGGCTCTAAACGCTGAATATGTTTCAAAACGACCAAAACTTCATCGTCTTCAACTTCATCTTCGTATTCCATGGAGATCAATAAATGTTGCACAGATGTAGTGATTTCAGATATTTCACAATCCAAGAAACCATTGTCATCCAAAGCATCGACAATACAGTAGGCAATGAGCTGCTCGACTTGAGAAAAATGCAACAGATTGATTTGTTGCATCATGTGCTCTTTTAAACCTAAATGTCCCTGACGATTATCCTCGCGCTCTTCATATTCCGCTGCTCCCAAACTCGTGGGTAAATGAGTGTACACATCATCCCAGTCTGTATCGACAGGCAAGTCATTCGGTAGATGATCTGCATTTAATTCTTTAGTCAAATCCTTTTGATCATGCTCTTGCTCTTCTAAGGTGGATAAACTTTCGACACTACTTTGTTCTTCGACTTTTTCTAATAAGGGATTACTGTCCAACTGAATTTGAACTTCTTGTTCAAGTTCCAAGCTCGAAAGTTGAAGCAAACGAATGGCTTGTTGTAACTGCGGTGTCAGTGACAAGGAGTTTGCAACTTTTAATCCAACCGATAACTTCATTTTCACCCACTCTTTTAAATTTATGTTTTTCAACAACTTAATATATAAGTTTTTGATAAGCAATTTCTATGCCGTTTTATTAGGTATAGCACAGATTTATCAAAAGACATAAAGATTTTAATCAGAAGTTCTATTCAATTTATTATTGTTTTTCTAACTTTATTTTCTCTCTTGCATAAAAAAACACCCCCAACGCTAGTTGAGGGTGTTTGAATAATGAGCTGGCGATGACTTACTCTCACATGGGTAACCCCACACTACCATCAGCGCGAAGAGGTTTCACTTCTGAGTTCGGGAAGGGATCAGGTGGTTCACTCTTGCTATGGTCGCCAGCACAA